>JAEXBA010000012.1 GCA_023457935.1 Bacteroidota bacterium | reverse complement strand
TACATCTTTAAGATTTTTGCAAGAAGCCAGAATCAGGACAAATGCAAAGGCAGCGCTACGGCGGTAGAAAAGATGGTGATATTAAAATAATTATTTATATTTGAAAGATTAAAATAGAACTATATGGATTTCACAAAAAGACTGCTTTTAGGATTAGGACTGGGAATCAGCGTAGCCGCTGCAGCACAGGAGTTTAACCCTGTACTTACCGGTGCCCCTTTTCTTAGAGTAGCGCCTGATGCAAGAGCTGGTGGTATGGGAGATCAGGGTGTTGCAACCTCTGCTGATGTTTATTCTCAGTTTTGGAATGCCGCTAAATATCCTTTCAGCAGAAATGTTTCCGGTTTAGGTATTAACTATACCCCTTACATGGGAAAACTGACGAATGACGTTTTCTTGCTTTACGGTTCCTACTATACTTTTATTGGTGAAGAAGAGAGCTCAACGATTTCCGCGAGTATTTATTACTTTAACATGGGTGCAGTAGACCTGACGAGAATTGTTGACAACAACGTTATTGCCAATGAAGGTACCGCAAAACCGAACGAATTCGCTATTGATGTAGCTTATGCGCTTAGACTTTTTGACACTTTTTCGGCAGCTGTAACTGGACGCTTTATTCGTTCCGATTTATCAGGAGGATTCAATACCGATACAACACTGAAAGCTGCCAATTCATTTGCAGTTGATGTTTCCGGTTACTACTCCACACCAAGATTTTCAGGACTGGGTGGAATGGACAACAGAATTAATGCCGGTTTTGCCGTGCAGAACTTAGGTCCGAAACTGGATTACACCGGTGATGAAGAAAGCAGAACTTATCTTCCTACAATGGCAAGGTTGGGTGTTGGTTACGATGTTTTTGTTGATGACATGAACAGAATCGGGATCTCCGGTGAAGCATCCAAAATTTTAGTTCCAGGTTCAGTAGTGGTCGGTACAAACCCGAGAACAGGCGCCCCGATTCGTGAAGTACCAAACGTGGGAGTGATGTCCGGAATCGGAAAATCATTCAAAAATGAAAAAAGTGTAATGCTGAGCGGCGCCTTGGAATACAGCTACGATGAAATGTTTGCTGTGCGCGGCGGCTATTTCCATGAAAGTGAAGTACAGGGAGCAAGACAGTTTGCAACAGCCGGTATCGGTTTGAAGTACAATGCTTTTCAGCTTGATGTTTCTTACCTGATCAATATGTCTAAACTGAATTCAGCACTTGATAACACGCTGAGATTTGGACTTACCTGGAATATCGGCGACGAAACTTCTAATGTAGACTATTAATTTCTCTAAGATTATAAGTAAAGCTCCGATGATGTCGGGGCTTTTTTCATTCCAAAAAACTGTAAATCATAACCGTTGAATTACAAATCCGAAATACAGAAATTCGTCACAAGCCAGTATATTTATTCCGGAACCAGGATTGCGCTTGCAATTGTAATTCCGAGTATTGTTCTGGCTTATTTTGGTTTGCTGAAAGACTATTTTCTTTTTCCGCTCGGAACCAGTTTTGTCGGACTAACCGATATGACAGGGCCGTTTATACGCAGAAGAAATGCACTCATTTTAGCTGTTTTTTCCTTTCTTTTTGTTGCGGCAACAGCCAGTTTTCTGAAGGATTTCCCGCCACTTATTTACCTTGAAATTATCGTTTTCGGAATGTTTTTCACGATGATTGGCGTATACGGTCAGCGCTTTGCGGCAGTCGGAGGCCTTACGCTTGTAGTATTTTCAATTTTTATCGACGGGCATCTCACCGGAACAGAAATCTTGAAGAGTCTGCTGATCTTCTTTGCCGGCTGCGTGTGGTTTCTGCTGATTTTTCTTTTGGTTTCAAAAATTCAGCCCTATAAACTGGCATCGCAGCTCATTGGTGAAAATTATATTCAGCTTTCGGAATATCTGAAAATCAAAGCAAAATTTTATGCTGAAAATCCGAATACTGACCAGTTGTATAAAGAAGTAATCGCCAAACAGGTGGTCTTGAAAAATCTGCAGGAAGAAACACGTGAAGTGGTTTTCAAAACCAGAACGCTAGTAAATGAGTCCACTACTTACAGCCGGCTTCTGATGCTGATGTTCCTGAATTCCATTGATTTTTATGAAAAACTGATGACTTCCGATCAGGATTACAAAAAACTGCACCAAAACTTCGGTCATTCCGGTGTTCTTCAAAAAGTTCACGATTATCTGCTTAAACTTTCGGAAGAAATCAGCAGGATTGGAATCGCGCTGCAGAGCGGACAGAAAGCGCAGCCGTCTTATGATATCGATTATGAGATTCAACAGGTTTACGATGATTATTTCAACCTCAGAAACCGCCGGCTTTCTTCCAACACGCTGGAAGATTTCATGTCGCTCCGGATGGCACTTCTGCGGATACATGAAGTAACGGAAGATGTAAAAACCATTTTTAAGGTGTTCTCCCAGAATACAAAAATTGCAAAATCGCTTTCAACAGGTCTAGATTTTGAAAAGTTTGTTCCAAAACAGGAAAAACTCAATTTTAAGGTTTTTCGGAATAATTTCTCGCTTAAGTCCGGACAGTTCCGGCATGCCATCAGGATAACACTTGCGCTTCTGACTGGATATGCCGTTTCAAAACTTCATTTCCTCGGAATCGGGCATTCTTACTGGATTCTGATTACAATTATTGCGATTATGCGGCCTGCGTACAGTACGACCAAGCACCGCAACCTGCTTCGGCTTTACGGAACAGTCGCAGGCGGTATTGTAGCTTATTTCCTGCTGCAACTGATTACCAACAGCAGTGTGCTCCTCGGAATACTGCTCACCAGCATGATTCTCTGTTTTGCGCTGCTCAAAGATAAATACGCTTGGTCTGTATTTTTTATGACCATCTACGTTTTCATAGCATTTAATTTTCTGAATCCGGGTAATGTAAACCTGATTTTCAAAGACCGGATTCTGGATACTGCCATTGCCGGCATCATTGCTTTTGCCGTTTCGTATTTTGTGTTTCCGGTATGGGAACATACGCAGAATCTGCAGCTAATGCAGATATCGAATCTGGCCAATTTCAAATACTTCAAATCGGTGATGAAAAAGTTTGAAGATCCGGAATTCAGTGTTGAGCATTACAAGGTTCAGCGTAAAGATGCGATTATCAGTCTGGCCAACGTTTCCGATAATTTTCAGCGGATGCTTTCCGACCCGAAAAACCAGCAGAAGAAACTGGAAATGGTTCATCAGTTTGTGAATACTTCGCATCTGATTACAGCTTATACTGCCTCACTTTCACAGTATGCGGGAAGTGAGAATTTCACTGAAATTGATTTTGAAAAATGGGACACGAAAATCTCAACAGAACTCCGTAAAACCGAATCACTGCTGAAAAACGGAACCATAAATTCGGAAGTTTCTTCAGAAAAAAGTATTCAGCCTACTGATTTGGTGGAAGAAATGCTTCAGAAGCGCAAAAAGGAAATTGATGAAAACGAACACTTCGACCTTCGCGATCCGCAAAGAATAACAAAGCTTACTCAGCTGAAAAACATCCGCGAAATCCTTGAACTGCTCTACGATGTTGTTCATGAACAGCGAAAAGCAGTGGAAAACTATTACAAAGATGTAGCGTAATTAGAACGGACTTTCCGGCTGAATTTTGAAATTGATTTTGTGGTTTTCCTCGATAATGGCAAAGTAGAAATCCTCAATTTTAGCCACTCTGGCGATGTAACAGTCTTCAAAATCATCATCGAAAACGCGGCACTTTATTTCCGAAAGACTGTCCAGAGAAAACTTTTCCACTTCATAGAAATTCTTCAGCGACCAGTATTTACAGGGGTGAAGTTTGTACAGCGCTTCCTTGATCACCCAGATTACCGTAAGAAATTCCACTTCATTTTCATTTAAGGTCCACGGAATCTCTGTTGGATGAAGAAACTTGTGTTTCACGCGCAAAATTTTCGGCATAATCCTCTCGATATCAATCCCTACTCTTTTTTTGGAAATTGCGAGCGACGCAAACGGATAGGAATGCGTTATCGAAATAAAATAATCCTTTGGAAAAAGATATGGCTGCCCGATGGTTCTGTACAGAATTTTATGCTCCGGAAGCTGATTTTTGAGCATCTGTCGGATCATCAGATATTCCGTTAGTTTTTTGGGGTGGTACTGCTCCACTTTTGCGCTGTTTTCCGGCTCAATCAGTTCCTCACTGTTAAAAGAGTCGGTTTCATCGTATTTCCAGAAAAGTATGGTCGCGTTTTCGTCGGTAAAATCTTGGTAAAAAGGCATATTTTGCAGCGCAGATTATTGTTCGTAAATTTGCAAAAATTTTATGACTTTTCTTCAAGACAAAGTCCTGAAATAAAACAGTTTTAATATATTTTCTAGATGGAAACAACAACACAATACGTTCCTTACAAAGTAAAGGACATTTCCCTTGCAGAATGGGGACGCAAAGAAATAGAGCTTGCTGAAGCTGAAATGCCCGGTTTGATGGCAATCCGTGAAGAATACGGTCCGTCTCAACCGCTGAAAGGCGCAAGAATCGCAGGTTGTCTTCACATGACGATCCAGACTGCGGTTTTAATTGAAACTTTGGTTGCGCTTGGCGCTGATGTTACCTGGTCTTCCTGTAATATTTTCTCCACTCAGGATCACGCTGCTGCTGCCATTGCTGCTGCAGGAATTCCGGTTTACGCATGGAAAGGAATGAACGAAGAGGAATTCGACTGGTGTATTGAGCAGACTTTATTCTTCGGTGAAGACAGAAAACCGCTGAACATGATTCTTGACGACGGTGGAGATTTAACGAACATGGTTTTCGACAGATATCCTGAATTGACAAAAGATATCAAAGGTCTTTCTGAAGAAACGACAACCGGCGTTCACAGACTGTATGAAAGAATGGCAAACGGAACTTTGGTTATGCCTGCCATCAACGTGAATGACTCTGTAACTAAATCTAAATTCGACAACAAATATGGTTGTAGAGAATCTGCAGTAGATGCAATAAGAAGAGCAACTGACGTAATGTTGGCCGGAAAAAGAGTGGTTGTTTGCGGTTATGGTGACGTTGGTAAAGGAACGGCCGCTTCTTTCAGAGGTGCAGGTTCTATCGTTACCGTTACTGAAATCGATCCGATCTGTGCGCTTCAGGCAGCAATGGAAGGTTACGAAGTGAAAAGACTTGAAAACGTAATCGAAACTGCAGATATCATCATCACAACAACAGGAAACTTCAATATTGTTACGGGTGAACACTTCAAAAAAATGAAGGATAAAACCATCGTTTGTAACATCGGACATTTCGACAATGAAATCGATATGGCTTGGCTGAACAAAAACTACGGTTCAACAAAATCTACTGTTAAACCACAGGTTGATATTTACAACGTTGACGGAAACGACATCATCATCCTTGCTGAAGGACGTTTGGTAAACCTTGGTTGCGCAACAGGACACCCAAGTTTTGTAATGTCGAATTCATTCTCGAACCAGACTTTGGCTCAGATTGAACTTTGGACGAACTCCGAAGCTTACGAAAACAAAGTATACATGCTTCCGAAAAAACTCGATGAAAAAGTAGCGATGCTTCACCTGAAAAAAATCGGTGTGGAACTGGAAACGCTTTCAGACGAGCAGGCAAAATATATCGGTGTAGAGGTTGAAGGACCATACAAACCGGAATATTACAGATATTAAGAGTTGGAAGACGGAAGTCTGAAGACCTATGAATAACTCCCCGAAATTTCGGGGATTTTTTTTTGCGGAGAATTATTTTTTATCTTTATAAAAATTCATACATCATGTCAAAAACTGTATTTTTTCTTGCACTCATCATATCTTCTGTTTTATACTCGCAAAACGAATTCATTACCATTTGGCAACCTTCCAATGATCAGTCTGTAAATAATGTGGAGAATGTACCTTTTCAATCCTCAAATCAGCAGATTTGGTTTCCAGGGATAGGAACAGGATACGACATATACTGGGAAGAGGTTAACTACCCTGACCATAACGGTTTACTTTCAAATGTAACTTCTGCAAATCAAGTTTTAATTGATTTTGGATCTCCTTTCAATCCTAATCAAAATGCAGCGACCTATCGTGTTAAGGTAAGCAATGGAACAGGGAGTTTCAACCAAATTAGGTTTTTAGGCGATTCAAATTCGAGCTCTGGTCGTACTGGCGATAATTACAAAATTATGGCGGTAACCCAATGGGGAAACATTGCTTGGCAAAGTATGGAAAGTGCTTTTTCAGGATGTATTTATCTGGACGTTACTGCGAATGATATTCCGGATCTTACCGATGTTACCAGCATGAAACTCATGTTTTCAGCGTGTAACAGTTTGGTTGGAAATAACACAATGTCCAACTGGAATATTTCTAATGTAACTTCCTTACAAGGAACATTTTCGGGATGTTATCTGTTTAACCAGCCAGTTGGCAACTGGAATACACAAAATGTTACCGATATGAGCACTACTTTTTTTCTTGCAAAAGAGTTTAACCAGCCGCTGGCAAATTGGAACACCTCTAATGTTTTACACATGAATGCAATGTTTGGCAGTGCTCTAAAGTTTAATCAGCCCATCGGAAACTGGGATGTTCACAATGTGTTGGAAACTGAACTTATGTTTTCATCAGCTTCTGCCTTCAACCAACCACTTAATAACTGGAACACTTCCAGTGTGCAAGATTTTAGAAACATGTTCAGATCTGCAACTTCCTTCAACCAACCCTTAAGTGCCTGGAACACCACTGCGGCCCAGTTTATGGGTGGGATGTTTAGGAATGCTACAAGCTTTAATCAGGATATTTCGACCTGGAATACGCATAATGTTGAATTGATGGATAATATGTTTAACAATGCAGTAAGTTTTAATCAAAATATTAGTAATTGGAATACATCTTCTGTTACTACATTCAGCGGAATGTTTTCAGGGGCCGCATCATTTAATCAGAACCTCGGCTCATGGAATTTTCCGCAGCTTACATCTGCGCTCAATATGTTCACCAACAGCGGAATTAACTGTTACAATTATGACAACACACTGTTTAGCTGGAAACAAAATACCAATACACCATCTAATATTAACCTTGGAAACGCGGCTCCTCTGGTTTATTCGCACACTGAAGCAGTTACTGCACGAAGCTATCTTATCGGAATTAAAGGATGGACAATCTTTGGCGATACTCCGGATGAGGAATGCAATAGATTCCTTGCTGTAAATGAAACTGAATCTGATACTGATGTAGTGATCTACCCAAATCCTGCAACAGAATTACTTTACCTGAAATCTTCAGAAAAAATAGTTTCGTTAAGAATTTATGATTCCGCAGGGAGATTAGTGCTGAGCAGCAAAATTTACAATCAACCAATCAGTCTTCATCGCTTAAAGCCAGGCAATTACTTTATTGAAGTTAAAACCGCATTAAATACCGTAGTTTCAAAATTGATCAAAAAATAAAGCTCTGAAATTTTCTGTTTGTTTCTTAAAAACTGATTTCATCTGTACAGCTTTAAACAGTAGGTGAATGGATTTGCCGTCTTGAAATTAAGGTATTGGCTCATCACAGCAACGTAATTCACCGGCTAAAATTTTTAACAGAACGGTTATAAATTTTTTGTAACTTTCTGTATTATGAAACTTTGGTTCCTTACTATGCTTTTCTGCTGCAGTCAAATTGCTGCACAGAAAATCGGTTTTGTACTGCCGGAACAAGTAAAAAAAGAAACCATTCCATTCCAGTTTATCAACAATCTGATTTTCATTCCTGTTACTCTAAACGGTGTACAGCTCACTTTCTTACTGGATACCGGTGTTTCCGAAACACTCCTTTTCAGTCTTGAAAACAAGGAAGTCAACTTCAACGATGTGGAAAAAATGACGTATTCCGGTCTTGGTGAAAACATTGATGTTCAGGGCCTGAAATCCATCAACAACAAAGTTATTGCCGGAAAACAGTTTACAGATGACAGGCACACCGTCTATATGATTCTTAATGAAGATTTCAATTTTTCGTCGCATGTAGGAATTCCTGTAAACGGAATCCTGGGTTATTATTTCTTTAAAAATCATCCTGTAGAGATCGATTATGCTTCGCGGAAAATTACCGTTTACGGCGATCAGAAAGATGTTCAGAGAAAAGCCAGGAAATACTCGCCATTCCCGATTACTCTCGAATACAACAAACCATACGTCATGGCAAATGTCCAGATGAACGGTGAGAAGGAAAACTCAAAGCTATTGGTTGATTTGGGCAACAGCGATGCTGTTTGGCTGTTTCCGTCGCTCATAAAAGATTTCGTATACAACCGTCCCAATATCGAGGATTTTCTGGGGCGCGGATTCAACGGCGATATCTACGGCAAAAGAAGCCGGATCAAAAAATTCTTTCTGGGTAATTTTAAGTTTGAAAAACCGGTGACTGCAATGCCGGACGAGTATTCAATTCAGAATGTGAATATGGCCAAGGATCGGAAAGGTTCGGTGGGCAGCGAAATAATGAAGCGCTTCAGCGTTCTGTTTGATTATCAGAACAAAAAAATGTATCTGAAAAAGAACAGGTTTTTTCGTGATCCTTTTCTGTTCAATATGAGCGGTCTGGATTTTATGCATGAAGGAAGTGTCTGGGTAAATGAATTTGTACAGGTGGAAAACCCTGTTAACAGCACCGAAAAGAAAGATGATATTCCGGTTGTCAGCAATGCTTTCCAGTACAAAATGGTAATGAAGCCGATTTTTGCAGTAGCCGGCGTGCGCAGAGATTCACCGGCATTTAAAGCCGGAATAAAGAAAGGCGATGTGTTGCTTTCCGTTAACCGAACAGAAACTACAAAATTAACTTTACAGAAACTGAATGACCTTATGTCGCACAACGAAGGAAAAATGTATAATTTTACGGTAAAGAGAAAAGGAGAAACCCAGAATTTCAGTTTCAGACTCGAAGATCCGATTCCTTACCAAGAATAATAAACTTATGAAGCCAGAACTTGAAATATCAACCCTGAACAGAATCAGTACACGGCCCCGATTTAAATTTTACACTGACCTTTCGCCGGACGAGTTTGCTAAAAATCTGACAAAATACCTCAGCAAAAACCAAAAGGAGTTTTCCGGCAATATCAACCGTGAAATCGCAACAATTTATGTAGAAACCGAAGAACAGAACCTGTGGAAACCGAACCTTTCACTCAGAACGGAAAAAGAAGACGGAAAAACCGTGATAAGGGGTGTTTTCGGACCGAACTCTTCCATCTGGACGCTTTTTATGTTTCTGTATTTTACACTCGGTATTCTGTGGATGGTCTTCATTTCCTTCTGGTTCGTGGGAACGCAGATTAAGAGTGATGATTACGAGTGGGGTCTGCCGGTATCTTTCGGTATACTCTTTCTTATACTTCTCACCTATCTTGCCGCCAGATACGGACAGAAAAAAGCAAAAAGGGAAATGGCCGCGCTGCGCAGTTTTGCTATTGAGGCCGCTCTGCCTTTTGAAAAAAAAGACGAAGCTTAAGCAGCTTCCTTATCATTGTTGCCGGACTGATTATTCTGCATTTTCTCGCTCCTCACTTTTTCTGAATTCTGCTGTTCTTCCAGAATTTTACTGAGATGCGGTACGAAAACCGAATTCATCGTTTCAACAGAAAGATCATTGGCTTTTGGATCATTCAGAAGATTTACCCACGGCTTGGAATTAAAGTCGGATTCACCAAATACGATTACCGGTGTTCCTTTCGCAACCACCGTATTTCCGTCTTTAGACAAGACCCACATATCGGCCCAGCTGTACATCCATTTTGCATCTTCTTCAAGCAGCCTTAGGCATGAATGCGAAGCATGGAAACCCGGAAGATCATACTGATGCCAGCCGATTCCTGCCGTGTTGTGAATATTGAAATTCCATCTCAGTTTCCATTCGGAATTTGAGGTTGAAATGGCCACTTCTTTTTTCCAGTTGGTGAACATCAGTCCCTTTTTGGTAGGCGTTGCTTTTTTACCTAAACTTGAGGGGCCCCATTTTACCAGATTTCCGTTTTCGTAAAGACCGTAAGCATGAATATCATAGGAGAAAAAAGCAATTTTCTTCACATCCTGCAAAGAGTCCAGCCGTACCGGAAAAGGCGTATAGGGCATGATATCGCTTTCAATCTTTTCGGGAATTGCCAGAGTATCTGCCCGCCATTTGTTTTTCTGATCAAGACGGTTGAGCGCAAGAATCACAAACTGCTCGTCTTTGGAATAGTTCTCGTTAAACACCGCCATTGCAGAATCCTTTTTGTTTTTCGGGAATACAAAGGCCGTAAACTTAATGCGTTCTTTAGCTTTCTCAAGAGAATCCTGCACCGCTTTTTCCTTTGCTTGCGCCAGAGAATCAGTCTGCGTACCGAAAGTTCCGGAATTTACAGAGCTGTTTTCCATCTGCTCCTTGGTACACTGTACTACAGCGAAGAGTGCAATCACCGTCATCAGAATTCCCACTTTGACTCTAATTTTCATAATTTTTATTTTACTCTTCTGATTCGCAATTATGATACCATTTCTTTTACAGCAGGGATTTCGGAAAGAATATTAAGAATTTTGTAATAAAAAAATCCTGCAGAAATAAATTCTGCAGGACTGCGATCCGGACGGGACTTATGAACGTTCTACTTTGCCTTTTACATTGGGCGTTCACGGATGGTGCTTTTCAAAAGGACACCGAATTTCCCCCCTCCTATTTTATTACGTTTTGTAACATCTTGTAGGTTTATCAAAGATAGAAAATAATCGAAACGTGTGCAATAAATATATTGGTTAATCGCGAATAAGTTCTCTTACTGTTTCTGTTATTAATCCTGCATATTGGCAGAATTCATCTATTGTAATAAACTGATGTTCCTCCTTTCCTAGTTTTTGTTTGATGCGCTGGATAAGGTCGCGGGAAAAGCGTTCGCTTTTTCCTGTGATTCTTACGATATCTTTCGGGTAGATGCAGAGTCTTTGAGGTGGTCGTTTCATACTCTATCCTTGGTTTTGGGTTGGAGTTGCTATACTGATTCTGCGGTGACTATGCAAAGGTAAAATTATTCTTTTTCCTACTAAATAGGAAACTTCTGTTCTTTTCGGCAAAAAGTGTCGTGATCGGCACGGAAACTTGCTCCACATCTTTGTTTTGCGAAATTTTGCCCTGTGAATTCACAAAGGTTTGAGAAAATGAACCTTCCCCAACCCTTCCCCGAAGGAGAAGGGAGAAAGAGGAAAATCATTTTTATTATCAATTTTTTAAAATTAAACAAAATGGCAAGGCAAAGTAGTATTATCAAACTGAAAGGCACTATTGGCGGTGTAACTTTCTACAAGTCCAAAGATGGTTATTTGGCAAGGGAAAAAGGCGGTGTTGATGCATCTAGAATTAAGAATGACCCTGCATTTCAAAGAACCCGAGAAAACGGTTCGGAGTTCGGGCGTGCAGGAAATGCAGGAAAAGTTTTGCGAAACTCTATCAGGGTTTTGTTGTTGAAGGCTTCTGATTACAGAATGGTAAGCAGATTGACGCGTGATATGGTTAAGGTTATCCAAATGGATGCGACCAATCCGAGAGGTCAAAGAAATGTGATCGATGGCGAAGCAGAACTTTTGCAGGGTTTTGAATTTAATGTGAACGGAAAATTGGGGACTACTCTTTTTGCACCGTTTGCTGTGACCTTGGACAGAGTAACCGGTGATGCAAAAGCAGAAATTGAAGGATTTACTCCGGAGGTTTCTATCGCTGCTCCGGGAGGAACTACCCACTTCAAAATTCTTTCCGGTGCGATGGGAATTGACTTTGAAAACCAAGTTTTCGAAGCAAAATTGAGCGAAAGCGTTATTCATCCTTGGGATGGAACTGCGGTTGCCCCACTTACTCTAGAGAATAACCTTACGGCAAATTCAACGCATCCGTTGTTTTTTGTTTTGGGAATTGAATTCTATCAGGAAGTGAATGGCGAAAAATATCCGTTGAAAAACGGAGCATTTAATGCGCTGCAGATTGTAAAAGTTGTTGGAACTTAATTTCATTTCTTCATCATGAAATTGGAATTATTTCGGCAATATTTTCCAAACGGAACGAATGGGGAACTTTTCTTTAATGGTAAAAAAGTCTGCAATACTATTGAGTTGCCTTGGAAAGAAAACCAAAGAAAAGTTTCCTGCGTTCCGGAAGGAGTTTACAAAGTGAGGAAAAGATTCAGTCAAAAATTCAAGTGGCATTTGGAAATTATTAATGTTAAAAATAGAGACCTCATCCTGTTTCATCCTGCCAATAATGCACTGAAAGAATTGAATGGCTGTATTGCTCCCGTAAGCGAAATTTCGGGAGAAGGCAAAGGAATCCGTTCACGGATTGCTTTTGATAAGCTGAAGGAAATCCTGTTTCCTTATTTGGAGAAAGGGTTTGTGATAGAACTAACCATTAAAAAACAAAAGAAATGGGAAAAATAATTGAAAGAATGCGCGAACCGACGCCAAAATTTTTTAAGATTTTGAGAAATGTGGGCTTGGTTCTCACGGCTGTAAGTGGCGTGCTTGCTACGGCTCCAATATCGCTTCCTGCGGTTGTTGTTACGGTTGCAGGATATCTGACCGTTGCAGGCGGAATTGCGAGCGCGGTAAGTCAGGCAGCGGTTTATCGGGACGAGTAAGTGTATGAATGTTGTGGATAACTCCACGAAAGCGAGCACGGCTTTCGGGACATTAATCACTATATTTGTGAATATCAGTCAGGACGACCTCATCAAAACCGTGATTTTGGCAGCTGTTGGCGGCGCTTCAAGCTTTTTGGCAACACTGTTGGTGAAATTTTTGATTTGCAAGCTAAAAAATATTCGTTCCAAATAAAAGTTGTGGTGACTTGGGAACAAAAAAGGCCTTCCGGTTTCGGAAGGCTTTTGATTTTTTGAAAGAATTACTTTTTAGGTTTTGGTGGCTTCAGTGATGGTGTATTCCCTGGTGTTTGTTTGTTGTCTCTCTGCCGTCTGTCGGGTTTTCCTGTTGAATCGGCAATTCTTTTAGGTCCTGGTTTAAGTGCCATAATTTCAAAATTTATGTTGTTTCTTATCATCAAATTTAATCAAAATGCTGGAAACCAAAAACTTCCCGAAGGAAGTTTTTTGAAATTAAACTGAAAGGTAGTACCTGCGGACTAATGAGTGGCGGAGTTCCTGCAAGGCTTTTGCCTGCTCCTGCATTTTCTGCTCCAGCTCCCAAGTTGCCTTGATTTTTTTGACCATTTCGGGCGTTTTGCAGGACTTTTCAAAGGCGGGCTGAATGAAATTCCTCATCAGGGTTTTCAGGTCGCATAAGCGAAGCATTTCGATTACAGATCCGCAAAGGTGTGGATGAAAAAAGCCATGTTTCCAAAAGGCGTAAAACGTCCAATAGTAGGTTTCAAGTTCCTCCGGAATGGTAACGTAAATGATGTGGCAGTTCGGGCAGGGTTCAAGCATTGGTTTTCCTGCATTTCTTCCTCTTGAAAGGATGTAAAGAGCCGTTTTCGGGGCTGGACTGTGGACTGAGTACGTCCGTACTTTGTGTGCGAGCATAATTTTGGTTTAAAAAATTTTGCTCCGCGAAATATTAACTAAAAGAAAAAAAAGAAAAAAAGAAAGTGCTCCACCCTCGTGGAAGGAAAATGCGATGCAATATTTTTTTGCAAAAAAGATGGACGTACTATTTTTCACGGCTATCTTTTTTTCAAAAAACCCTTTAGGGCTTGATATTGTCAGCGCATTTTTCCTGACAACAGAAATTTACTTTCTTTTTTATTTTTTTTTCTTATCCGAAATCGTCCGATAATGGACTTTGGGAATTTCGATTTTGGCTGATAATTGCTTATTATGCACACACTCAAAGCGGTGGGAAGAAATGGAAAAGACACCTGTATGACGCACCGAATACTTGGAGGGGCGACATACTGGTGTGCGCGGTGACGGAAGTGTATAGACGGCAGGCCCTTCGACAGGCTCAGGGTTCGGACGGTGCCTGACGGCTATATACTGGAGGAACTTGGGAGGCGGTGGGAAAAAATCTTCTATAGAATGCCAAAATTTTCAACTATGACTGCACTCAAAAGCAGAGGAAAGGAATGGAAAAGACAGGTGCATTTTTCTGTGAAGACTTAGAACAGAAAAATGCTCCTGTGCGCGATGGTGTTTTTGTATGGACGGCTTGTCCGTGCATATAAAAAAACCATTTGGGAAAGCTTTGGCAAAACGAGGTAAACACGCCGCAGAAAAATGGTGGGGTTCGACAGGCTCTCCCACCGAAAATCTTAATTTGGATAATTGCCCGAAAAAGCGGCTGCAAAGACAGTGGTATGGAATGCTGAAAGAAAATGCTTTGCTTGGGAATTTTCAGCACGCGCCACAAACACACTACAAACCTTTGACTATGAAACTCAAGTGTTTTTGGTGTGTGGTGAAAATATAGGGGATGCGAAAGCAATTTTCTTCAGTATGGAATACTACTGTGCGCGGCGACGAAAGCGACCTTGCCACTAAACTTTTCCGCTGAAAAAAAGCAATACAGTGGCTGTAGGAACTGGCTCAATCCCGAAACTTTCTGCACCATTTTTCTGCATCCTTAGCAGGGTTGGTGGGGAATTGTTGGTTTTTGATTGGAGGACTGAACGTGTAAATGATAACTGCACGAGCGGCTGGAAGGCGTTGGAGCAAAAGGGCTTCGCCCGTTGCAAGGAAAGCATTTTACATAATCTCAAATTATGGGCAATGATGCGGTTGGATTTGCACGTAAGGGAGCCTGCGGACTGGAGGGCAACGATGTTGCGATGGCAGTTTGACCATAATTTCGATTATGTAACTTGCTGCGGCAAGTCGTGGTAAAAATTGTTGAGATATTTTTATAAGCCAAACAATGATTAAATTCAAAAATTATTTTCGTGTTCTTTTATTAACTAATTTTAATCTAATAGCCTCTATTCTTTCAATTTCTTCTGGATTTAAACCTAAAGTACTATTTAATATTTGAAAATTATATCTATTTAAAATGTCTTCTATTGAAGTTTTATTTTCAAAATTTTCAACAAATCTCTCAAAATCATTTTCAGAAATTTCTGTATAGGGTATAGGCAGCTTTTTAAATTCACTGGGAATTAGTTCTAAAACTCCACCTCCATAATAGCGACCCTCCAATTCTGCAAATAACAATGTTAATGAATTATAAAAGGAGAAAATAAAACTATTTACATTGAAATCATTCTTCATTTCTATTTTATAAGCTGAATCTGTCACATAAACGTTTGCATTATTCTTTAACAATTTAGGGTAAAGATGCGCACGTTTAAAAAAGAAAGCTTCGGGAACTGTAGATACATTTGGGACAACAAACCATTTATTTCTTATAGAACATTTATATCTTTTGTGAATATTGAGTTGTTCACCAGTATTTAAGTAAGACTGTAAATCTTCTGTTACATCATCATAATTATCAATTAAAAGAAATTTATTCGGAAGCTTCTTTAATGTAAGATTTTCATAATCATCATTATCAAAAGTTACACTTCCATTAACAAATAAACCTCTTTGAATTATTGGATGAGTATATTGATGTAAATTATATCTGATTTCAGTTTCTTCATCAATAATAAAGAAATTATTTGCAGCTGTTACGATACCCGGCTTAGAATCAGCATAATAAACAATTGGATTTAATCTCTGTTTTAATTCTAATAAAAAATCTAATTCTTCTTCATTTAAAAAATGGTGAGACCATTTTGTATCATTCTCAACTAAAAGTTCATTTCTCTGAAGAATAAAATCATTATTTATTAATTGACCTTGAGATTCAATATTTGTGAAAAACTGTCCTCTCTCATTATGTGATAAATATCCAATGAGTACAATAGTATCCTGACCTTTACATTCGAACATTAAATCATTGAATGTGAAAATTTCAATTCTGTCAAATTTATTTATTAAATACTCACGAATTTCTTTTGCATACTTGACCTGTAATAACTCTGATGGTAGAACAAAAGCGATAATACCATCTCTTTTTAACAGATTGCAAGATTTTAATATAAAAGAAGTCCAAATATTATTAACCGAGTTTTCAGATAACCTTTCTTGTAGATGTATCTCTTTTATTTTTAATAAATCTTCTTCTTGTAATAATTTCTTTTTTATATAAGGAGGATTACCCAGAACAGCGGAGAACCTTTTTTCAGTTGTAAAATCTAAAAAATTTAAATTAAAAAAACCTTTTGTATTCTTCCACTTTATAGCCGCTTTCTTTAACTCTTCATTATTAATATCTAATGCAGTTAACGATATTTTTTTATCAAAAAAATCTGCCAGTGCAGAGATGAATGAACCGTCCCCCACGCTAGGCTCTAATATTTCTAACTTCTCGGATTGTAAACTTTCGATTACTCTTATAGTTATAAATTTGGCTAAGTATGGAGGTGTATAATAGGATCCTGTTTGTTTTTTATTACTCACTATCTTGTTATATCAGCACGGGTATAAGGCATCGTAGAATCTTTTTTTCTATAAGTTTCTTCAAGATTATTTAAAATTAATTCATATTTTCTCAGATAATCCACACATTCCTGAATATTATCTGTTGCAGAAATCTTTTGAAAAAGCGTCTCTTTAATTTTTTTTACCCGTTCAATTTCTAATTTATATTTATCGTCAGCAAAATTAACCTTTCTATAAACAACTAACTGTCTTCTATTCAAAAATAGTTTGTTTACTAAATATTTTGCAGTGAAATTTTTACCTTCTACATAAAATGTAGTTGTATTAATTTGAAATATTTCCCCATAATCTACTAAAGATGGATTAGGATAAAATGCAATGTTGTAATCTGTATTAGGTTCATTTGGCCAATCTTCAGATTTAAATGTATTGCAGATAGAGCAAGCATAAAAAAGATTTTTATAATCATTTGTGAGATCTACAAATTTCTTTTTGGGTCTATAATGTTCAACGTGAAAATTTCTGATACCTCCAAAATGAGGCTCGCCAATAAAACAATACACACATTGATGGTAACCTTCTACAGATAAATCGGGTTTCCAATCAGAATACATACCCGAAGTTGGAGCAATTGAAACTTCTTTAGGAATTCTTTTCCACATCACCTTTATCTTTTAAGAAGTTTTCAATTTCATCACTAAGTGTTGCTAAATCTAAAATGTTTTTTTCATAATTCTGCAACCAAGATTCTTTATGTGGATAACCATAATCACTAAAAGGAATATTCAAACTTTCCTGAACAATTCTCAATTCCTTTAAGTTGTCTTCTGTTGCAGTTCCTTTAGCAATTAGTTCCGATAATTCCGATAATTTAAGCAATTGTGCACTGTGATCATCCAAGAAGCGCTGTCCAGCCCTAACAAATCGTTCTACATATTCTTCCGCTTTTGAGTAAAAAGCTTCTCTAGCAATAATTTCATCAAATTGGCTAAATTGATTTTCCAATTCATCATCTTCGTGATAACTAGTTATAGAATAAATAGGAAAATTTTTTAAATATTGCCTTAAAAATATAACTAAATCACTTCCATTATAATTTACACTTTGTTGGCTTGTGCCAGATTCGTGAAGCCTTTCATCTAAAATCAAAACTCCAATATCAGTTTCATTTATAAAATTTAGATATTCTGCTTTATCAAGAAACGGATCCTGGCTAATAATAGTCCAATCAAGCTGCTTCTTTTTTAGTACAAAACGAATTTTATTTTCAAGAGTCCCTCTTATATCTACACGATCATCTATTATGCAAATTCCTGCCATATTTATTATTTTAATGGAATCCAAAAATTAAAATCTACCATTCCTGTTTCTGAATTGTTGTTTACCTGACAATTCCCCTTCAGAGAATCTATTGTTGATCTCACTATAAAAAGTCCTAAACCTGTTCCTATTTCTTTTCCTGTTGAATCTTTTTTCAAAGTATTGAGTGGTTTCCATATCCAATCTAATAAACTTTCGTCAATTGGAGGTCCAGAATTGGAAATTTTAATAAAAAATCCATCAATATCACTTCTTGATTCTTTTTTGAGAGTAATCGAAATTACTCTATTATCAGCTGTATTTTGCAAACAAGCTGTATAAGCATTTGTTAAGATATTCAGGAGTATAGACTCTATATCCATTGGGAATACTTTTGCCTTAATTTCAATAATATCTTTATTAACAACAATTCCAACAGCCTCAAAAACTTTTTTAAGATCCTTGGTGATTCTTTCAATTATATTGTTAATTGGTTTTGTTTCTTTTTTACGTTTTTCCGTTTGTACACGAGTTAGAGCAAATGCTCCCCAACTTGAAACCTGTTCACCATAATTTATAGCTTTCGAAAGTTCAGATTTAACAGTTTCCATTTCATCAGGAAATTCCAAATAATCTCTTGCAACTATTGCAGCACTATTAAATTCTGTAATTGCTGTTTGAGTCTCGTGTGCAAATACTGCCGATGCAATTCCTAAAGTAGCTAGGCCAGAAAGCACTCTGTTATGACTAAGTACTTCTACAAGAGTTTCTGAAGTTTCTTGTGATAAATCAATAAACCTTTCAATATTCCCAAACGCTTCTTTAATCTCATCAGGAACATTCTCATTACTTTTTATTGTATCTACCTCCTTTTTTATTGTATCTAATTCGTTCTTAAACTGATCTGATTTCTCCGACGGTGTTTTTGCTGACACTTTACCTTTTTGCTCTTTATAAATTTTATGTCTTCTGTTTTCTAAAAGAGACAGAGCACCTAAAGTTAATGCTCGCAAATCATAAAATGCATCATTTTCTACCAAACCTTCTCTCGAAGCACTATCAGTTAATGCTGAGTTCTCATCTCTTCCGATAAAAATAGCTCCCACAAGTTGATTAGCTATAACACGATAATCTTCTCTATCTAGCCCGGCAGGATTTCTTGAATGTCTCTCGGCAATACCAAGCCAATCTCCACCATAATGTGCACTAGAATAACCATATGGTTTTACACTAATATTATCTCGGTAAATTTTTACGCCTACATTTTTATTTACATACTCCCTCAACTCGGTAAGAGTAAAATCGGTACCTTCAGCCAATGCCTTAGTTCTTGGATAGAGTAACAATTTAATTTTAACAGGTCCACACAGTAATTTATCTGTGAAAGCATAATTAAATGGGTCTATAACTTTTTGCATTAGATTTTGCCAACTAATAACATCGACAAATTCAGATTCACTGAATCTGTCTTTAATCGAATATATTAAGTCATAAGATTTCCCGTCATAATCTAATTCAATTTCAATTTCCGGCCTAACTTCATCAGGTGGCTTAATTTTTCCATTAAATTCTAAAGCTACATCATTTGTAAGATATATTTCAAAGTCTTCGACCTCTGCAAAAGGCGATGTTAAAATAGATAACTCATTATATAAATTCTCAATATTTTCCTGTGTCCAATTCTCTCTCAATTTATAAATGAGCATTTCGGTACCAGTTTCCTGTTTCTTATAAACTGGCAATGTAATAGTTGGACTACCCAAGACATCAATAGGAATTTCGGAGATTTCTAATCCATCTTGATTAAAGCTCTCCCAATCAATTTTTAAACCATAAATATCTGTATCATTAGTTTTAGTTTTGATTTCTAATATTTCACCTAATCTATCTGCCGATAGTCGTCCTATACCTTTCTCCCCTGTCTTTCGTCTGTTTTTTTTGCTAGTTGACTTTTCAGTTTTTTTATGAGAAAAGCCAATTCTTAACCATTTTTTATCAATATCATCTTCGGTCATTCCATCACCATCATCTGCAATTCTAATAAATCTATTATCAGCATTATTAAAAATTTCAACTTCTACTATATTGGCGTCTGCATCGTAAGAATTTTTAACCAATTCAATTAAGGCTGTAGTATGATTCTTAATACTTTCTCTTCCTAAATGAATAAGTGCACGTGCATCAATTGTAAATTTTTTTTGCATTATCTATCAGATTTTGACTATCAAATTTAATATTTTTATTTATAGAAATAGAAGTTTTTATTTCCTTTTATCCGCAGAGCATTCATCATACCCAAAAAGGTTAAACATTTCACGCATTCTGGAACGCAAACGGTTTCCGTATATGGATTCTATTTCTCCGGCGGTGAGGTTTGTGGTGAGGTGGGTGATGATTCCTTTTTCTTTGAAAAGGTCATAACGTGTGAGGAGGATTTCTGCCATTACATTACAGTCGTTGCCGAAATATTTGGAAGTGGTTTCGGTTCCGAGGTCGTCGAAACAGTAATTTTTTGGAGTACGGTTGTCGTTGTAAAGGTTTCCGCGAGAATAATTTTCGAGGACTTCGTAACCGGACTGCATAAACTCTGAAACAATCTGGCGCGTGGATGTCATCATAAAGTTTTTTCTTCCGGAAGGCATTTTACGCATCAGTTTGAAAAGTGTTGTTTTTCCACAGCCGATTGGTCCGCTTAGCATTATTCCTTTGCTGAGGTCGATATTCATTACGTTGGCTACAGGTTCATCCTGAAGAAACCAAGCGAGCATTCCGAAAATAATTCCTTTTTCATTATCTGGAATGACAAAGTTTTTGCCGATGTGTTTTCTCCCGGTTTTTCGGAGCCAGGTTACGACTTCGCAGTAATCGTAGGACATTTCCATTTCGTGATTGGGAAGTTGCATTGTTGCGGTGAGTTTTTATTAAGTTCTTTTGTCTTGAAACAAAAGAACCAAAAGTTCAAGACTGGATTTATTTGCTAAAAAATTCAAATTTCTTTTAAGAAAATGCCCAAAACTCGCGCGATTGATTACTTGTTTTGATTAATGAGATTTTAGCGCGCTCAAACAGTGGGAATTTTTATTTGGCGAAAGTTGAAATTGCCTTTATCAAGAAATTTGAATTTTTCTTTACGCAAATAACTCCTAGGTCGGATTTTTAGATGATTCATAATTTTTCTTGATAGGATTTGTTGTTGGTGGCATTGAGGTGAGATTGCTTCGCTCCGCTCGCAATGACGGTATTGAATTTTTTGGAATTTAAAAGCCAATTTCTGGCGCCGGCTTGCCAGTTTTTCATTTTGGATTTTCCACCGACAAGCCAACCATTGCTTTCGTAATGGTTATAAAATTTCTCGGCTTCTAATTTTGTGGAGTCTTTCTCTTCAAAATACATTTGGACTTCGGGAAATTCCGGAGGAATTTTTGAGCCTGGTTTCTGTAACGCTTCGACTCCGCTCAGCGTGACAGACTGGGTGACGTTTGAATAGATTGCTTCGTCGTTCCTCCTCGCAATGACAAAATCCTTTTTCTTTTCGCGCAACTTTTCTTTTTCCGGTTCTGAAAATTCAAAATTTAATTCATCAATATTTTTTTGCGTGTTTACACTATGGTTATTGTTTGATATGTTTATATTGTTTTTAGAAGGTATCAATGCTTGTTCAATACCTGTACCGATTTTGATATGGTGGCTGTTCACTGCTTGTTCAGTAGCAGTCTGTTTTTTGATACGCTTCCCGTTCACTCTTTGAACATCTGAATTTTCAAAATTGTAGAGGTTCACTAAACTGCCTTTATACGGATTGAACGACGGTAAATATTCGATATAACCAAAATCCTGCAGTTGTTTTATGCATTTGTGATACGTTCCTAAAGCAGAGATTTTACTTAACCTCATCATTTCGTTTCGGGAAATACTGATTGGGTTCTGAAAATGGTTTAGATTCCAAAATTGGAATAAAGCCAAGTACAGACTAATATGCGTTGGATTGAGGCGGTCGTCTTCTTGTATGCGGTCGTAGAAGCCGGTAAGGTGACGGATATAGTTCATTATTTTATTGTTTATTATTCTTTTGTCTTGAAACAAAAGAATCAAAAATTCAAGACTGGATTTATTTGCTAAAAAATTCAAATTTCTTTTAAGAAAATTCCCAAAACTCGCGCGATTCACTATTTGAATTGCTTAACGAAACTTTGGCGCGCTCAAACAGTGGGAATTTTTTATTCGGTGAAAGTTCAACTTGTAGTTATCAAGAAATTTGGATTTTTCTTCACGCAAATAACTCCTAGGTCAATAATTCAGTGATTATTTGTCAGACTGTAGGAGTTTTTCGATGTCCTGGTAGTTGTAGTAGAGGGTTCCGCCGACGCGGGAAAAGCGAAGCGTTCCGTTAATGCGCAAATTCTGTAATGTTCCGGATGAAATTTTGAGTAATTCTTTGACTTCTGCAGAGCGAAGCCACAATTTTTGTTCTGTGGTTCTAATGTGAAACAGGTTTTTGATGTCTTCCAATAATTCTGTTTTGAATTCCTGAAGATCTTCTTTGGTTAAAACTTCGAGTGCCATATTTGAAAAATTGTTTTGATTTGTTTTGACAAATTTTGAAAATCCAGAAAAATAAAACACCCAAGACGCACCCAAGTTGGGTATGGATTTTTTCAACACATGCGGTATAATGGCGGTTGAAGGAGCCAAAATTTTTAAAACCAATAAAAATCTCAACACTTTTTGTGTTGAGGTTTGTATGGAAAATCTGTATTTTTAGAGTTTTCCCAGGTTGGGTTTTACTGGCAATTTTGAAGTTCAATGGAATTTTTAAACATATTTATTTTGGCAGTTTCAGCCTTATTATTGCAAAAACCTTGTAATCTGCTGTCCTTGTTATTTTCATTTAATCATCGTTGATAAAGTTCCGAAAAAGTTACTGAAATTATGCGACAAAATTGCAAGTAAAATACTTCTGCTTTTTACAGTAATCCATCCCCAAATGTATCCTGCAAAACCTGTCTGAATAAAATAAATTGGGTCAAAATCAATTGAATAAATTTTGTCAAGAGTTAAAGCGTGCATAAATCCAAAAAGGATCGCAGTTAATAAAACACTCGGATTTCCCAAGAAAGAAATTTTATCTTTTAATGCTGTTGTTAAAAGTCCGAGCAGAATTCCACGAAACATAATTTCTTCGTCAATTCCTGGAAGTGAAATTTGAAATGCCAAAGTTTCCAAATTAAATTTAGAGTTTCCAAGTAAAAACCAAATTATTGTTGATAGTAAAACGATAGAAATTGCACCGACTAATGCAGGTTTAAAATTTTCCTTATTTTGTTTCAGTGTGAAGAAATCATTTTCACGAAAGAATTTCCTAAACAGGACGTAGAACAAAATTCCGCAAATTATCCCATAAATTTTTCCGTCCCAATTCCAACTACTCTTAGTAAAGTCAAAATTTGAGTTGATTTTTGGTAGAACAAGAACGATTTGATAAACAACATACGCAACTGCAAAAATTAAAAGACGTTGAAAATTAATTTTAGATTTGTCTTTAAGCAGAAAAAAAGCAAAAGGAATTAAGATTGCAATTTGCAAAATTGCTTCAAATAAAATTTTTATCATAATATAATTTCGTGTGATTTAATGTTGTTTTTGGTAGCATAGCAGGTAACGCTTTAATATCGAAAATAAAATTATTTTCCTCCTCATACACCTTCAAGATTAATCCTGGCAAAACATAAAACTTATAAGGACCATCATTAATTGGATCCTCGGTCGTAAACCAGGCAATGCATTTTCTCCATCCATAATAAGTTTCTTATCTTTCAATATTTACCAAGCAGGTTTGGAGGAATATTTAACAATGTAGGTTTTATCAAAAATATCCAGTTCCACAGCAGTTATCTGGTTTTTTATGTCTTTTGCGACTAGCTGTTGGAATTTCCATTCATTACGTGGCGAAGGAATACTTCTAATTCCTTTATTTTTTAAATCTGTTTTTAAGGAATCATACTTGAATCTGTTTAGTGCTTTAAATTGGGATTGCTGTGAATCCGTAGCCAAAATTGTAAATTCAGAATTATAAATAGTGTCTTTTTTCTCCGACTTCCATTTAAAATTGTAGATAATTTTATAATCTTGTGCATTAAGATTTTTGATGATAAAAATTAAAAAAACCAAAGAATTATTTTTCGACAGAATTAAGAAATCCTAAAACTAAAAATCATAGCCCACTTTCAAACTTAAATCCAATACGCCTCCTGAAGTATTTGGTGTGACTCCCAATGTTGTTCCGTAACCCAAACCTGCTTTGAATTCATAGTTAAAATGATCAGAAAAATTTCTGCGTATCCCAAATGTTGGAATGAAACTCAACTTATTGTTAACGGTGATATTTTTGGCATTGGAAATCACAAACCAATCCGGATTATACCTTACCTGCAAACCGATATAATTTGCAGAGTTATGTTTTGTGTTTTTTCCTGCTTCCGCTCTTTTGCCAATATTGTAATAATATTTTGGTTGTAAAGTGATAGCAGGATAAAGCGCAAAGCCAGTTTTATCATACATATCTCCGCCCCAAACTGCTGAAAAAAGACTTCCTTCGGAACGAAGCGCCCATTTATCATCCAATTTTGTTTCGTTATAAACATCAACTCCGAATAGTCCTATTTGAACACCTGTGACATTTCTTTCAACAGGAGTATTTTGAGCATTAAAAAGATTAATTAGGAAAATTGTGGACGCTGTAAAGATTAATTTCTTCATATATTTTTTTATATTAATGTTTCGAAAGATTCCAATATCCGGACATTCCATTTTGTTTCCAATTACCGGTTGGATTATTTGACTGAGAGCTTAAGCCACCAAGCATCTGAAAACCTGAAGTTTGTGATACTGTATTTTGAAATGCGCCATAATCTGTAATCGTACCGTAAAAAGTTTCCGATATGTTTTGATAGGCCCTTGTAATTTGTAAGTTTCCTGCGGTAAAGACTTCTACTTGTAAAGTACCACTCTCACTACCCGAATAATTGCCTACCCAAATTCCCTTGTAAGGTGAAACGTAATTTTCAATGGCTTTTTGTTCCCAGTAATTGTCTCTTATCTGGTCGCAGGATACAACTGAAAACACAGATAATAATGCGATGAAGAGGAAATTTTGTTTGTTCATAATTTAAGATACTTATTCATCAGATTCACTCATTTTGTCATTCAACAAATCCTGAAGACCGGAAAGGAATTTTGTACGGGAATTCCTGTTTCTAATTTCGATGTAGGAACGGTAAATATCTCCTAAATCTGTATTAAAAACCACCTCGAAATACTTCGTAATTTCCTTAATGTCTGCCTGACCATTGTTGAACGAGCCTTTGAAATAAAGAGCATATATCAGTTCAATCATCGCGGCTTTGCTGTCGGTCCAATTCAGTTTCACTTTTGGTATATAAATTTTTTGATCCGCGGGGTCGGTTCGCTTTAATTTTTCTAACTGCTCTTTTAAATAAACTTCCAACATATCATTTGCGATAATTCTGGCCACCACAAAATCGTGTGAGGTAGTAAACTTTGGATCTGACTCAAACACAAACGGTTCAATATGCAGTTTGAGATCTAAATTTCCTCTTACAAAATACTTATGATCCATAAAAGTATTTTGAGCACGATAATAGGCATAAAAGTCGGCGTTATTGTTAAAATATCCTTTCAGTTTCTTCTGTTCATAGCGAAGGTATTTCTTCACCACATTTTCGCCTCCACTTGGTCTTTTCATTTCAATGGTAAACACCTTATTGAAGTAAATCGTCTTTGAAAGAAAATGCGGTTTTATGTATTTAAAAAATTCTATTTCTTCGCTCTCCGATTTGAATTTGTATTTCAAAATAAATGCCTTTAACTTCTTTAAAGCATCAAGGGATTCCCGCATTGACAATTCTGCCAAAACAATTTCCTTGTGATTTTCTAGGTTAATAAAATGCAACCGGCTGTTGAGGTCGGATTCCAAATTAGAAGTAAAGTTTTTCACATTTTGATTCTGTTGTTTGTATTTCTGGATTTAAGGCAAAACTTTTTAGTCTGTAAATATCCTGCAAGATATTGCGGAATGCTATTTATCTGAAAAAAAGCATGTCCTAATTCAGGAATTAGGACACGAAACGCAATAAAATGAATTAATTTAACCGGAAATGCCGAGTTCTTTTCTACGCAGTGCGATAAAATCTTTCGGTCTCATTCCGTTGATTTCTGTAAACAGGTCGGAAAAATTCTGGCGCGAAGCGATACCGCATTCTAAAGCCAAGGCCTCAATTTTGTATTCCAAATATTTGCGGTCTTCAAATAAAAGTTTGGTAATATAGGCAATGCGGAGACCGCTTAAATATTTACTGAAATTAACGCCTTTATGCTCGTTGATAATTCTCGAAAGTTCGGAAGGACCAATATTTAACTCTTCTGCCAATTGTGAAACCGTTAGACCTTTCTGCGTGAATTTATTTCCTTTTTCAAAATCCTGAAGCAACGCCAAAACTTCCCAATTTTTATCTGTAACGGCAGTTTTTGGCCGTTCATTTACCTTGTCATTTTCAGGGTCGAGTTTTTGTTTTGTGTGCTGATACTCTGCTTCAAGTTCGGCGTATTTGATTTTAATCTTTTTTGCGCGGTTTCGCAACACCAAAAGCAGTCCTAAAAATAATAAGGACAAAATTCCCAACCCATAAACCAAATATTGAAGCAAAGAATTGTGGGACTGCAGTTTGTTTTTTTCTGAAACCAATTCCTCTGTATCAAACTCTTTATGAATTTTTGCCGAAAGAAATTTGAAATCGTTTTCCAAAACTTTATCAACCTCCAATAACTGCGTTGTGTAATACAACTGATTGTTTTTGTCACTGTTGTTTTTGTAGTAATTGATGAGGTATTCGTATCCCTCTCTCGTCTGCGGAAACAGGAAATTGTGTTTATTGAATATAGAGTCATTTTGTTTGAACAGCGCAACTGCTTTATCTTTTTCACCTAACTTATCGTAAGTTTTGGCCTCGTAAAAGTTGTTTATTATCAAACGTCCGAAATCATCTTCTGATTTCAGTCTTTTTTTTGCATCAGCAAAATCCTTTACAGCATTTTGCAATTTATCGTTGTAAAAATTATTAATACCTCGAATCTGCAAAAGATAGGCGGTTTCATTTTCAAATTCTTTCACAGGTAAATTTTCAAAGCCTTCTTTTAGCAAACGCTCTGCTTCATCAAAATTGCCAACGCTTTGATAACATGATGCCAACTGCACCAATGAATTGATGTAGCCTTTTTTGAAATTGTAAATGTTATTGGGATGCTCTTTAGAAAAAGTGGCAGGTTTATAAAAGTTGATGCACTCCTTTAGTTTAGAAATTGCTTCACCGTAGTTCCCTAAATAAGATTGCGTAACCGCGACGTGATACAGATTTTTATACTTCTGGTGTTCTCCAAAAGCATCCGTAGGATTCTGTAAATATTTGTACGCTTCCAAATATTGTTGAAGCGCATGCTGATACTGGCGGAAATTAGAATAATAAATAATTCCTTTTCCCATTAGTTGATAACCTATCTCCTGGTTATCTCCCCCTTTTTTAGCAAAAATCACAGCGCTATCTGCATAAATCATCTTTATTGACGGATCCTTACTGTAGGTTGAAAAATAACCATAGCCACTTGCCAATTCTGCCAAATTATTTTCCCTTTTTGCTTTCGCAATATATTCTTTTATATAAGGAATTGCCTTGGGATCATCAAAACCCAGACTTTCAAATTTCTGACGGATTGAGTAATAATCTTTTCCCAAAGATTCCTGCGCGAAAGAAAAATACGAACAAAAGAACAGGAAAATGAAAAAACATTTTACAAGATCTAATTGATATGTCTTTTTTAAAACCACGAAGCACAAAAATAAACAAAAAGCGTTAAAATATTTAAGACAGGAACTTGGACAAAAATTAAATAATTGATTTTCAAAAGGTTAAATGTCCTAAAAATTATTAGGACAACAAGATTAGAAAAAACAGACATGAAATAACAGGAAACAGATCAAAATAAAAGATATTTGTCTTTACGGATTGTAATATTATTTGCCAAGAGATTGTCCTAAATTATATGAAGAAAAACATCACCATCATTTTATTGCTTTCAAATATTATGGCTTTCGCGCAGGAAAAGAAAGACAGTATTTATACAAAAGAAATTCAGGAAGTTTTAATTAAAGCACAGCGGAAAAAGCAATTTTCCGACCACGCCAACTATACTTTTGACAAAGAAGCATTGGAAAAAGCAAGACATTCTAAAGATTTGCTTACCACGCTTCCCGAACTGCAACTCGATCCGATAAGCAACACCGTAACGAGCATCAAGGGCGGAAAGATTTTGTTTCTCATCAATGGTATTGAAGCCAGCGACAACCAAATCAAAAGTATTGCGCCGCTCAATGTGGTAAGAGTTGAATATTTTGATATTCCGCCTGCGAGATATTCGCAGAGGGCCGATACCGTGGTGAACATCATTACCAAAAATCCCGAAGTTGGTTATTCCTATGGTGCAGATGTCACTTCCGCTTTAACAACAGGCTTCGTAAATGGGTCAGCATACGCCGGCTATACTAAAGGCAAGAATGATTTTGGCTTGGAATATTCAATCAACTTAAGGGATTACGACAACCGGATTGTCGATAAAATCTACGACTATAACCTGAACAGCAGCCACTACAATTCCACCGAACAGCAGAGAGACCACTTCGGCTATACCAACCAGAATATTGCGCTTCGATACGCGAATGTGGTTCCTGGAAACTACACTTTTCAGGCGAAGGGAAGCATTTTCATCAATTCAAATTTTAACAAAGGAATTGGACAAAGTATTTTCACGCAGGACAATCTCGCGGAAAACCACAGCACAGTTCACAACAGCAATTCGGCCTACACAGCGCCGACTTTAGACCTTTATTATTCCAAAAATATCGGCAAGAAGGACGAGTTGAGTTTAAACTTAATCGGCTCGCACTACACCACGAATTCCTCGCAGTTCGACCACGAATGGAATACTGCAACCAACGCCGATGTCTTCAATAATGATATGAATTTGAAGGCTAAACAAACGGGAATCGTCGGCGAAATTGCACACACGCACCAGTTTGAGAAAGGAAAATTGAGCTCGGGATACCGGATTTCTAACACCGCTATTTCTAACGATTTGGTCAATTTGCTCGGTAGTTCGCACTATGATGTGAATTATGTGGAACAATATCTTTATACAGAATATTCCGGAAAGTGGGACAAGTTGGGCTACCGTTTCGGGATCGGCGTGACGAATATCCACAACAAAAGCGCAGAAACCACCCAAAATGATTGGACACCGACTCCAAAATTGGTGTTGAGTTACGATTTGGCGAAAAACCAAAGTTTGAGACTGACAACAGATTACACCTCTCAAAGTCCGTGGGCTGATGCCTTGAGTAGCAATGTTACGCAGATAGTTCCTAACATCTACCGTAGCGGAAACCCTTTGCTAAAACCCAAACATACTTTCAGAAATAATCTGACTTATACCTTTAACAATAAATATTTTGATGTAAATGCAACCGCATTTTACAATTATCTGAAAAGAGATATTGCACAGTTCTACGCATTCAATAATGATTTAAATGGCTTTGTTTTGAAAAATGTAAATGCAGACTATAAAAGGCAAGCCGGCGCGCAGGTTAGCGGAAACATAAAACCTTTTGCAAATGATTTAATTGTAATTAGACCGTTTCTTCAGTATTCTTTTGTTTTATTAAAACGAAATGACGGTGCGAAAGTACACAATAATTATTTGCGAAACGGATTTTCAATAAATTCCACATACAAATCACTATCCTTGCAATATGGTTTTGTGATTCCTGTCTATATTTTAAATGGTGCATTTTTGTCAACAAATGAAAACGCTAACCACTTCTTTGCAAATTATAAATTAAAAGAATGGTCTTTCACTGCGGGAATGTATTGGATTGGTATGCCTTCGGAATATAAAACAAAATCTCTACCCGAAAGTTTGGTTAATTATTCCGCTCACACGCAAATCTTTAACAACAAAAACATGTTCGTCCTCGGCCTGAGTTATGATTTTTCTTCAGGCAAGAAACTGCAAATCCAAAAGAAACTGAACAACTCTACAGCGCCGGCAGCGACGTTTTAATCTTAATAAAAACTTTAAAATAATACAAATGCCAAGAATCTTATTTATGCTGTTACTGCAATTATCTGTATGGTTAACAGCACAAAACCATCGATTCATCTATGAATACCGGTACATCCCAAACATCAATGAAAAAGATAAAATGATGACGGACTTAATGGCACTTGATATCACCAAAACAGGTTCCCGGTACAGGAGTCTAACCAAACTTACACAGGACTCTGCGCGACAGGCCCAAATACAAGAAATGATTAAGAAAGGCGGTGGCTTTTCTCAGATGAATTTTAAAAGCAGCCGTCAGCCGGGAATGGTAGAATATGAAGTGCTGAAAGACTATCCAAACAACAAAGTTTATCTTATCCAGCCTGTAAGCAGGGACACTTACAAAGTTTTAGAGGATGAAAATTTGATATGGAAAATCTCTTCGGAAAAACAAAAAATTGGCGACTACCAAGCGCAAAAAGCCACAGCAGATTTTGGCGGGAGAAGTTGGATAGCCTGGTTTACGCAGGAACTTCCTTTTCAGGACGGCCCTTATAAGTTTTCAGGACTTCCTGGAATGATTGTTAAACTGGAAGACACTACTGGTTCGCACACGATGACGCTTGTTGCCAATAGAAAAACACCAGAAGCAAACTCTGCTTCGGAAAGCGTAGTTGGCGGAACAAAAATATCTTTTGGAAAAGAACCTATCCAGGTAAGCGAGCAACAATTTAAGAAGGCCTGGAGTAACTATATCCTGGATCCAGCAAAGGAACTGCGTGCGGGAAGTTCTGTATCTGCGGACGGATCAAAAATTACAAGAGTAACTGTAACAGACGGTTCCGGTAAACCGCTTGATACGGGCGCAATGATGAAAACAATTGAGGAAAACTTAAAAAAACAACTGGCAAACGACAATAATAAAATTGAGCCTTCACTCTATAAATGAGATTTGATGAATACTATTGCCTTTACTCCTCACGGGTGCGATTTTTAACAATTGACAAACAAAACTCGGCTAAGTGCCGAGTTTTTTGTTTTGTGCCTGCTGCTGTTTTTGTTGCAAAACAAGTTTTAAACCGAGCATATCTTCGCTTACTTTTTTATCCAAAATTTTCGCATAATGCTGTGTCGTTTTTATGCTCTTATGCCCTAGCATTTTGCTTACACTTTCAATGGAAACACCATTTGACAAAGTAACTGTGGTTGCAAAAGTATGTCTTGCAATGTGGAAAGTCAGTTCTTTTTTAATTCCGCACAGATCTGCAATTTCTTTGAGGTAGGAATTCATTTTCTGATTGCTCAAGACTGGCAAAAGATTTCCTTTAATTACACATTGCGGGTGCTCTTTGTATTTTTCAATAATTTCCTCCGCCTTCGGAAGTAAAGGAATGTTGGAGGCGGTTTTGGTTTTCTGACGACTTGTGAATATCCATTTGTTTCCTTCTATACCTACACCAATATTCTCGCGCTTCAGATTTCTTGTATCGATATACGCCAAACCTGTGTAACAACTGAACAGGAAAATATCGCGGACCTGTGCAATTCTCTCAATTTCAAATTCTTTATTTGCCAAAGCAAACAGTTCGTTTTCATCAAGGAATTGTCGCTGAACCTCAACGAATTTAGAATCATAACAAAGAAATGGGTCGTAAGTAATCCACTTATTAGCCAAACAAATCCTGATAATTTTTCCAAAATTCTTAATGTATTTCACCGCCGAGTTATTGGCGCAGGATTTTTCTGTTCGTAGGAAAAACTCAAAATCTGAAATAAAGGCATGGTCGATTTCCGTAATCTCAATGTCCGAAACGTTGAACTTCCATTTCAAAAATTCTTCTGTGTGGCTTAAGCAGGTTTTATACCGCGTTAAAGTTCCTTTAGCATACTCTTTTCCCACTAATGCCTCCATACGGTTATTATGCTCCTTAAAAATAGGAATGAGCATTCTTTTTCTTTCGTCAATACCTAATAGAATCTTCTTAATTGATTCTGCTTTCACTTCCTTTCCCTCGTGGATGAGGTTTTTCTGAATTTCATAAACCCTAGATTTCATAATATCCAAAAAGGTATTAATCGTCCGGGATTCTTCAGAATTGCCTTTCATTCGGTTCTGCGCAGTGCTCCATTTCTCCGGTGAAACATATCGCTTCACACTGAATTCGAGTCTAGCGCCGTCAACAGTTAATCTTAAATAAATTGGGATTTGTCCGGCTGAATTTGCCTTTGCTCTCTTCACATAAAAGAGAATAGAAAGTTTTGTGTTCATAGTGGTGACTTATAGGTTAAAAATAATTTTGTTACTTTTCACCTACAAGATGTTCACTCTGTGAACGCCCTATTGAATGGGTTTAATAGAAATTCGGTGTCCCGGATTTTTGAAAAATAGGTGTCCTTTTTTGTTTGGGACACCTGATTTTTTGGCAGGATTTTTCCAACAGAAAAAATCGCGAAAAATCAGAACCTATACTCTCTGAAAATTCGGTGTCCCAAAAATTCCGCTTAAAAAAGGACACCGAATTAGACCCCTTTTTTCTGTGAATTTTTACCGGATTCTGCATTTGGTGCAAAATAAAAACCCTTTAAATCTACAAGATTTAAAGGGTTTTGTAATAATTTGCATTTCGCAATGCGATCCGGACGGGACTCGAACCCGCGACCTCCGCCGTGACAGGGCGGCATTCTAACCAGCTGAACTACCGGATCAATAAATACTTAAAAGAACGTCTTTCTTTTTGGTGAGTGCAAAAATACAACTTTTGGAATACATTCCAAACATTTTCATAAAAAAAATGCCTTCCATAAAGGAAAGCACTCATTTTCAATATGATTTTTTCTACAAGTGAGCCGAAAGCTTCTCAGCAATTGTCTCTTTTGAAGCAACGCCAACAATCTTATCCACTACTTCACCGTTCTTGAAGATCAGTACTGTCGGGATATTTCTGATTCCATAATCCACAGAAACCTGCTGATTATTGTCTACATCCACTTTTCCTACCACAGCTTTTCCTTCGAAATCTGCAGCAACTTCTTCGATAATCGGACCTAACATTCTGCACGGTCCGCACCATACAGCCCAAAAATCAACCAAAACCGGTTTGTCTGAATTCAAAACCGTTTCCTGAAACGAGCTGTCTGTAATTTCTAATGCCATTTTCTTAATTTTATAATATATAGTGCAAAAATACAATTATTGTACCCAAAAATCAGAGCGGTACAACAATACTTTTAATTTGTTTTTTCTATTAAGTGTTCGCTGGAAATTTTTGTGAGAACTTCAGCAAGAGTATCAATTTCTTCTTTAGTTGTTAAATGACTGAACGAAATTCTGAGTGGTGTACAGTTTTTCATCTGTTCATCATCCAGAAGCATCATCATCACCATCGACGGCTTGGAAGCTCCCGAAGAGCAGGCACTTCCCTGCGAAACAGCAATACCCTGCATATCCATCTTCATTCCTATCAGCGGATCTTTAAAAGGAAGCAGTACGCTAAGAACCGTGTAAAGACTTTCCTTTTCTGCACTTCTTCCGTTGAAGGCCACTCCGGGAACCGCTTCTGAAATTCTGCTGATTGCGTAATCCTTTACCTCCTGAATACTTCTGGAATAACTGTCGATGTTTGTAACAGCAAGTTCCAGTGCTTTTCCGAGCCCTGCGATTCCGCAGACATTTTCCGTTCCGGCTCGCATGCTTCGTTCCTGAGGACCGCCTGTAATTAGAGATTTCAGTCCGGAAGATTTTCTAATGAAAGCAAATCCGCTTCCTTTCGGCCCGTGAAACTTGTGCGCACTGCAGGAAGCAAAATCCACCGGAATTTTTGAGAAATCAATATCAAAATGACCAATCGTCTGTACCGTGTCAGAATGAAAGAGCGCCCCATTATCTTTACAGATGCGGCTTACCTTTTCAATATCAAGGATATTCCCGATTTCGTTGTTGGCGTGCATCAGCGAAACGAGTGTTTTTTTGTCGGAATTTTTCAATAATTCTTCAAGCTGATTCAGATCAAAATCACCTTTTTTGTCGGGACGGAGATAAACAACCTCAACTCCTCTTCTGTTTTTCATTTCCAGAATGGTTTCAGCTACACATTTGTGCTCCATTGGTGATGAAATAATACGCTGAATTCCCAGATGATCCACGCAGGATTTGATGATCATGTTATTGGATTCGGTACCGCAGGATGTAAAAATAATTTCGGCAGGCGTTACCTTTAGATCTTCTGCAATCTGCCGTCTCACATTCTCAATCAGAATTTTTGCTTCCTGCCCGAAGCTGTGTGTAGAGGAAGGATTGCCAAAATTTTCGCGCAGCACAGCAACCATTTCCTGAATTACTTCTTCCGCTAAAGGTGTTGTGGCTGCGTTGTCGAGATATATCTTGTTCATTTTTATGTTATGAATTGTAAAATTAATGAAAAAAACGGTAATGGCTTTCGTTGGCCCAGTTCAGCATTGGTTTGTCGCCCGAAGTGTCACCAAACGCAATCGTTTTATCGAATTTTCTGTCCTGTACCTCTTCGCGGATGCGGTTTACTTTTTCTGCTCCGTTACAGTTCTTTCCCACGAAGTTTCCGGTGAAATGGCCGTTCTGGAAATCGGCTTTTGTACAGAGAAGTTTCATGCCCAGTTTGTCTGCAAAAGGCTGCACCCAAATATCCAAAGAAGCGGAAACAATCAGCGATTCTGTTTTGGCAGGATCAATGGTTTTAATAAAATCCAGCGCATTCTCGCGGAACAGCGAAGGAAAATGTTCCTCGCAAAACCTTTGGGAAATTTCTTCAATCTTTTCCTTTTTCTCCCCTTTCAGAACTCCGGAAATAAAAGATCTTTTTACTTTTTCGGCATCCAGAAGCCGGATTTTCAAAAGCAGGAACAGCGGAATATGTTTGATAAACTGAGTGTAAAACTTACCGGAATTGTAGAACTTCAGATACAGAAACATGGTATCTTTATAGGTAAGTGTTCCGTCAAAATCAAAGCAGTACAGTTTTCTCATCTCAGTATAACGGAAAATTTACAGTTTTAATTTCTTAAAAACAAATTCGGGTATATTTCTGATGATCAGCATGATGAACCACCATACCGGAAGCACATACACCACATCTTTTTTCTGTTTATACGCCCTGTAAATGTGGGCAGCAGCCTGTTTTGGCGTAGTAGTGAGCTTCGGATTCAGCGGAAGACCTTCTGTCATTTTTGTAGCCATGAATCCGGGCTTAACTGTCATCACATGAACGCGTTTATCAAAAAGATAATTCCGGAGTCCGCTCAGATAGGCGGTAAATGCCGCTTTTGAACTGCCGTAAATAAAATTGCTCTGCCTGCCTCTGTCGCCCGCAACTGAGGAAAGTCCGATAATGGTGCCCGAGCGTCTCCGTTCCATTTTCTCAGCAAAATGACTGATTACCGGCACAAGCTTAGCGTAATTGATATCAATAATGGTTTTTGTATTTTCAATATCGTACAGACCTTCATCTGTTCCTTCGCCAAGAAAACCTGTGGCACAGAAAAGCAGACTGGACTCTGCGTGACCCAATTTCGTAAAATCCTGATCTTTCAGTAAATCCAGCGTTATAATTTCTGAATTCTGCAAATATTTAACGTCGATATGTTTTGCAAACTTTTCTGTGGTTTCCGGATTGGACGTGATGAGATAAATCTTTTCGAATTTTTCCCCTTCAGAAAGAACCTTTTCCACAAACGCCTGCGCAACTTCTGAATTACTTCCCAGAACTATCATCTACAAGATTTATTATTTACTGATTATTCTTTTATGCTGAAGCGAAACAAACTTGGAGCTGCTTACATTCTTCAGGTAATTGGTGATGGAGGGTCTGCTCATACTGTCTTTGGTAAGATAAATGCGACCGCCGAATTCTTCTACTATCGCATCCAGCTGATCAACGAGTTTTGGAAGCCGGTCATTCACTTTGAAATCAAGCGCCAGCGTATAGCCTTCTACCGGAAAGGAATTATACGCTTCCGGATTGTTCCTCCCGAAGAGTTTGAGGACTGCCAGGAAGGAACCGTTGCCGCTTTCCGCGATGGTTTTCAGAATCCGTCTCATTCCTTCTTTACCGTTTTCCTTCGGAATAACCATCTGGTATTGTATAAACCCTTTCTTTCCGTAGATTTTATTCCATTCGTTCACGATATCCAGCGGGTAGAAAAAAGTTTCGTAATCCACAATATTTTTCACTTCCTTCCGGTTCTGTTTTGCATAATAAAGCATATTGAAAATTCGGACGGTAAGTGCGTTAAGAACAAATTCCGGAAAAAAGAAAGGAACTGTAAACAGCGGTTTTTTATTGAGCCGTAAAGGACTTCCGGCCAGTTTAGCAGGGATTTCATGACGGAAAGCATGCTCACCGCGCATCATCAGTGAGCGGCCCAGATTCTCACCTTTCTGCAGACAGTCGATCCAGGCAACATTATACGTCCAGCTTTCGCTTTCATCAAAAAGTTTAAAGATTTCATCAAGATTATCTGCCTTAATACTTTCCTGGCGGATATACGCGGTCTCGATATTCTTCAGTTTGAACTTTGCTGAAAGAATGATTCCTGTAAGTCCCATTCCACCTACCGTAGCCCAGAATTTTTCTGAGTTTTCTGTACGAGAACAGTTCAACACTTCGCCATGCTCGTTCATGAGTGCAAACTCTGTAACATAGTCCGAAAAACAGCCTTCAGCGTGGTGATTTTTACCGTGTACATCGGAAGCAATTGCGCCACCAACCGTAATATATTTTGTTCCCGGCGTAACATACAGGAAGTAACCCTGCGGCACAATCACCTCAAGAATCTCAGAAAGCAGAACACCGGACTCGCATTCAATTTCTCCGTTCAGGCGGTCGAAACTGATGAATTTATTCAGTCTTTTGGTTGAAAAAACACTCTCAGCCAAAGAAGCGTCGCCATAGCAGCGGCCGTTTCCGCGGGCCACGAGCTCATTTCTGGAGCGGACGAAATCCCTGATTCTTTTCAGAGAATCTTCGGATTTCATTTCCTTTTCAACAACAGGAAAGTTTCCCCAGTTCGTAATTTTCTGTTTGAAATTAGCCTTCATTTTTCATCGTAATTGGCTGTCGTAAATCAACAGCAGGAATGCCGCAATCCACATTACTACCGTTACCTGTATGTAGCGGTCTTTATAAATAATTTTAGTTGGAGATTCCGTTTTATTGTACACCAGCGTCTGCTGAAGATACCTCAGGAATGCAAAAACCACAAAAATGAATGTATAAAAAACCTTTCTTCCGAATTTATCCTGAACTTCCGGCTGAACCGTAAACATCAGATACGAAATAATTGCAAGGGTAACTGATATTGAAAGTGCAATGTCTGCAAACTGAACATTGTAACCGTCCAGGGCACGGCGTGTTTTTCCAGTAATCTGTGCATTGATGAGTTCTCCTCGTCTTTTTCCCAATGCCAGTACCAGCGCCAGGACAAACGTAAGCAGTATTGCCCACTGCGAAATAGGAATACCTGTTGCGTAACCGCCTGCAAGAACCCGGAGTACAAAACCGACCGAAATAATCGTAACATCAATGATTGCGACATGTTTAAGCCTGAAGGTATACGCAACATTCATCACAAAATAAAATAGAATGATGACGCCGAACTTCCAGAGATTATGACCGAAGTAATTGCCGCCAAAATAAATCAGAGCGACATTGGTGAGAATCAGTAAAGCGAAGACAAAAAGTGCCGTGGTTTTGGAAATTGCGCCGGAGGCCAGCGGACGTTTTCTTTTTTCGGGATGCTTCCGGTCCGACTCGATATCCGAATAATCGTTAATGATGTAGATACAGCTCGCCGCCAGTGAGAATACCACAAAAGCGAAAACACTTTGCAGAAAGAGACTTTGATTGAGAATATTTCCGGAGAAAAAAAGAGGCAGAAAAACAAAGAAATTTTTCACCCACTGTTCAACTCGAAGAAGCTTCAGATATTTCGTCATTTATGCTTAAGAATCAGAGGCAAAAATACGTAAATATATCGGGAATTGACTGGCGAAAAACAAAAAAACCGCCGAAGCGGTTTACTGAAAATATTTATTTGAAAAGGATTGGATTATTGTCCCTGCTGAGCATCCTGAATCATTTCCTCGTTTGCGGTAATGGCAAACTCCACTCTTCTGTTCTGTGCTCTTCCTGCGTCGGTATCATTGGTTGCTACCGGTTCAGCTTCTCCCATACCCATTGTAAACATTCTGCTGGCAGCAACGCCCTGGGAAATAAGATAGTTTTTCACCGCGGCAGCTCTTCTGTCTGAAAGTGCTTCGTTGTAAGCATCTGTACCTTTGCTGTCGGTATGTCCGTAAATATTGATATTGGTATCCGGGTTGTTTCTCAGAACTTCTGAAAGTTTATCCAGGTTTGTTTTTGCGAAAGATGTAAGTTCTGAAGAATCAAAACCAAAGTTCACCATACTTTCAGGCAAAGTAACCTTGATACCTTCACCTACTCGTTCCACTTCAGCGCCAGGTAATGTCTGCTTGATTTCTTTAGCCTGCTTATCCATTTTGGAACCGATAACATTACCGGCAACTCCACCGATAATTCCGCCCAAAACTGCTCCTGCAGGTGCGTTTCCACCTTTACCTACATTATTACCCAAAACGCCACCCAATACTGCTCCCGCAGCCGTACCTACTACAGTACCTCTCTGCTGGTGATTTGAATTCTGAATTGTTTCACAGCTAGACAGTAAAAGTCCCGCTGAAATAAACATTGCTCCGATATATGTTTTTCTGATATTCATCTTGTTGATTTTAATATTATTATTTTACTGCAGTTCTCTGGAAATTATAAATTACGGGAATCGTCTGCCCTTCAAACTGTACGTTCTGCTGCAGCGAAAACTGGTCTGTAGCCTGGTTCACCAAAGTCATCGTATAGCCGGTTTCGTTCTGTTTTGGTTTCTGACCTTCAAGAATTTTTTTGAACTGGAAAGTATTTCCGTCCAGAACTTCAAATTTAATAGGCTGAATTTTCGATGGGCAGCTTCCGCCGCCGTTCAGTGTATAAGCACCTGTATAATTATTCGGAATAAGTCTCCAGTGGCTTCCTACGAAACACTGGGCATCTGCTCCTTCATCAAAAGGCTTTATTCTGAAACCTTTGTCATAATCAATACTGGTAATTTCCCAGTCGCCTTTCATTTTTAGAAATTCTGCTCTGTTGGACTGAGCAGTTTTTGCTGTGGAACAGGAAACCGCCAATGCAGCACCAACAATTCCAGTGAATAATAAATTTTTCATTGCTTATTTATTTGATGTGACAGATAATTGAAAAAACGTGCCAAAACCCCATATTAAACGAAAAAATGCCCACCAAAGCGGGCATTATTAAAAAAAATTATATGATTTCTGTTTATTATTTCTTTTTTACAACTTTCTTCGCTGGTTTCTTCACTACTTTTTTTGCAGGCGAAGCTTTGTAAAAGTTGGTAAATGCGTATTCTGCCGCTTTTCTCACATCAATAACACCACCGGAACGGGAAATCAGGTCAAAGCGGTTGTTGATGTTGGTTGGAAGCATTGCATTAACGCTTGATTTATTGGAAGTTGCTACCAGCGATTCGATAATCTGTGCAGGCGTAAGATTCGGCATATAAGCCAGAAGAACCGCAGCCGCTCCCGCCACTACCGGTGAAGCCATCGATGTTCCCTGCTCATATTTGTATTTCGCATCCGGCACAGCGGAATAGATTTCCTGACCCGGAGCGAAAACGTCAACCATCTTACCGTTGAAATTTGAGAAATCTGCACGAAGGAACTCAGGATCTTTTGTGCTCGCACCTACGACGATAACGTTGTTCACGAACGGCTTCTCATCAGAAACCTGTTTATAATTGGTTGGATAGGCAACATGCTCAGCAACATCTTCGTTTTCGTTACCTGCGGCTTTCACCAAAAGAACTCCTTTATCCTGTGCATATTTAAAGGCATCCCAAACATGCTGTTTTCCCGGAGAAACAGGTTTACCAAAACTCATATTAAGGATTTTTGCGCCGTTATCCACTGCGTAGCGGATTGCGTTTGCAACATCCTTATCTCTCTCATCACCGTTAGGAACTGTTCTTACAGTCATGATCTTAGCTACTTTGGAAGCTACACCGTACTGAGTTTCCTTTCCGTTTGGCAATCCCGCAATAATTCCGGCAACGTGCGTTCCGTGTCCGGCATCAGGACCTTCGTAATGATTGTTCCCGTATCCTTTTTCACTGTAGTCATCGTATTTATCACCAACAATGCTTGCACGTGGATCAAAATCAAGGTTGTACTGTTTTTCGGCCTGAGTACCGAAATGATCTACGTATGTTTTCAGTTCTTCTTCGATATATTTTTTGAAATCCGCAGAATTTTTTCCAACCGCCATTGGATCCTGTACCAGATTCCCCATAACCTGTGCAGAAATCGCTTCCTGCTGAGTAGTAGGTTTGATGGCCGCTACTGTTTCTTCAGTAAAATTCTTACCGTTCAGTAAGGAAACCATTGTCGGAATAAGCTGCTGCATCATCTTAATAGACTGATACTGCTGCCTTGCTTCCATGCTTTTTTTATTGAAAATTTCCTTGGACTTCATGTACATTTCGAACTCCGAAGGCATTTTGGACTGGTTGGCCTTGTTTGCTGTACTGTTTTCACCTTCAAAAATTGGCTTATACATTTTTACGACTCTGGTCACCTCCATATTATCTACATCGATGTCGCCGTTTTTACCACCTATAAAATTCCACCCGTGGATATCATCAACGTAACCGTTTCCGTCGTCATCTTTACCGTTGCCTGGCACTTCATTAGGGTTTTTCCACATATTCTTGATCAAACCCGGATGGTCCACCTCAACACCGCTGTCCAAAACTCCTACAACAACTGTTCTCGGTTTCAACCCTTTTGATTCCAGATATTTATAAGCATTCTGAGTGTTAACACCGTAAACTCCTGTTGAAGAAAAATCCTTGTGATACCAAGTCATCAGATCTTTGTCCTGCATTGGATCTGCAGTTGCCTGCTGACCGAATGAGAAACTCAGACCGAGCATAAACGATGCAGCAATAAATATTTTTTTCATTGATATAAATTATTTAACATTTTTAATATAAGTCAAACTTTCAGGGCCTTTGTTACAGATAAGATCCAAAACTGACAGATCTGCTATGAAACCCATTTTGTCTGAAAAAGTCTGATAATAAGGTTCAAGCATACTATCAGAATCTTTTTTAGCCGAGAAAAAACTCCTGAAATCTTTTCCTTCCGGCTCTGCGACATACTCATTATTCAAAGAATATGCCTTTTCTACTTTCAGAATATTCAAAACAATATCAAGTGCTTTCAGATTAAAATCAAGAAGGAATTTTTCTTTGGTGGAATAGATGGCAACCAGACGGTCTTCATAAAACTCAAAATAAGGCGAACTCTGATAAGCGGTTTTAATGGATTTCCAGTGAAGGCCCTGCCAGTCTTCAGCGTAAGAAATTTCAATGTCGCGCATCACTCTTTTGCCGTTGTGCTTTATTGGAATAATCAGACTGAGTTTTCCGTTGGCTCCGTAAATATTGGCTCTGTTGCGGTAGGTTTGCTTAGGAAGATTTTCGGCCTTTTCCAATCGGACATCCGTATGTTCATCAAGAAACTCAGCAAACCAGCTGATGGGCGGCAGATAGAATACCGGAAGTAAAATTGTGTTCATAATGATATAATAAAAACGAAAGTGACACTTCTGCCACTTTCTGTTTAATTTTTTATTCCTGATCTTTCTTTTTGAAGAGTTTTGCAAAATACTCCCAACCGAAAAACAGAATCAGAATCGCGGCGGCTACCCACCAGTAAGAGGTTTTGTCCGGATCGCCGGTATTGGTTCCTTTAAACATTCTGTCCCAGCGAACTTTAAACGGCGCCTGATAATCAGACGTCTGATCTGCAAAAATTCCCTGAAGACTCATCCAGGTGAACATCGGTTTTCCAACAATGTGCGTTTCCGGAACGAAACCGAAAAACCTGGCATCCAGAGAGCCGTCGCGGTTATCACCCATCATAAAGTAATAATCGTATTTCACCGTATAGGTTTTTGCCGGCTGTCCGTTGATGAGGAAGTTTCCGTTGCCTTCACTGAAATCGTTTCCTTCGTACTCGGAAATCAGTTTGTGGTAAAGCGGCATATTTTCCTGTGTCAGGTTAATTACATCGCCTTTCTTCGGAATGCGCAGCGGCCCGTACCAGTCTTCGTTCCATTTGCTTGTATATGGAAAGATTGAATACGGAATGAAAACACGTGTCTTGTTCTGGTCAAAATACGTAATCTTCGGAATTCCCTGCTGCTGAACGTCTTCCTGAATAGAAATAAATTCCGGCAGATTTTTCAGATCGTTGGCAATCTTTTCGGTAACCTGAATGATGTACGTTACATATTTCGGATCCAGCTTATACTGTACCAAAGATTCGTGCTGAAGAACGCCTGGGTCGATATTATTTACATTCAGCGCGCCGTATGTTTCCATCAGACCGTTGATGTCTATCTCCGAACTGGTCTGAAGAATATAGTTGTGCTGCACTTCGGCATCGCCCATTACCTTTTCAGGCTGACCGTTGACGAACAGTTTTCCCGCACGCATTTCCACGACGTCACCTCCAACAGCAACAAGTCTCTTCACGTAAGGATCTTTTCTGTCGATTGCCGTATGCACGGAATCCTGCGGATAGTTGAACACTACGATATCGTTTGTCTCAGGCTTTTCCCATCCCGGAAATCTGAAATAAGGCAGTTCTACAGCATCTACATAGGATTTTAGATCGTCTTTCGGGTTTCCTTTATCACCGGTATCCATGATGGTTCCCTGTAAAAAAGGAATTGCAAGCGGACGCATCGGCATACGGAAACCGTAATTCAGTTTGTTTACAAAAAGAAAATCGCCTACCATCAGCGATCTTTCCATTGAACCGGTAGGAATTCCGAAAGGCTGAGCCATAAACACGTGAATAATAGTTGCAAAAACCACCGCAAAAGTAATGGAACCAATAAAGGAATCTTTCTTCTTTGCTTTCTTTTCTTCTTCAGTTAAATACAGTTCACTTTCTTCCTCTTCAACTTCCGCGTCTTTTGAATAGTTTACAACTGCCATATAAATGAAAGGCAGAAAAACCGTCAGAAGTTTATGCTGAATAAGGCTCTTCCCGAATTTCTTCATCAGAAAAAGATGAAAAACCGTCATCATAATCGGACCGACAATCGGAAGATAAGCCATCGCTACCCACCATTTCGGATGATTGGTTTCTTGCTGAATGATGTAGTAATTGTAAAACGGTATAAATGCGAAAAGCGGATTGTGACCCATCTTTTTGAAGAGCTTCCATGTGGAAAGCCCCATCAAGACAGACAAAATCAGCACATACACCGTATAGGTAAGAAAATAATTCATTGTTTACTGCTTTAAAGCTTATTTGTGTTATTAGTTTCGGAGAATACTTATTTGTTACAGATTGTTGAGCCCAAGAACGTCCTTCATACCGAAATTTCCCTTTTTACCGATAATCCATTCAGCAGCAATTACGGCTCCCAAGGCAAAACCGTTCCTGCTGAAAGCGGTATGCTTAATTTCTATTTCATCTACTTCCGAGCGGTAAAAAACGCTGTGAGTTCCGGGAACTTCATCTTCACGGATGGCAAAAATGCCCAGTTCGTTATCCATTGTTTCCTCAAGTTTCCAGCCAGAATACTTTGGATTATTTTTAATAATTCCTTCTGCAACGGAAATAGCGGTTCCGCTTGGAGCATCTTTTTTATGAACATGATGAACTTCCTCCAGCTGACAGTTGTATTCATTAAAATTCTTCATCAGTCCGGCGAGTTTTTCATTCAAAGCAAAGAAAAGATTCACTCCTAAACTGAAATTGGAACCGTACAGAAACGCAGTATCATTCTCGGCAGCGATTTTCTCGATTTCCGGCTTCTGAGAAAGCCAACCGGTTGTTCCGCATACCACCGGAATTTTCTGTTCCAGACAAGTCTTTATGTTGCTGAATGCGACTTCGGGCTGCGAAAACTCTATTACGACATCAGGACTTTTAAGATTTTCTGCTGTAGGCGTTTCGTTGAGTTTTGCAACGATTACATGTCCTCTCTTCGTGGCAATTTCATCAATAATTTTGCCCATTTTGCCATATCCAACTAATGCTACTCTCATAAAATTTCTTAGAATCTAAAATTGAAACCTACACCGGCCACAGGGTTCTGAGTGATAAACTCATCATAAATTATGGTTGGCCGTACTGCCAGATCCGGATCGTTCTTACCTTCATAAAGGTGAGCATCAACCACGGCATCCACGATATTCAGAATGTACACCAAACTTGTGACCGCAATGGCATAATCGCGGCGGCGTTTCATAACATCCTGCCAGTTTCCCAGAACATTTTTATCAATCCACGGCCTTTCCGAGAATTCATGCGGCACTCCGTTGAGTTCGGATACGAACGCATTCCGGTATCTTCTGTACTGTTTGTCGCTGTATAAAGTGTAACCGACACCGGCACCGATAGCACCCCAGACAATCGGAATTTTCCAGTATTTTTTATTGTAATACTGCCCTAATCCCGGAAGCACAGCCGAATACAAACCCGCTCTGGTCGGACTGAATTTTGGTTTTACAGTTGCAGGCGCATTGGCACTCTGAATATCTGCAATAACTTCAGTTTCAGACTTTGGCGTTACAGCAGAAATAGTGTCTGTAGGATAGTTTTCAACGCGGATTGTATCGTTTTTGTTGACCTGAGCAAAACTCAGAACCGAAAAAAACATCAGGAAAAAAGCGGTGATGCCCCTCATATTCTGAAGTGTGAAAGAATTTGATCAAGTTCCGCCTGATTTTTAAAATCGAGAACAATTTTACCTTTATTTCCTTTGCCTGAAGATTTCACTTCCACTTTCACATCCAGAATGTCTGAAAGCGATTTCTGAACTTTTTTGAGGTGATTGGGAACTGCAGGTTTTGCCTTTGGTGCAACGGCTTTGGGATTTTTCATCTGTCCGGCCACAGCTTCTGCCTGACGTACGTTCAAACCTTCATTCACAATTTTCTTAAAAAGGAGATCCTGCATTTCACCTTCATCAAGACCAATAATGGCGCGACCGTGACCGGCAGAAATTTCGCCGCTTCTGATCGCATTCTGAACTTCCGGCGTCAGTCTCAGCAGACGTATTGAGTTCGTAATTGTACTTCTTTCCTTTCCTACGCGCTGACTCAGATTTTCCTGAGTTAAACCGATTTCTTCAAGCAAACGCTGATAGGTTAACGCAACTTCAATCGCATCAAGATCTTCACGCTGAATATTCTCAACAAGAGCCATTTCCAGCAGTTCCTGATCATTTACCAGTCGAATATACGCCGGAACCGTTTTGAGACCGGCAATTTTGGATGCGCGGTACCGTCTTTCACCGGAAATAATCTCGAATTTTTCGCCTTCCTTTCTTAAAGTTATCGGCTGGATAATTCCAAGCGACTTAATCGACTGCGCCAGATCGTTCAGCGCCCTTTCATCAAAATAAGTTCTTGGTTGCGATGTATTGGGAAAAATATCTTCAAGGGGAACCTCAACAATATTACCGACGAATTTATCGGCGCCCTCATCTGTTGCAGTATTTACAGTTGCTTTGGATTCTGCGCTCAGGATTGCTCCCAAACCGCGTCCCATTGCTCTTTTTTTATCTTTCATAAATCTTTGTCAGCTTTCCGCCCTCAGCTTCAGCATTAATTTTTTACTAAGTTATCGTTTTTCAGCAGTACTTCTTCTGCCAGCTGCAGATACTGTATGGCACCTTTGCTTTCGGCGTCATAGTTCAGGATGCTCTCACCAAAACTCGGCGCTTCACTTAAACGTACATTTCTGCTGATGATTGTTTCGAAAACCATCTCCGGAAAATGGGAATTCACTTCTTCAACGACCTGATTTGAGAGCCGAAGACGGCTGTCGTACATCGTCAGCAGCAAGCCTTCGATATCAAGATTTTTATTATGAATTTTCTGAACATTTTTAATGGTGTTGAGCAGTTTTCCCAAACCTTCAAGTGCAAAATATTCACACTGAATGGGAATTATTACGGAATCCGCGGCCGTAAGCGCATTGATGGTGATTAAACCCAAACTTGGTGCGCAGTCGATAATAATGTAATCGTAATCTTTTCTAACCGGCTTAAGCGCTTCTTTCATCATGTATTCGCGGTTATCCTTGTCCACGAGTTCAATTTCTGCCGCTACAAGATCGATATGAGAAGGAATAATATCAAGATTCGGGGTTGCCGTTTTATAAATGCATTTCTTTGCCGACGCGCTGTGTTCCAGAAGATTATAGGTGGTATTTTCAACATCATCCACTCCAAGGCCTGAAGTTGCATTAGCCTGCGGATCAGCATCAATAAGCAGAACCTTTTTCTCCAGAACACCCAAAGCCGCCGCGAGATTCACCGCAGTTGTTGTCTTTCCTACACCACCTTTCTGATTGGCAATACCGATTATTTTGGCCATAATTTTTTATTAAACGACAAAAATACAGATTTTTTGTTTTGGGCATTAGTGTTAATAAATTTCACAGCGTTAAAATACTGTTAATTAAAGCGTTATACATCAAAAAAATTATCCACAATTTTCGTGAAACTGTGGATAATCTACATTATTAAAAATTCGTCTATTCAAACTGAATAGTTATGGGAATACTGAAGTATGAGCGGACGGCCTGACCTTTCAGTTTAGCGGGAGTCCACTTTCCACGCACAGCACGCACTGCCTGTTCGGCTTCTTTATTGAACATCTTGTCATTGCCTAACGCTTTGATATTCGAAATAGAACCGTCTTTCTCAACAATAAAAGTTACCTTGGATGTAAGACGCTCACCTGAATCTTCAAAATACGAAATATCCATGTTCTGGCTTACCTTATTTCTGAAGCTTTCGAATCCTCCGCCAAAAACAGCTTTTACATCAACAGTTTCTACAATTGCATCAGGATCTGCGGCCGGTTGAGGTGCAGGAACCGAAGGCCCGGGAACTGTTGGTGCAACTACCGGTGGAACATAAGCTTGCGTAGGTTTTTCTCCTTCTGAATCTACAAAACCAGCCCTCGCATCATCATACCGGTCTACAGTTGGAGAAGGGGTTTCCACAGGCGGATTGTGCGTAGGAGTCGGAACCGTTGCAGCAAACGTTTCAACAGGTTTCGGAGGAACAGGATCAGGTTTTACCGGCTGTACCGGATCAGGATCAACGGGAATATCAACAGGATTGAAGGTTCCGGGCCATTCTTCGTCAGGAATAACCTCACCTTTAAAGGAATTCATTACAAGAGGTATTGCGGACATCGTTATAAAAAAGGCCACTCCAAGAAATAAAGATTTCTTCAGAACGCTGCTTTCTTCATTTCGTAATGCATAAGCGCCGTATTCTTTGTTACGGTTAGCGAAGATAATTTCGTTAAGACGCCGGTCTTCGTCCAGGTTGAGGAATTTTTTCATCATTTTATAAAAAATTAGAGTTAAACAGATCGAATTTCCAAATTATCAGTTTTGTGCACTTTTTAGTAAAGTGTTAAGACGATATCAACTTTCCTGCCATTTTATTAATTTTTCTTTAAATGTTTTGCGCAAACATGACATTATTAAAAATCAGGAAAAACACCCTGTAAAATCAGGTGGTTTTCCTGTTCGGTGCATAATATCTGCATCTAACTTTGCATCTGTAAAAACGGGGAAGCTGAAAACCGAACAGAGTAAGCAAACTTTAAAACTATTTAACCATGAAAAAAAATGCGAAAAAAGAAACAAAAGAAGAATTCACAGGCCGGTATCTTGTACTGCTGCCTGAAGGCACATCAGCTGAAGAGTTCAAAAATGAACTGAATGCATCAAAAGATGTACAGGTAAAAAGCTCACTGGATTACGAGAACGAATTTTTCACTGAAAGCGATCTGGACGAAACAGACGGGATTATTCTTGACAAAATCGGCGTAGCCATCCTAAATGACAAGCCCGTTCTGAACAATTTGGTAAGCACACTTGAGGGAACAGGAATCATTGTTGAACCGGAACGTGTTGTTTACGCAATTAACCTTTTGGACGAAAAAACCCAAAATTATGTTGAGGGCTACCGCGACGCCATCAATCAACTGGCGGATGTACTGATTGGTGACGATATGGAGCAGGACGACAGCGAGCTCGAGGATTATTCAGATGCACAATCTGTTGGATCCACATGGGGACTTCGTGCAACGATGGTTACCCCTACCTCTTTCTTGCAACAAATGCGCTGGACAGGAAACGGCATTAAAGTAGCCATTCTGGATACTGGTTTTGACCTTAATCATCCGGATTTCATCAACAGACCAATAGTTTCCAAAAGCTTTATCACAGGCGAGAGTGTACAGGACGAACACGGACACGGAACACACTGTACCGGGACAGCATGTGGCGGGCTTTCACCTGCAGGAAGTATAGAAAGGTATGGCATTGCCTATAAATCCAGCATTTACATAGGAAAAGTGCTGAACAATGCAGGTCGCGGAGCAGACGGCGGCATTCTTGCAGGCATCAACTGGGCAGTTGCCAACGGTTGTGAGATAGTAAGCATGTCTTTAGGCGGCACAATGAATTCGGCAGGATTCTCTGCAGTTTTTGAAAATGCAGCAGCCAGGGCTCTGAACAGCGGTACACTTATTATCGCAGCAGCAGGAAACAGCAGCAGCCGGCCAAATAATATCCGTGCTGTCTCACATCCTGCCAACTGCCCTTCAATTATGGCGGTTGGAGCACTGGATTCCGGACTGAACTGTGCAACTTTCTCCAATGGTGGTCTTTATGCCACTTACGGTTCCGTTGATATTGCAGGGCCGGGCGTAGGCGTATTTTCCTCTACAAAAATGCCGGCTAAGCATTCAACAATGAACGGTACAAGTATGGCTACTCCACATGTTGCCGGTATTGCAGCGCTTTGGGCAGAATCAACCGGGCTGAGAGGTATTAATTTATGGAAAAAATTGGTTTCTACCGCCAAAGGACTCCCTTTACCTACGCGCGACGTGGGAGCAGGTCTTGTTCAGGCGCCGTACACAATCAGATATATCAGACCGATACCTTTTCCACGCTACCCTGAATTGCCAAAATTTCCAGTGCAGCCGCCGATCATCAAATAAATCTGACGCATGAAAACCAAATGGCTTGTCAGCATTGAGTTGGGTTTCGAGAAAAAGATCATGAAGCTCCTCACACGAAAAGAAATTGAGATTATCAACGATTTTTCTTCGATTGGAACTGTGGAAATTAACTGTGATGAAGAAACTGCTGAAAAACTCAGAGAAACAGAAGGTATCATCGCTGTAGAATCTGAAGGAGAAATTAAAATTCCTGAAGAATAAAAAAAAAGGCTGCACCGTAATGCAGCCTTTTATATTGATGAAAATGCGATCAGAATAGTTCTTTCCGGATAATATTCTGACTCCTTTCAGGACCTACTGAAACCAGATAAACATTAATACCCAAATAATCCTCAATAAACTCAATGTATTTTTTTGCATTGGCCGGAAGCTCGTCGTAACTTCTTACTTTGGTAATATCTTCATCCCAGCCTTCCAGTTCTTCATACATAGGTTCGTAATCGTATAATTTTGTGGTGGAAGAAGTAAAGTAATCGATAATCTTTCCGTCTTCGGTTTTATATTTGGTAACGATCCTTAACGGCTTAATTCCGGTTAAAACGTCCAGTTTTGTGATTACAAGATTGTTTATTCCGTTAATCATACAGGCATGTTTCAGGGAAACCAGGTCCAGCCATCCGGTTCTTCTCGGTCTTCCTGTAGTGGCTCCGAATTCATGCCCAACTTTTCTGATTTCTTCTCCAAGTTCATTATCGAGTTCTGATGGGAACGGTCCGTTCCCAACTCTCGTTGCGTATGCTTTTGAAACACCAATCAGATTCTGCAAAGCTGTAGGCGGAACACCTGCCCCAGCACAAACTCCGCCTGTGGATGGTGATGAAGAGGTTACAAAAGGATAAGTTCCGAAATCGATATCAAGCATAAGTGCCTGTGCGCCTTCAAAAAGTACGTTTTTACCGTCTTTGATAGCTTCATTCAGTTCAACTTCTGTATCTACAATTCTGTCCTGAAGTTTTTTGCCGATTTCTACAAACTCATTATAGATTTCATCAACACTAAGCGTTGGTTTTTCAAAGTATTTTTCGAAAAGTGAATTTTTAACGCGGAGGTTTTTCTCAATTTTTTCACGCAGAATCTCAGGGTTCAACAGGTCAACCATACGGATACCAACACGCGCGATTTTATCCTCGTAGCACGGCCCGATTCCTTTTTTAGTAGTACCGATTTCTGTTCCGCCTTCTTCTTCTTCACGGTAAGTGTCAAGCAAAATATGGTAAGGCATGATGACGTGCGCTCTTCTGGAAATAAAGATATGATCGGTTTTCATTCCTTTACTTTCAATTTCTGCAATTTCCTTCATGAAAGCTTTTGGATTCACCACAACACCATTAGCAATGATGCATTTCCCTTTGCACTGAAGTACGCCTGAAGGAAGCAGATGCAGCACAAACTTTTCATCGCCGACATAAACGGTATGACCGGCATTGTCACCACCCTGAAAACGCACTACATAATCGGATTTCGCTGAAAGAACGTCGGTAATTTTACCTTTTCCTTCGTCTCCGTACTGAAGACCAACAACCACATAAGTTGACATAGAATTTTTACTTTTTTAAGATTTCAACAAAGGTAGTCTTAATATAAATTTCAGGCAAAAAAAACGGAAAAGAAGTCTCTACCGTTCTGCACATTATCATTATAACAATTTTTGTAAATTTGCCTTTTGAAGTCTGTATGAGTACCATCAAAGTTCACGACAAGGAGTTTGTTCCTTACCTGAAGCATGAAGAGCTGCAGGAAATTGTAAAAGATTTAGCTGAAAAAATTCATGAGGAATACAAAGACGAAATACCCGTTTTTGTAGGTGTTCTGAACGGTGTCTTCATGTTTTTTTCCGACTTTATGAAATATTATCCGGGGAAATGTGAAGTTGCTTTTCTTCAGGTAAGTTCTTACGCCGGAACTACTTCTACAGGAATTGTGTACAAAAA
>JAEXBA010000011.1 GCA_023457935.1 Bacteroidota bacterium | reverse complement strand
AGTCGATGGTTTTTGAAAGTCCTTCCTCGAAAGTTACACTCGGTTTCCAGCCCAAATCATTTGCGAGTTTTGTTGCATCAATCGCATAACGTTTGTCGTGTCCGGGTCTGTCTTTCACGAAAGTGATGAGTTTTTCTGAATAACCAGCCGGTTTTCCGATTTTTTCATCCACCTGTTTGATAAGTTCTTTCACCAGATTAATGTTCTGCCATTCGTTCCAGCCACCGATATTGTAGGTTTCTCCGGTTTTTGCTTCATGGAAAATCTGGAAAATTGCTTTCGCGTGATCAATCACATAAAGCCAGTCTCTTGTATATTTTCCGTCGCCGTAAATTGGAAGCGGTTTTTCGTTCAGAATGTTGTGAATACAAAGCGGAATCAGTTTTTCAGGGAAGTGATTCGGACCGTAATTGTTGGAACAGTTCGAAATGATAAACGGCATTCCGTACGTATTTCCGTACGCTCTCACCAAATGGTCTGAAGCTGCTTTGGAAACGGAATACGGCGATTTCGGATCGTAAGAAGTTTCTTCCGTAAAAAATCCGGTTTCACCTAAAGCTCCGTAAACTTCATCGGTGGAAACATGGTAGAAAAGGTTTTTTCTTTTTTCATCCGGAAAATTTCCGTGCGTATGATCTTCATTTAAAGTCCATCTTTCGCGACAAAGATTCAGAAGATTTGCTGTTCCGATAACATTGGTGTTGATGAACGCATTCGGATCGGTAATACTTCTGTCAACGTGGGATTCTGCCGCCAAATGAACCACTGCATCCGGATTGTATTTATCAAACAGCGCCTCAAGTTCTTCCGGTTTCGTGATATCCGCTTTCTCGAAAACGTAATTCGGTTCGTTCTCGATGTCTTTCAGATTTTCAAGATTTCCGGCGTAAGTTAACGCATCAAGATTGATGATTTTGGTTTCCGGCAAGTTTTTTACAAATTCACGAACAACGTGAGATCCGATAAATCCGGCGCCTCCGGTGATGATGATGTTTTTCATTTATTTATATGAGGATTATTATAGTGATGAGGTTATGTAGTTATGTGGTTACGAAGTTACGAAGTGATAAGGTTTTTAGGTTACAAAGTTTTTTATGCTATAAAATGATGTGTTGTGGTTATGGTGATTGGTTTTGGTTTGCTTTTGGTTTGCTTTTACACTTTCTATCAGTCTGGAGAGTAAAACCCGGATAAACTTTATTTTTTCTGAATACAAATCAAGATCTGAAAGATATGAAATTCTGAAGGCAATTTCAAGCTGTGTTTCAAGTTCAGCCAATGAACCCAAACTGATATATAAAAACTGAACGAGTTCTTTGTTGCCTTTGCGGCCAAAACCTTCAGCAATATTTGAAGGAATCGATATCGCGCTGCGTTTCAACTGTGATGAAAGTGCGCATTTTTCCGTTTCAGGAAAATTCCGTGTCGCTTCATAAATCAAAACGACCAAATCCATTGACTCCTGCCAAACTTTCAGATCTTTATGACTTTTTATTTTTTCCAACCAGTTCAGTCTAAATATATTATCTCATCACCTCATCACCCGATCACTTCATCACTTCATCACTTCTTAACTTTAGCACTTCATCACTTCATTAATCGTCTTTCTTCCGATTGATTTGTAAAAGAATCCGTTCTGAGCCGGAATTTCCAGCGGATACATATTTCTTCCGTCGAAAATAACTTTATTCTTCATTTTTTCGGCCATCATTTTGAAATTGGGATTCTTAAATTCAGGCCATTCTGTAGCAATCAGAAGACAGTCGGCGTTTTCCAAAGCGGAATACATGTCTTTTGCATATTCAATTTTATCACCGAGAATCCGTCTTACATTTTCTTCTGCAATGGAATCGTAAGCAACGACTTTCGCGCCTTTTTCAAGCAGAATTTTAATGTTGTCCAACGAAGACGCTTCACGAATATCGTCCGTGTTTGCCTTGAAAGCCAGCCCCCAAAGTGCGATGGTTTTTCCTTCCAGATTTCCGCCGAAATAATTTTCAATTTCTTTGGTGAGAATTACTTTTTGCGAAATGTTGACATTTTCTGTTGCTTCAAGAATCTGAAAATCAAAATCTTCCTGTTTTCCGGATTTAATTAAAGCTTTCACATCTTTCGGGAAACAGCTTCCTCCGTAACCAATTCCGGGGAAAAGAAAACGGTGTCCGATTCTGTCATCAGAACCCATTCCCAAACGAACTTTATCAACGTCGGCGCCAACTTTTTCACAATAATTCGCAATTTCATTCATAAAGGTAATTTTCACTGCCAGAAATGAATTTGCTGCATATTTGGTAAGTTCCGATGATTTTTCATCCATGAAAATAATTGGAATTCCGGTATTGGTAAACGGCTGGTAAATTTTCGCCATGATGTTCTGTGCTTTTTCAGAACTCGCTCCCACAATTACTCTTGCAGGGTTCATAGAGTCTTCAACCGCAAAACCTTCCCTTAAAAATTCAGGATTCGAAACTACATCAAAAGGAATATCCGTTTTGGAAGAAATCACTTCACGGACTTTATCGGCGGTACCAACAGGAACCGTTGATTTATTTACAACAACTTTGTAGGAAGTCATCATTTCGCCGATCTGGTTGGCAACGCTGATTACGTAAGACAAATCTGCACTTCCGTCTTCTCCGGGCGGAGTTGGTAGCGCAAGGTAAATTACTTCACTCTTATCAAGTGCTTCTTTAATATCGGTGGTGAAAAAAAGTCGGTTTGCCTGAATATTTCTGGAAAACATTTCCTCGAGTCCGGGTTCGTAGATCGGAACTACGCCATTTTTCATGGCTTCAACTTTGTTGGAGTCAATATCAACGCAGTAAACTGAGTTTCCAAGTTCAGCGAGAGTTGTTCCGGTTACGAGACCAACATAGCCGGTTCCTACAATAGTAATGTTCATTTAAAGAAAAAATATTTGCAAAAATACTAAAAATACCAGAACCTTCAGGGTGGCTTTCGGATAAAGACGTGATGCAGAGCTCAATATCTTACAGAAGTATTTTGTTTTTTGCGGGAAAAGACATATATTTGCACTCGATTACGGAAAAAAATGAAAAGGCCTTCGCAAGAATGCCTTTTTTCGTACCGACAACTGAATATGGAATTTAGAACTAAAATTGAAGAATTACTTACAACTTTTCTGAAGGAAAGAGAAGATCTTTTTCTGATTGATCTTAAGATTTCTGCCTCTGACGATGTAACAGTGATTCTGGATGGTGACAACGGAGTTTCTCTGCAGGACTGCCTTGATGCGAGCCGCGCAATAGAATTTAATATGGACCGCGAAGACCACGATTTTTCACTCCAGGTGATGAGTGCGGGTTTAAGCGAGCCGCTTGCCACACCAAGACAGTTTAGGAAAAATATCGGCCGCGAGCTGGATATTATGATGAACGACGATACCAAAACAGAAGGCGAACTCGCAAAAGTGGACGACGAGAAAATTACGCTTATTTTACGTTACCGGAAACCAAAAGAAATTGGAAAAGGCAAAGTAGATGTAGTGGAAGAGAAGGAAATTCCGTATTCCGATATTAAGAAAGCATTAGTTACAGTAAAATTTTAATAACAAGGTGAACCTGATGAGCAGCAATTCATCATTCATCATATATCATTTATAAATATGGACAGTTTAGCGTTAATAGAAGCGTTTGGCGATTTTAAAGACGAAAAAAGCATCAGCAAGATCGACCTGATGGCGATTATTGAAGATTCCCTGAAGACTCTGCTGAGAAAAAGATATGACTCTGATGATCATTTTGATGTTATCGTGAACCCTGATAAAGGAGATTTTCAGATTTTTCTGAACAAAACCATCGTTGAAGACGAAATGTCCGAAGATGATGATCTGGAAATTGAAATCTCAGAAGCTAAAAAAATTGACCCTACGTTTGAAGTTGGCGAAGAATATACTGTTGAAATTCCAATTGCTCAGCTGGGGAGAAGAAACATTCTTACGCTGAAGCAGATTTTGGCAACCAAACTTCAGGAGCATAACAATGCTTTGCTTTACGATCAGTTCCGCGACAGAATCGGGGAAATTGTGGTAGGAGAAGTTCACCATATCAGAAAGCAGCACGCTATTCTTTTGGATGATGAAGGAAATGAATTTATTCTTCCGAAGGAAAACCAGATTCCAACAGATTTCTTCAAGAAAGGCGAAAATGTGAGAGCGATTGTGGAATCGGTTGATTTTAAAGGGTCAAAACCTCAGATCGTGGTTTCAAGAACGGCACCTAAATTCCTGGAGAAACTTCTTGAGCTGGAAATTCCTGAAATTCAGGATGGAACTATCATGCTGAAGAAAGTAGTGAGAATTCCGGGTGAAAAAGCGAAAATCGCAGTAGACGCTTATGATGACAGAATTGATCCTGTTGGAGCTTGCGTTGGTGTGAAAGGTTCCAGAATCCACGGTGTGGTAAGAGAACTGAAAAACGAAAATATTGACGTAATCCAATGGTCTAAAAATCCTGAAATTATGGTGAAAAGAGCATTAGGAAACGTTACCATCAATAAAATTGATATCAATCAGGAAGAAGATTACGCTTTGGTGTACACTCCGGTTGAAGAAATTTCTAAAGTAATCGGAAAGCAGGGGCAGAACATCAAACTGGCTTCATGGCTTTCAGGTTTTGAAATTGATGTTTACAGAGAAACCAGCGAAGACGATGACGTTGAACTGGACGAATTCAAAGATGAAATTGAAGAATGGATTATTGAAGAATTCAAAAAAGTCGGTCTTAACACTGCGAGAAGTGTACTGGATAAAGATACCGACGCGCTGATTAACCTTGTGGATCTGGAAGAAGAGCAGATTGATGAGGTGAAATCAATTCTGAAAGAAGAACTTGAAGGCTAATACCTTGCTCATTTTCAGAACAATAAATATTTAACTAAAACACGTAAATAAATTAGATGCCAAAAATTAGATTAAATAAAGCGGTAAAGGAGCTTAATATTTCGATTCCGAGAGCGGTAGAATTTCTGCAGGCCAAAGGATTTGAGGTGGAAGCAAACCCGAACGCCCAACTAGAAGAAGCGGCATATTCTGCATTGGAGGCCGAGTTTGCCAAAGACGGTGAACAGAGAAAAGCTTCCCATGAGGTGGTGATCTCCAAAGTTCCGGAAGAGAAACTGGAAATTGAAGAGAAGAAACCTGAGGTAATAAGAGCCAAAGCAAACATCAAGTCGGAAACCAAAATTTTGGGTAAAATCGATTTGAACCCTGCAAAGCAGGAACCTGAAGCGGAAGCGAAGAAAGAGGAAGAACCTGTAAAAGAAGAAAAGGCTACAGAAGTGATTACTGCAGAAAAGCAGGAATTCAAGGTTCTTGACAAAATTGATCTGTCCAAAATTGAATCGGGCAGGCCAAAACCATCCGAAAAGAAAGAAAAAGCAAAAGCTGAAAATAAATCCGAAGAAGTAAAACCTGAGCAGAAAGCAGCAGAAACTCCAAAAGAGGAAACGAAACCTGCAGCCGAAACAATGCAGAAGGAAGAATCTTCAGAACCGGATAAAATTGAAACCGTTTATCAAAAACTGGACGGTCCAAAAATTCTTAAGGAGAAAGTGGATCTTTCTCAGTTTGCAGAAAAACCAAAAACTTCAGCAGACAAAAAGAAGAAAAGAAAAAGAATCGAAAAGCCGGGAACCGGTGGCCAACAGCAGGGCGGAAACAATCAGCAGGGTGGTCAGCGTACGCAGGGACAGGGTGGAAACCGTCCGTTCCAGGGTGGCAATAACCAGGGCGGAAACCGCGGCGGAAACAACAATAATAACAGACCTGGCGGAAGCAGAAGAGGAGCGCAGCGCACAATGCCGGTTGAACTTACCGACGAACAGGTTAAAAACCAGATTAAGGAAACACTTGAAAAACTGACCAATAAAGGCGGTAAGTCCAAAGCTTCCAAGCACAGAAGAGACAAAAGGTCCTACCGTAGAGAGCAGGACGAACTTCAGCAGGAACGCGAAGCTCAGGATACTACACTAAAAGTAACGGAATTCATTACCGTAGGTGAACTGGCCAGCTTGATGAATGTAAGCCCGACTGAAGTAATTTCAGCGTGCTTCTCTCTTGGTGTTATGGTAACCATGAATCAGCGTTTGGAAGCTGATACTCTGTTACTTGTAGCGGATGAATTCGGATATAAAATCGAATTCCAGGATGCCGATCTTGAAGAATCTGTTGAAGAAATCGAAGACAGCGAAGAAGATTTGGAAACCCGTGCGCCAATCGTTACCGTAATGGGACACGTTGACCATGGTAAGACTTCCTTGCTCGACTACGTAAGAAAAACCAACGTAATTGCCGGTGAATCCGGAGGAATTACACAGCATATCGGTGCATACGGAGTTAGACTGGAAAACGGACAGAGAATTACTTTCCTTGATACTCCGGGTCACGAAGCGTTTACCGCGATGAGAGCAAGAGGAGCACAGATTACGGATATCGCAATTATTGTAATTGCAGCCGATGACGATGTGATGCCACAGACGAAGGAAGCGATTTCCCATGCGCAGGCAGCAGGTGTTCCAATGATCATTGCTATCAATAAAGTGGATAAACCAAATGCCAATCCGGATAATATCCGTCAGCAGCTTTCCGGAATGAATATTCTTGTGGAAGAATGGGGCGGAAGCGTTCAGTCTCAGGAAATTTCAGCAAAATTCGGTAACAATGTAGACCTTCTTCTGGAGAAAGTATTGCTTCAGGCAGAAATGCTTGATCTGAAAGCCAATCCGGACAGAGTGGCGAGCGGTGCCGTAATTGAAGCATCTCTTGATAAAGGAAGAGGTTATGTATCAACACTTTTGGTACAGACAGGAACTCTGAGAATCGGAGACTATGTTCTTGCCGGTAAAAATCACGGGAAAGTGAAGGCGATGCTTGACGAAAGAGGAAGACCGATGACCGAAGCCGGACCATCAATGCCGGCGACAATTCTCGGTTTGGATGGGGCGCCTACTGCCGGAGATAAATTCAGAGTATATGCTGATGAAAGTGAAGCAAAAACAATTGCAACAAAACGTGAGCAACTGCAGCGCGAACTTTCCATCAGAACCAAAAAGCATACAACACTTGAGGAACTGGGAAGAAGAATTGCTCTTGGAGACTTTAAAGAACTGAACATTATCCTTAAAGGTGACGTAGACGGTTCTGTAGAAGCACTTTCAGATCAGTTGCAGAGACTTTCAACAGAGGAAATCAACGTTAATATCCTTCACAAAGGTGTCGGCCCGATTACCGAATCCGATGTGAACCTTGCAGCCGCATCAGACGCGATTATCATTGGTTTCAACGTTAGAGCCGGTGCCAATGCCAAAGATCTTGCTGATAAGGAAGAGATTGAAATCAGAACTTACTCCGTGATTTATAAGGCGATAGACGAAGTGAAGGAAGCGATGGAAGGAATGCTTTCGCCGGAAATCAAGGAGCAGGTGATCGGTAATGTTGAAATCCGTGAGGTATTCAAAATTTCAAAAGTCGGTTCAATTGCAGGATGTATGGTTCTTACCGGAAAAGTGACGCGTCAGTCCAAAATCAGACTTCTCCGCGACGGTATCGTGAAATTCGAAGGAGAACTGGAAAGTTTGAAGCGTTTCAAAGACGATGTGAAAGAAGTAACCAAAGGTTACGAATGCGGTCTGAATATCAAAGGTTACAACGACATTGAAGTTGGCGACATTCTTGAAGTTTACGAAGAAGTGGAAGTGAAGAAGAAGCTGAAGTAAGTTTTTAATAGTTCAATATAATTAAAGGTGAGATATTTCTCACCTTTTTTTGTTGTAAACCGGCGATTCTCAAACAGATGTAGAGTAAAATTTAACTTGAAATTTGCGGATTATTATACAGAAAAACCATATATTTACCGATTCGGAAACAAAAGAATTAATTATTACAATTTTAGCTAATGAAAAATAAAAATTTATTTATTGCTCTGTTGCTTGTTCCTGTGTTCGCCCTTTCCCAAACGAGAGAGGAAAGAGCGAAGATAGCTTCATTTTCTGATAAAGAAGGGAATGCCCAGCTGCTTAAGGAAGCAACATTGGAGGAAGGATATAGGAAAGCTCGTTTGGAAAAATACTTTGCAGCGAATCCTGGAGTAGAAAAAATAAAGTATCGCGGACAGGAAAAGTCTGAAATTATTGATGTACTACCAACAGGAGAAATTGTTTATGCTAAAACCAGTAATTTCGGAGCTGCGTCAACTGCAAAAGCAAATACTTTATATTCCGGCGGAGCTCTGGGATTAAATATCCAGGGACAAGGAATGATAGCAGGTGTTTGGGACGGTGGTGTCCCAAGGGAAACTCATCAGGAATTTATGGTGGGAGGCGTGTCTAAGATTCAAAATATGGACGGAGGTCTTGTTGATTTTCATCCAACTCACGTTGCTGGAACAATTGCAGCTCAAGGCATAAATCCATTAGTAAGAGGGGTGGCATTTAATTCTTCTATTAAGGCATATGATTGGGACAGCGACATTACTGAGATGATAGCTGCAGCTCCAACTGGATTGTTAACGTCCAATCATTCATATAGCATAGGATTTTTGAACGAAACTTGGTTCTATGGAGCTTATGACAATCGCGCCAGGCAGATAGATAACTTGGCATATTATAATCCTTTTTATTTACCAGTAATAGCAGCAGGAAATGATAGGAACAATATTGATCCACCCGCTTCTACCCAGATTTTGACAAAAGGAGGTTATGATTTGATCTTCGGACACGGCAATGCTAAAAATGTTATTACGGTTGCAGCTGTAAATCAAGTTGCGAATTACACAGGCCCATCAAGTGTAGTGATGTCGAATTTCAGTAGTTGGGGTCCTTCAGATGATGGAAGAATAAAGCCGGATATTTCAATGAAAGGAGTGGCGGTAAGATCTACATCAGACGCTTCAGATATTGCAACTGCTAATTCTCAGGGTACTTCAATGGCCGCTCCCGGTGTTACAGGTGTGGTTCTGTTGTTGCAGCAGTATTATAATCAGTTATATTCCAGCTATATGCGTGCGGCTACAGTAAAAGGTTTAATTCTGCATACCGCAGAGGAAGCAGGCTTTTCTCCAGGCCCAGATTATGAATATGGCTGGGGATTAATCAACGCTCAGAAGTCTGCAATTGCAATTAGAGACAAGAATCTGAATATCAATGGAAGTGTGATTGAGGAAAATTCTTTGGCGAACAATGCGACATTTACCAAAACCATTACTGCTAGTGGTACAGAACCTTTGCAAGTTTCTATTTCTTGGACAGATCCTGCAGCATCCGCTGCAAATATGAATATGGGTACCAATGATCCAACTACAAAGTATCTCGTGAATGACCTTGATTTGAAAGTAACTGGTCCGCAAGGAACAGTCTACTATCCATGGAAAAAAGCTGGATTAGCTAATCTGGCAGCGGTTGCCACAAATAATTCTACTAATGATGCGGATAATTTTGAGCGAGTTGATATTGCAAATCCGAGTGGAACTTATACGATATCAGTTACCCATAAGGGATCGCTTGTAAGTGGAAGTCAAAATTATTCACTGGTTGTAACCGCAGGTGCTTTGACAAATCTTTCTGTTGACGATCAGTATTTCCTTTCCGATATTAGTATTTCTCCAAACCCTGTACAAAATGTTTTGAGATTTCACTCTAAAAAACATCTTGTTCAGAAGGTAACAGTTGTTGATGTAACGGGCAGGGTGGTGAGAACTGAGGCTGTAAATGACAACAGAATGGATCTAACTGAATTAAAGTCAGGAGCTTATTTCTTAATATGTGATTTTAAAGACGGTTCGAAACGGAATTTTAAGATTCTCAAGAAATAAGGAAAAAAAAGATTTGCGTGTGTTAATTTTTTTTAACATATTTGTGCGATTAAATATTAAAATTTGTTAATATGAATGTAAAATTACGAATATTGAGTGCTGGAGCTCTATTCTTTCTTGGGTATTCTGTTTCTGCTCAACGTGCAGATGAAGATACCACAAAAGTTCAGCAGATTGAAGAGGTTGTAGTCCAAGGTTATAGGACTGTATCGAAAAGAACTTCGGTAACGTCTTCGGCTACGATTAGCGCTGAGAAGCTGGAGTCAAGACCGAATCCGAACGTAATGAATTCGGCTCAGGGGCAGTTGCCAGGTGTTAATATTTCTACAGGTACAGGTCAACCTGGTGCAAAATCCACCATCATCATTAGAGGGCAAGGTACTCTGCAAGGGAGTACAGATCCTTTATACGTTATTGATGGGTTTCCATCAAACAGTGACACTTTCAGAAGTATCAACCCAAATGATATTGAAAGTTTAACAGTACTGAAAGATGCGGCATCATTAGCGGAGTACGGAAACCGTGCTGCTAACGGTGTAATCGTAATAAGAACAAAAAGAGGTAGCTTTAGTAGAGAAAAAATGACGCTTAACTATAAAGCGACTACCGGTATTGCAATGATGCAGGAGCCGAGATACCGTTTAGCTAATGCTAAGCAGCTACTCAGTCTTGAAAAAGATCGTGGTGTTGGTCGCGGTGTTGGGTTAACTGATGCTGAAATCAATGCGTATGATGTTGATACTGACTGGGCGAAACATTTCTTCAGACCTTCATTTCTTTCCAGTCATGATTTAAGTTTGAATACAAGCGGAAATAATTTCGCTTCCTATACAAATGTTGGTTACTTAAATCAGGATGGTATTCTTAGAGGTACTTCACTAAACAGATTTACTGTTAGAAATAATATCCAGGGTAGAAGCGAAAACAGAAAATTCAGCTATTACATTGGTACAGGTATTGGATTCTCTCGAAATAACGAGGCAACGTCTTTAGGAACAGGTGGTGTCAATCAAAACCCTGTATTGGGAGCTTATCAGGCAGCGCCTTATATTTCTCCTTCGGAATATCAGAATTCTATGCAGCTGTTTCAGCTTTACCAGAGTAGCGGTAACTTGGTATATACGCCATTATTCCTAATGGACAAACTTCGTACTTTTCACAACAGAACGGATGAAAATAAGTTTAATGTATCCACCGAGTTGAGCTACAAGATTTTTGATAATTTAAGAGTAATGACCAGAACCTCTGGTGAGTACTTAACAACGAGATTGAACAGATCACAGCATCCAGTTTCTTTTAATTCTTATTTATTCAGAGATCCGGGTGAAGAGTGGGTTGGATGGGAGAGCTTCTCAAACAGCCGTGAATTCCTTTTTAATCAATTGCTTCAGTTAGCATACGACAAAAAAATAGGTGATCACACTTTCATTCTGACAGGGAACGGGGAATATAATTTCAGCAATATTCAAACCGACGGCTTCACACAGAATGGTCTGAATCCACTTACTTTTGTGCCTGGTGCAGGAACGGGGTATATAACAGATACTGGGAACAATGATTTCAATGTGCCAACTGTTTTTGGTTCACAGGCCCGATTAAACTTACTGTCATTCTTTGGATCATTAGATTATGATTATGACAGAAGATATGGTATTGTTGCCACAGGAAGAAGAGATGGATCTTCTAGGTTCTATGGCGATCGCCAGTGGAGTAACTTCTGGTCATTAGGTGCTCGTTGGAACATCAGTGAAGAGTCATTCATGCAGGATATCAGCTGGCTGGATATGTTGAAGTTTAGAGCTAGTATAGGTACCGTTGGTAACCAGCGTGTAGTTGCTGGAAGTGTTTATGCAGGGCTTAATCCACCTCTATGGCAGAGTACGTACGGATTTTCAAATAACGTTTACAATGGCGGCTTAGGCTACGGAATCTCATTTGCGGATAGAGATATTCACTGGGAAACGACTAAAACTTGGAATCTTGGTTTAGACTGGGAACTTTTCAACAGAAGATTCAGAGGAGCAGTAGATTTCTATGATAAGAAAACAACTGATATTCTTGGAACTGAGCCTTTTGCACCAATTTCTGGTACAACCGCTATAATTACAAACACCCCGATTGATATTCAGAACAGAGGTGTCGACTTGCAGCTTTTCTATGATGTAATTAAGAATACTGAAAGAGATATTACTTTAACTCTTAACTTCAATGGAAACTACAACGATAACAAAGTTTTCGATGTTCCAAACGGTTTCCAACAAGGGGATGTAACTGCATTGGCAGACGGATATGCGATTAATACTCCGTATGTATACCAATTCATTGGGGTAAACCAATCAAACGGAAATCTGCTTTATGCTGACGCCAATGGAAACCCAACTGAAACACCTGTTGAAGCGGATAAAAAGTTTTCTAAGTATAATTTCCAACCGGAATATCAAGGAGGTTTTGGGTTTGATCTTAATGTTAAAGGTTTCTTCGCATCAACCCTGTTCACATATGTGAAGAATATCACTAGATTCGACTGGAATATGTCTGGATATTATGAGCCTGCAAATATTGGGCAATTCAATGTTTCTTCAGATTTATTAAACGCATGGACGCCTACTAACGCAGGTAGTAATATTCCTAGTTTGACTGCTGATTTGGCTTATAATAGTACTTCTGATAGATTTCTGAGAGATGCGTCTTACCTTCGTGTAAGAAACGCCCAAATTGGATATACATTCCCACAAAGTCTTTTAGAAAATACTTTTGTTAAAAGGATGTCTGTTTTTGTACAAGGTGAAAATCTTTACACTTGGACGAAGTGGCAAGGGTATGATCCAGAAAGTAATAGGGGATCAGATCAAAATCAGTATCCATCACCAAGAGCCTTTACTTTAGGTTTTGATGTGACTTTTTAGTAACAATAATTTAAATTAGAATGAAAAAAATATTTAGTTTTTTAGTTTTGGGTTTTCTTGCTTTTCTATTTACATCTTGTAGTAGGGATACATTAGAACCTTATACTCCTGGTCTGATTACAGAGGAGGTTGCACTTCAAAATTCGACAGACCTTAGAACTTTGATGAATACATCTTATGCTTTAATGTATAACAGAAATGAGATTGAATTTAGTTCTGTTTTCACAGACGAAGTTGGAATTGGATTTGCTAATGGTGGTCAAGGTCTAATTAATGATGATGCTTACTTTTTATTTACTCTGAATCCAAATTCACCAGTGGCTTCTTCTGTTTGGACGGGTAACTACATCGCTCTTTCACGAATCAATAGAGTAATCAAATACGCAGATATTTTGGTTCCGCAGAATGATGCTGATGCAAAAATTATTCAAGATATCAAAGCAGAAGCGTTAATCATGAGGGCACTTGCGCATCTTAGAATCATGTCCTATTTCTCTACGGATCTTAGTAACGATGGCGCTCTTGCTGGTATTTTAGCTAACCGTGTTTTTGAAACAAATGAAAAGGAAAATCCAAGAGTGACCAATGGTGAATTCTATACTCAGATTCACAGCGATCTAGATCAAGCTATATCAATTTTTACAAGTACAGCTACTGCTTTTAACAAAACAAGAGCAAACAGTGTATTAGCCAAAGGTTTGAAAGCTAGAGCCTATGCATATAAAGGAAATTATACTCAGGCAGAAGCAATGGCGGATCAAGTTATTTCCACTTCTGGGCTTCAGCTTGCAGCAGGACAGCAGTATGCAAATGTTTTCTGGTCTGATACTGAATTACCAAACCAAGAGGTTATCTTTAGACTTGTGAAAACACTACAGCAAAGTAGTCAAGGCAGTAATCTAGGTAATGCCTGGGCTTCTGTTAACAGTACTAAGGACGGATCTCCTTTTTTCGAAATTGGTAGATCGTTGTTTAACATCCTTCAGCCATCTGATGTTAGATATCAGATAATTCTACACAACACATCCGTAGTAGATCCTGGATATTTATCATCTCCAAATTACCTTGCGACAGATTTGCTTGTTCTTGGTAAACACAGAGGAGGAACAGCAAAAGGTAATCTGAATGTTGATTATAAAGTAATGAGACTATCTGAAATGCATCTTATTAAAGCTGAAGCTCGTGCTGCAGCAGGTGATTTTGCTGGTGTTGCAACTGCTTTGAATCAGCTACGTGCAGTACGTGGTGGTACCCCGTATGTTGCAAGAACTTCTCAGGCATTAGCTTACGCAGATATTCTGAAGGAAAGAAGAATTGAATTGGCTTTTGAAGGATTTAGATTTATTGACCTTAAGCGTCTTGGTACTAAGGCAGGAGTAGGTATTGATAGACATCCTGTTGATTACACTTCATCTTCTACTAATTATCCGGCAGCTAATCCAGCGAACTTGCCTATGACAAGTCACAAATGGACATTGCCGATCCCTACTGAAGAATTAACTGTTAATCCTAACATTGGACAAAATCCTGGTTATTAATCTTTTTAAGTAAATTTTATGAAAAATATATTTAAGTTCTTTTCACTTCTGCTAGTTGCGCTTCTGATTGTTGGATGCTCAAGGGAAGATGAAAAAGTTTATGACGGCGATAAGCAGCTGCACTTTCTAGACAAAAATGAAGTTGATGAATTTGTACTATTGAATACTAATAGTAAAGATGTTTCAATCCCTTATGGTACAATGGGCCCTGTTACAGGAAACCATACAGTTAAGCTAGTTGTAGACGCTGCTAATTCAACTGCAGTTGAAGGTACTGATTTTACGATTGTTAAAGGTACAGATGAGTTGTCTAATGGAGAAAACGGAGGTGAATTCGAAGTTAGAATCAATGAACCAGCGTTTGGTACTGCAAAGAAGGTAGTTTTTAAAATTTCTTCCACTACTTTACCAAATGCGGTATACAACCAAAGTTATGTATTGAATTGGAAATTACAGTGTATGTTCTCTGACTTGATTGGAAGTTCTGTTTTCGAAAATACTGGATGGTGGTTAGATGGAGGTTCGCAGTCAGTTATTTTTGAATTGGATAATGCGACTAATCCAACAAAGATTTTTGTGAGAAATTTCTTTGAACCAGGTTTAGATTTAACTTTAAGCTATGACGCTGCGACAAGTGCTATAACTGTTGATGACCAGTTTACGGGCTTGGTTTATACATACCAAGGAACACCTAGACAGGTGTGGGTGCGTCAGAGACCTAGTACATCTAATACTGCAGATTTCTGTAATAGAGAACTGAAATTGGAAACTCAGTATTATCTTAAAGATACTACGGCAGCTTTCACCGGTGATACATCAGAGACTTTTGTAGGTTTGTAATTTTATATAAATCATAATTACCCCGCTTTTAGCGGGGTTTTTTATTTGTTCAAATTTCCTATTTTTGCTTCAAGTTTATTTTCATGTTGAAAAAGATTGCAGTTATTGTATTGATGAACATCAGCATCATCATCGGTGCCCAGGTCATCAATAAAACCGACTCGAACAGAGTGAAGGAACAGGACTCTTTGGTGATTGATTCAGGAACGAGGGATTCTCTGGAGATCTTCAGACCAACCATTAATGATTACCAGTTTTATACACAGTTTTCTGCCCGTAAGGTTCTGGATACCACGCTCAGTCATGATAAAACCTACATTTATTCGCAGTATAATAACCGTGACAATTTTGGTAAACATCAGTTTGCAAACATCGGTTCTGGTTTTAATCCGCTGATGTACGAGGTGAATCCGGAGATGAATTTTCAGCTTCTGCCGGAGAATAAATCTTTCGGAATCATCGGCATCAATGATGTAAAGTATTACGATGTAAAAACACCGACTGCAATTTTTCTATATCACAATGCGGTAAGAAACGGTGCAGCACTTCAGTCTACTTATACGCAGAATATCGGTAAGAATTTCAACTTTGCAATTGAATATCTCGGACTGCGTTCCCAGGGATTTTACCGCAACTCGCTGGCAAGTAACAATAACACGCATTTTTCTTCACATTACAGGTCGAAAAATGAGCGGTATGAAATTTTTGCACACTATCTTCATCAGAATGTGAATAACCAGGAATACGGCGGTATCGTAAACAATGATATTTTTCTGGCAGGAGACGATTCCTACAACAGCCGTCCCAATATCGAAGTGAATCTTAATGGTACCAATTCGCAGTTTGGCTACCGAAGATATTACCTGAGCCATCAGTTCACGCCGTTTAATTCGGAAAAATTTCCTTTCAGAATCCGGCACACGGTTTTTCATCAGGGGAACAAATATTACTATCATCAGACTAATCCTGAAGTTTATTATTATTCCGATCCCGATCAGCTGGTCTCAGGATATTATCCATCCTCAATGAAGTATTCCAGGAATCTAAGCAATACGTTCAGCTTGGTTCTGGATAACGAAAAATTCAAGCTTGATGCCGGAATCAGACATCAGATGCTCAGCGTTGGTGCAGAATTCGGATTGACAGCGAACGGCGCCGAAATTCCGGAAAAACTGAAAGAGAACCGGCTTGGAGCCGTAGGAAATCTACAAATAAAACTTTGGGACAAATTTGATCTGAATTCATCACTGGAGTATTCTACAGGCAAAAATTTCGGAAACTTTCTGCGTTCTGCCAACAACATCCGCTTTGAGCCAGTTGAAAATTATTTTGTGAATGCAAAAGTGAATTTTCAGTCTTCGTTTCCAACCTTTAATTATTTGCTGAATAACTCCGTGTACCGCCAGTTCAATTATTTTGCTCCGGATCTCAAGAATCAAAGCGTAATGGAGATTGGTGGAAATGTAAATCTGAAGTGGTTTAAATCCCAGCTATTTGCAAACTATTTCCGTGTGGAAAACTTCACCTACTTTAACGAAGCGGCACAACCGCGACAAAGCGAGTCTTCGGTTAATATCTCGCAGATCGGTGGCGATGCAACGTTCAGTTTTGGTAAATTTAATTTAAATACAAGGCTTCAGTTCCAGAACACTTTAACGAATAAGGAACTTTTTCCTGCGCCGGCTTTTATTGGAAGAGCCAACCTTTTTTATCAGACTAAAGCTTTTAAAAATGCCGCAGAAATACAGACCGGTGTTAAGACTTACTATTTTTCCAAGTTCGCGTCGCGGGATTATTTTCCTGTGCTGAATGAGTTTATACTGCCGTCGCAGAATTCTTTTTCCGTTGGAGGAACACCGGTTGTAGATGTTTATTTCAATATGAAAGTGAAAAGGATGTTTTTCTTTATTGAAGGCCAGCATATGAATACGCTGCTTTCCGAAAACAAACTGTACACGGTGCCGAATTATCCGTTTTACGATTTCCGTCTGAATATCGGCATCGTATGGTACATGATCAATTAATACTGCTGTTTTGAAAGTCATCCGCAAAATACCGTTTTCCGAAATTGAAAGCATTCCTCAGTTTATCAGGGACTTTCTTGAACAAAAGCACGAAAATTTTAATACCGAAATTTTTAGTTTAGAAAATTTCCGGAATAAAATTCAGGCAAAAAAGGAAGTTTTTACTGAAACCCAACGCCAGGTTCTGGTTGAAGTGCTTCGTGCACAAATGAACGGTCTGGCACTTTCTTCTCTGCAGAACAGCAATATTGATAAGCTAAGTGAAAACAGTTCTTTCACCGTTACAACCGGACATCAGCTGAACCTGTTCAGCGGGCCCGTTTTTTTTATTTACAAAATCCTGCAGACGGTTAAAACTGCGCATTATCTGAAACAACATTTTCCGCAGCAAAATTTTGTTCCCCTTTTCTGGATGGCAACCGAAGATCACGATTTTGAAGAGATTAACCATTTTAAGACACAGAACGGATTTTATGAAACAGCTGCACTTTCCGGTGGAGCAGTTGGAAGAATAAAACTCACGGATCTCAGTTTTATTAAAGAATTTGAGAAAGAGTTCCGTGATCATGTATTCGGGACAGAACTGGTTTTGATGATGAAGGAAGCTTATTCCGGAAATAAAACCCTTGCTGAAGCCACGCGTATTCTGGTGAACCGCCTTTTCGGTGAATATGGTCTGCTGATTTTGGATGGCGATGATTCGCGGCTCAAAGAACAGATGAAAGAGGTATTCCGGGAAGAGCTGGTTGGTTCTGCATTGCAGCATCAGACGGAATCTGTGGTTGAAAAAATTCGTGAAGAATATGGAAAAGTTCAGGTGAATCCACGTGAAATCAATCTTTTTTATCTTTCTGAAACAAGAAACCGAATAGACCGGATCAGTGAAAGTTTTCAGATTGACGGTACCGAACAGAAGTTTACCCAACAGGAAATACTTCAGGAACTGCAGCGGAATCCAGGTAAATTCAGTCCGAATGCCCTGATGAGGCCGGTTTTTCAGGAAAGAATCCTTCCCAACATCGCTTATATCGGCGGCAACGCTGAAATCATGTACTGGCTGGAACTGAAGGATTACTTTCTTCATCTTGGAATACCTTTTCCGGTTCTCATTCCACGGAATTCAATGTTGTTTGTAACAGAAAAAAATCTTAAAAAGATTTCAAAGGCCGGACTGGAAATCAGTGATTTTTTCAGGAATTTTTCGGAACTTACCAGTGGAAAACTGATTTCAGGCAATAAAATACATGAACTTCTGAACGAAAAAGAAGAACTGCTGAAGACTCAGTTTGAAGAGTTGAAAGAATCCGCATCCGAGACAGATATTACTTTTGGAAACCTTGTGGAAGCTGAGAAAACGAGACAGCTGAAATCCTTTAACAGAATGCAGAAACGTCTCCTGCGTGCAGAACGGATAAAGCAAAGGGAATACCTGGAGCGGCTGGAAAATCTTTTTCATGAAATCCATCCCGGAAAAACGTGGCAGGAACGTGTCTGGAATTTTTCCGTATTCTACGCAGATCACGGGAAACAATGGCTTGAAACTTGTTTAAAGGAAATGGAGGTTGAAAAGTCCGAAATGATAATTGTTGCGGATTAATCCGAAAGCCTTAATTTTGTAAATTATTTAAATAGAAATGATTAAAAGAATTTTTGTCACTGCAGCTTTGATGTTATCCATGAGCATTTTTGCCCAGCAAACCACTCATACCGTTGTAAAGGGCGATAACCCATACAATATTGCCAAGAGATACGGAATGACACTTGAAGAACTGCTAAGAGCCAATCCTGCTGCAAGAGACGGGAAGCTTAACATTGGTGACAAACTGGCTGTGAAAGGTAAATCGGCTGCGAAACCTGCCAAGACAACAGTTCCGGCAACAAATTCCTCACAGCTTGGTTATATCATCATCAAGCCAAAACAGACGCTGTACAGCATCACCAAACAGTACAGAATTTCTGAGGCGGAAGTACGGAATCTTAATCCGGATCTTGCCATGAAAATTGGTGAAAGGGTAGCGCTTCCTCAGAACCTTATTGCAAAATATGCAGACTCTGATGCCAAAAACGAAACCTATACTGCGGTTTCCGAACCGGCGCCGGTTCAGAGTACACCAGTAACAAATACACCGTCGCAGTCCACGCCGACGTACACCACAACAGGTGTTTCGCAGGACGATTACATTACTTACACTGTTCAGGACGGCGATACCACTTTCGGAATCGTTAATAAATTCGGGATTTCTCTTGATGAACTGATCCGTCTGAATCCTTCACTTTCTTCCGGGCTTAAACCGGGAATGGTTCTTAAAGTGAAAAAGGCAGAAAAAGGATTCGTGAAGAAAAATAATGACGGTCTGAACGTAGTTCTGATGCTACCGTTCGGTTACGACAGCGATGACTCAAGATACAGAAGTATGTCTCTTGATTTTCTTGCTGGCGCAAAGCTGGCAATAGAAAGAAATGCCAAGAAAGGGCAGCGCATGAACGTGAAAGTAGTGGATGCAGGTAACGAGCAGACATTCAAGAATTCGCTTACGCAGATTAATAAAGACAATACCGACCTGATTATCGGTCCGCTTTTCAAATCCAGTGTTCTGGAGGTACTGGATTACGTGAAGGATAATAAGATTCCCGTTGTGGCGCCTTTTGCCAATTCGGCAGATCTTTACGGATACAGCAACCTGATTATTGTTGAAACCAACGAAAAAGTGTTTGCGGACAGAATTATCTCAGAAGTGAAATCAGCATATTCCAATCAGAAGATTTATATCGTTGCAGATACCGACAGAAACAATGCAAACTATCTGAAGTCCGGACTTGAGAAAACACTGAACAATGCTAATATCATGATAGTGAGTTCTCCGCAGGACATTCAGCCGGACACCAATATGATGACGGGGCAAACCGCTCCTGTGATTGCGATTCTTGCCAGCAACGACGAAACTATAGGAAATGCCTTTTCAAGCAGAATGATTGAGATGTCCCGCGAAACAGCAGGAATAAAAGCGTTCAGTATGTTCTACTCTTCCTCTTTTGAAAAGAAAATGGATGAGCTTTCACAGGTAAACCTTGTGTATCTTATGGACAGAAAGATTAATACAGAAGGTGATTTCGAGAAAGAAATCCTTGATGATTACAAAGATAAATACTGCAAAACGCCAGGTAAATACGCCGTTATTGGTTTTGATGTAGTGAACGATATGCTTTCAAGAGAAAACAGCCGCGGTGAAATATTCCGCCAGATGGATAAATCTCAGACACAGCTTGCCACAAAATTTGAATTCGTAAGGGCTGAGCGGAACGGAGCATACGTAAATACCGGTTACCGCGTAGTACGGTTAATTCCTTAAAAAATAAATTCAGGCAGATTTTTTTAACATAATCTGCCTTTTTTTTTGCCTATATTTGTCCCATCTATAAATATACTGGATGAAAGCACTTGTATTTCCTGGGCAGGGTTCACAGTTTGTCGGGATGGGAAAAGAATTATACGATTCCCGCGTAGACATTAAAGACCTGATGGAATCTGCCAACGAAATTCTTGGATTCGATATTCTGTCCATGATGTTCAGTGGGACAGATGAAGATCTTAAGAAAACCGAAGTAACCCAACCCGCAATTTTTATTCATTCCCTTGCTGCGCTGAAAGCTACAGATGCCTTTGGGGCAACCATGGTCGCAGGACATTCGCTTGGAGAATTTTCCGCACTGGTAGCCAATGGAGTGCTGTCTTTTGATGACGGTCTGAAACTGGTTTCAGAACGCGCCAAAGCAATGCAGGAAGCCTGTGATGCCAATCCGAGTTCCATGGCTGCAATTCTTGGTCTGGAAGACAGAAAGGTTGAGGAAATCTGCGCATCCGTTGATGGTACTGTTGTTCCGGCAAACTATAACTGTCCCGGGCAGCTGGTAATTTCCGGTGAAACTTCTGCTGTGGAAAAAGCCTGCGAACTATTGAAGGAAGCAGGGGCAAGAAGAGCACTGATTCTTCCGGTAAACGGCGCATTTCATTCACCGTTGATGCAGCCGGCACAGGAAAGACTGGCAATGGCCATTGAAAAAACCAAGTTCGGTAAAGCAATGATGCCGGTTTATCAGAATATTACAACCACTGCAGTTACCGATCCTGAGCAGATTAAAGCAAATCTTATCGCTCAACTGACCGGGCCGGTGAAATGGACGCAGAGTGTTCAGAATATGATTAAAGACGGAGCTGCGAAGTTTGTGGAAGTTGGACCTGGAAAAACACTTCAGGGTCTGATTAAGAAAATTGATGCCGAAGTTGCCGTAGTTTAAAAAACATGAAGGGTAACCTTTTTTCTCCCGGAAAATTATTACTCACTTCAGAATATTTCGTCCTGGACGGAGCTCTTGCCTTAGCTGTACCCACAAAGCTGGGGCAGGAGTTTTTTTTTGATGAAAAACCAGACGGAAATTCGGAAATCATCTGGGAAGCCTATCATGAAAATGTGTTGTGGCTTACCGCAAGAATTTCATATAAAAACTGGCAGATCCTCGATACCAACAACGCTGATGCGGCTGCTTTTGTTGTAAAAGTGCTGAAAAACGTACAGGAAATGTCTTCCACGAAATTGAAGTCAGACATTTCTTACTTTCTGAAAACCAATTTGCAGTTTCCTTCCAGTTATGGTTTAGGAAGCAGTTCAACGCTGATGAACAATCTCGCGCAGTGGGCAGCCATTGATCCTTTTGAGCTTAATGAAAAATCTCTGGGAGGAAGCGGCTACGATATCGCCGTAGCAAAAGAAAAATCTGCAGTATTGTTTCAGCGGAAAGATCATTTAAAAATCTGCGAAAAAGTTCATTATAAACCGGAGTTTTCTGATGAGCTTATTTTTATTCACCTCAATCAGAAGCAGGATTCCCGTGAAGGAATCAGCCTTTACAGAAAACAGCCAAAATCTGCGGAATTGATCCATGTTTTTACAGAAATAACTGAAAAGGTATTAAAAACTAAAAATATTAAGGATTATGAACAGCTGATGGTGCAACACGAAAAACTGGTTTCGGATTTTATAGGTTTGCCAACGGTAAAAAGCCAGCATTTCCCGGACTGTCCGGCATTTGTTAAAAGTCTTGGTGCCTGGGGCGGCGATTTTGTGATCTCTGCAAAATTTGAAGGTTACCGGGATTATTTCAGGGAGAAAGGTTTTCCTGCTGTATTTAACTGGAACTCACTACTGTACTGACATCCAATCTGTTATGCAGCAAATATTTTCTTGCCAATTCTGACTTATATCATTATCTTTAAGACCATCTATTTTTCGATAAAGAAGTAAATTTGTGTTCCAAGATATAAAAGTAAAAATCATTATATGAAAAACATCAAAATTATCCAGCAATTACACGATTTGGGGATTACCGGTTACGAAGAAGTAGTTTACAATCCTTCTTATGAGCAGCTTTACAAAGAAGAAAGTTCAACAAAAAACCAGGGTTATGAAAAAGGCGCAGTAACGGAATCGGGTGCAATGGCAGTTAAAACGGGTATTTTTACCGGCCGTTCTCCAAAAGACCGTTATATTGTGATGGATGATGTTACTAAAGATACCATCTCATGGGACGGAAAAGTTAATTTTCCTACCACTCCCGAAATATTCGATCACTGTAAGAAACTTGTCCTGAAGCAGCTTTCGAAATCAAAGAAAATTTATGTTGTGGATGCTTTCTGCGGAACAAATCCTGATACAAGACTTAAAGTTAGATTCATCATGGAAGTGGCTTGGCAGGCGCATTTTGTAACCAATATGTTCATCCGTCCTTCCAATCATGAGCTTGAAAATTTCGGAACTCCGGATTTCATCGTAATGAACGGATCAAAAACGACCAATCCTGAATGGCAAGAGCAGGGTCTTAACTCTGAAAACTTCGTAATGTTCAACCTTACGGAAAAAATGCAAATCATTGGAGGAACGTGGTATGGCGGTGAAATGAAGAAGGGAATGTTTGCCATGATGAACTACTACCTTCCACTAAAAGGCATGGCTTCTATGCACTGTTCTGCGAATGTTGGTGAAGAAGGTGATGTTGCTCTGTTTTTCGGGCTTTCCGGAACCGGTAAAACCACTTTGTCTGCCGATCCGAAAAGATATCTTATCGGTGATGATGAGCATGGCTGGGACGATAACGGAGTTTTCAACTATGAAGGCGGCTGTTATGCTAAAGTAATCGATCTTACAGAAGAAAAGGAACCGGACATCTACCGAGCAATCAAGAGAGATGCACTTTTGGAGAATGTAGTAGTAAACGAGTACGGTGAAATTGATTATAAAGACGGATCAATTACTGAGAATACACGTGTTTCGTATCCAATCTATCATATCAATAAAATTGTACTGCCTTCAAAAGCAGGTCATGCAAGTAAGATTGTTTATCTTTCAGCGGATGCTTTCGGCGTATTGCCACCGGTTTCAGTACTGAATGAAGATCAAGCACAGTATCACTTCCTTTGCGGATATACTTCGAAGCTCGCAGGAACAGAAAGAGGTATTACAGAGCCTCAGCCGTCGTTCTCGCCGGCATTTGGAGAAGCGTTCCTTACTTTGCATCCAACAATGTATTCCAAGACTTTAATCGGTAAAATGAAAGAGCACGGCGCTAAAGCATATTTGGTGAACACTGGCTGGAATGGAACAGGAAAGAGAATTTCCCTGAAAGATACGAGAGCAATTATTGATGCAATTATTGACGGTTCTATTGATACTGCACCGAAAACGGTTGTGCCGGTGATGAATCTTGAAATTCCGACTTCGTTACCGAATGTTACTGAAGGAATTCTGGATCCTAGAAATACGTATAAAGATGCATCGGAATGGGAAACCAAAGCCAAAGATCTGGCCGCAAGATATATTAAAAACTTTGAGCAGTACTGCGATAATGATGAAGCGAAAAGACTTGTAGCAGCAGGGCCTCAACTTTAATTAGATTTTAAGTTTGTATGAATAAAGCCGGTGAACATGTTCACCGGCTTTATTTTTTATGGTAGCAAGCTTTGTATTGCCAATCTGTAACCATGGACGCCAAAGCCGGATATTAAACCGCTGCAGTACGCTGCAGTGACGGATTTCTGCCTGAATTCTTCCCTCTGATAAATATTGCTGATATGAACCTCTATTTTGGGCTGTGCAACATTTTTGAGGCAGTCTGCCAGTGCATAAGAATAATGGGTAAACGCACCGGGGTTGATAATAAGCGCATCAAAATCATTTTCCTGAATCCTGTCAATTATTTCTCCTTCTGAATTCGACTGAAAGTATACGGTGTCGTTCTGCGGAAATTCGGTCTTCAGACGGTTGATAACTTCGTCCATAGAAGAAGTTCCGTAGATTTCCGGTTCGCGTGTTCCCAAAAGATTGAGGTTGGGGCCGTTGATAATCAGTACTCGCATTTTCTAATTTTTATCAAAGGTACATAAAACGAAAAAACCTTCAGAAAATCTGAAGGTTTTTAAGTAGCCCGTAGGGGAATCGAACCCCTCTTACCAGAATGAAAATCTGAGGTCCTAACCGATAGACGAACGGGCCCTTTATTCTTACGCTAACTTGTTAACGTGTTTTGTAAGCTTGCTCTTAAGGTTAGCTGCCTTGTTTTTGTGGATAATGTTTTTCTTAGCCAGTTTATCCAACAAAGAGATTACCTTAGGAAGTTGTTCAGAAGCAGCCTGCTTGTTTTCCTCACTTCTCAATACTTTCATTGCAGTTCTTGCAGTTTTGTGATAGTATCTGTTACGAAGTCTCTTGACAGCGTTTTGTCTGATTCTCTTAAGTGCTGATTTATGATTTGCCATATCGTTTCCTAAATGTGGGTGCAAAGATATAGATTATTTTTTTATCTCCAAATTTTTTTTGAAAAAAGTTTAAATAATTTTCTTCTGTGCTGAGTTTGGTAGCCTATAGGGGAATCGAACCCCTGTTGCAAGAATGAAAATCTTGAGTCCTTACCACTAGACGAATAGGCCAAAAAAAGGACTGCAAAAATAATTAATTTTTACAATCCTTAAAAATCTTTTACCAAAACTATTTGCTTACTTTCTGAAGCACAGTGTTGGTAATTCCTTTTTGTTCGATGTCTTTCTGGGCCTTAACGGCGTCTTCCAGAGAAGAAAACTGGCCGTAAGTGTAGTAAAAGATTCCACCTTCTTTATTACGCTGTACGTCTTTAAGTTTTTGAAGCATTGGGTTGTTGCTGCTCAGTTTGTCTTTGGTTGCTGCAAGTTCAATCGTATAATAGCCGGATTTCAGTTTCTGGTTCGGTACAAATCCGACAGCAAAGGCATTCTTAAATCCAGCATCGCGGGCAGTTTTCAGATTGATATCGCGGATGGATGCGTAGTTCGAAACGCCGTAATAATATTTATAAAGATTACCTTCCTTAATCGGAGTTACGTAATTTAGTCCCTTAAGTGCCGGATCTCCGGCGCTGTGTTTAAGCGGACTGCTCATGAGCAGAATTCTGAAATCATTTTTCAGTGGTCTTTCAGACGGTTTTTCAGCAGCTTTCGGTGCGGCTGCCACGCGGCCACCTTTACGGTCGTACGCTTTTTTATAACTGATAATGCCGTTGTAGATGCTTTCTGCAATTTCGTCTTTGCCTTTTTCCGACGCAAGATAGAGGGCCTCTTCATAGTTGCTTACAAATCCTGTTTCTATCAGTACCGACGGCATGGCGTTCATACGCAGTACGTGTAGATTCTGCTGTTTAACGCCTCTCGACAGTCTGTTGTCTTTCTTTGCAAAGTTTTCTTCTACAAAGCCACCCAAAACCAGGCTGCCTTCAAGATATTTACTCTGCTGAAGTTTCATTGCGATAAGAGATTCGGGTGAAGTTGGATCGTATGATGCAAAGGTTGCACGGTCCTGCGCATCGAGATAAATTACGTCGTTTTCAGCTTTTGCCACTTCCAGATTCGTTCGGTTCTGATCCGGACCCTGAACAAAAGTTTCGGTACCGTAAGGTGCTGTTCTTGTATTGGCGTTAACGTGAACGGATACGAAAAGATCAGCCTTGCTCCTGTTGGCAAGCGTAGTTCGTTCTGTTAGAGAAGGGTATTCGTCTACTTTTCTTGTATAAATAACCTTGAAGTCTTTGTCTTTTTCAAGCATTTTGCCGATTCTGAGTACAACGGCGAGGGTAATGTCTTTTTCGCGGATGGTGCCGATATCGTCATAACTTCTGTACGCGCCGTGATCCGAACCGCCATGGCCGGCATCAAGAACAATTGTGAACTTCTTCTGTGCACTTACAGTGGAAACGAAAAAAAGCAGGGAAAACAGAAAATATTTTTTAAAACAAAATTTCTTAATCATCTTCAAATCTTAAAAATTATTTTAATTTTGAAACCTGTTATTTTAAGTAAAAACCAGATCAAAATAGGCTTCAAAAATAGATTACTAATTTTAATTATCCTAATTTTTAACAGTTTTTTAGCAATTGTATCTGCTCAAAATTTGTCTGAAAATAAGGTGGTTACTACCACTGTATCCAAATCTGATACCGTTGTCATAAAAAAGGAACAGCTGGAGGATATTGTACAGTCCAAAGCCGAAAATATCCGCAACGATCTTCCTAAAAAAATGACTTACCTGAATACGAATGCGCAGGTAAAATATCAGGATATGCAGATTGATGCCGACTACATTTCCATTAACTGGGATGAAGGTACCATTTATGCACGCGGAGAGCTGGATTCTTTAGGCCGGCTGATTACTCCTGCAATTGCAACACAGGGCGGTAAGAAATACGAATACCGCGATTTCAACTACAATTATAAAACCGGACAGGCCATCGCCTATAACGCCAGAACTGAAGAAAGTGAAGGTGTTATTGTCGCTCAGAAAACCAAGAAATACAATGATTCCGTGTTTTTTATGCGTCGTGGGCTGTATACGACGGATGATTATTTTCTTAAGAAAAAAGATACACTGGCAGATTATCATTTGCTGGCACCGAATATTAAACTGATTAAAGGCAGAAACAAATCGCAGGTCGTTACCGGACCGATACAGATGTATGTCGAGCAGGTTCCGACGCCGCTCATTATGCCTTTCGCAATTTTACCTTTTTCCGACAAAAGATCCGCAGGAATCTTGATTCCCAGTTTCGGTGAACGGCAGGACGTTGGTTTTTTTCTGAACAGCCTTGGATATTATCAGCCGATCGGTGAGCATTTCGATTTGAAAGTACTTGCAGATATCTATACCAAAGGAAGCTGGACACTGCGGCCTGAGGTAAATTACATTAAAAAATACCGTTACAGCGGAAACTTCTCTGCCGATATCGGACAGACCGTCAGAGGTATCAAAGGTCTCGATGATTATTCTAAAACCAGAACGTACCGCATTGCATGGCGCCACACACAGGACACCAAGGCAAATCCGCTTTTCAATTTTTCGGCATCCATTGATGTTGTGAGCAATAAGTTTTACAACAACACAGTGAACAACAATTATGTGTTCAACCAAAATGTACTGAATACCCAGCAGAATTCCACATTAAGTATCACCAAGCGGTTTCTTACTTTGCCCATTACCATTACCGGAACGGCGGGATACTCTCAGAATTTTGCTACGGGTCTTGGAGATATGAGGCTTCCTCAGCTGAATGTCGCGGTGAACCAGTTTTATCTGCTTCCTTCCAAAACAGGCATCCGCCAGGGCTTGCTTGAGAATATCACGGTAAATACCGGCCTCAATTTTACCAACTTCGTACGTACAAATGAAGGTGAGATGTTCAAGAAAGAGATGTGGGAAAAGATGCAGACAGGTTTAAAGAACAATATTCAGCTGGGAACAAACACGACAATCGCAAAGTATTTTACCTTTTCGCTTGGTGCGCAGATTGATAACGGACTTACCACGAAAACCATCAGCAAGGCTTACAATCCGGTAACCAACGAGGTGGACGATGTATTCAACAAAAATATAGCCGGTTATTCCACTTTTTCTACAACAGCCAGTCTCCAGACAACGCTTTATGGTACAAAAATATTTAAGAAAGGTGCCGCAATCCAGGGTATAAGGCATATGATGACGCCGAGTTTCAGCTTTACCTATTCACCGGACTTTGGGAAACCGTCTTTCGGGTATTACCGGAACTATTTTGATGCCTACGGAGCGCTTACACCGTACTCAATTTTCGATCAGGGAATTATCGGAACGCCGACTATTGGAGAAGTCGGAGCAATTGGCTTCAGTATCGGAAACAATATTGAGATGAAAGTCCGTTCCAAATCCGATTCAACCGGTGTGAAAAAAGTGAAGATCTTTGAGGCACTGAATGTTTCCGGAGGATATAATTTCGCTGCGAAAACACATCCGTGGTCGGTTATCAGCGTTAACGGGCAGTCTTCTTTCTTTGAAAACAAACTGAATGTAAATACAAGTCTGGTGATCGATCCTTATCAGATTTTATTTGTTCCTGAGCAGGATTTGGGCATCCGTACAGAAAATTTCGGTCATTTCAGTGTACAGGGATTCAATGTGCAGCTTTCGTATCCTTTAAGTGAAGCAATCTTCGGGGAGAAAGAAGATTTAGCAGAAAAATACAATGCCAAAGGTGAGATTCGGAATGAGGTCTACTACTTTGATGACGATCATTACGCGAGATTTTCGCAGCCTTGGTCTCTGAATATCAATGCGAATTATGCCTACACGCGTTCGCAGACACGATTCGGAACAAAAGTCGCCTCAGTTGGGTTGGACGGAAGCATAAAACTCACGCCGTACTGGAATATCAATGGAAGCACACACTATGATATTGTGAAAAAAGAGCTGGCGTATACAAGGTTGGGCTTTTCGCGGGATCAGCGGAGTTTTACCATTAATTTCAACTGGGTGCCTTTCGGGCAGTATAAGGTGTACGATTTCTTTATCGGAATCAAGGCAAATATCCTGAAAGATGCACTGAAGTACAAGGACAGAAGCTTTACGCAGCCAAACGCACCTTTTTAACCAATATTTTTTTTAATTTTGTCGCAAATCAAAATCATGAAGAAAATAATCTCTACTTCTAACGCTCCGGCTGCAATCGGACCTTATGCGCAGGCAAATTTTGCAAACGGAGTTCTTTATATTTCAGGACAGATTCCTGTTGACCCTTCTACTGGGAAACTGGTTGAAGGTATTGAAAAGGAAACTCATCAGGTAATGAAAAACCTGCAGGCAATTCTTACCGAAGCAGGAATGTCTTTCCGAAATGTTGTAAAGGCATCGATCTTTCTTAAAAGCATGGATGATTTTGCTGTAATGAATGAGATTTACGCTTCCTATCTTGAAGAAGGCAGCTATCCGGCAAGAGAAACGGTTCAGGTGTCGTGCCTGCCAAAGAATGTTGACATTGAAATCTCAATGATTGCCCACGCAGATTAATCCTGCATGAATTTTCTTCGGAATACAGTTGGAATACTGGTGGGGCTGTTTACAGCTGCACTCATAATATCTCTCGGAGTTCGCGTTAATCCGGAATGGGTTAATTATGACCATTTCTCACCTTTTCAGAACTGGAACAACTTCCTGAAATCGGTACAGAAAGATGAGGGCTTCTTTGGTTACCTTCTGTTCCTTTCCGGTATTTCTTCGGTTTTTGGCGGTGTGGCTACTGCAATGATTGTGAAATATGCTAAAGTGGCGTACGCAATCCTTATCGGATTCATCATGCTTTTTATTGCGATGCTGGATATCATAATTTTTCCGCATCATCCGACATTTTATAAAATCTGTATTTTCCTGACCTTTTTTCCGTTTGCATGGATTGGCGGAAAAGTGGTTGAGGTAATTTATGAAAAGAAAAAACGAAAGCGTATTGCCGCTAAAATGAATAAAAAAACGCCCTGATTTTTCAGAGCGTTTTTTATTATTTGAATAATTGCTTATTTCGGCATCGCAAATCCCCGCGTGTACATTCTTCCGTATTCGTCAATGTATTTTACCTGTACGGTACCGTTATAATTCTTGAGTATTTTCTCTACATCGTTCTGTGAGTTTACCCCTTTACCGTTGATTTCTGTAATAATGTAATTGTCTACAATTCCGATTTTGGCCATCTCACTGCCGTCTTCCACATTTCTGGCAACAACGCCGCTGTTCAGGCCATAATCTGTTTTAAATCTTCCGCTCAGCGGTTCAAAAGTGGCGCCTATTTTTTCAGAAACAGTAAGGTCAGCACGTGTTCTTGCGGTGGTATTTCCTCTCTGGTCTTTTAATGTAACGGATGCTGTATTTTCCTTGCCGTTACGCAGATAAGTAACCGTTACTCTGTCTCCGGGACGCTTACTGCCGACTGCCAGAGAAAGATCTGCAAAATCAGAAATAACTACATTGTCCACTTTGGTAATAATATCGCCTACACGAAGGCCCGCATCTTCAGCTCCAAGGTTTTCTGCGAGACTCGTTACGTAAACCCCGTTACCTACTTTGATATTGCTGTTGTTCTGTCGGTTGTACTGTGCAACCTGATCTTCGTTTGAAAGATCAAGAGAACCTACACCAAGATAACCTCTCTGCACCAGTCCAAACTTCTTGATATCTTCTACAATTTTTCTGGCCAGATTGGACGGCACTGCGAAGCCGTAACCTGCGTAATATCCGCTTGGAGATGAAATCGCAGAGTTGATTCCGATCAGTTCACCGTTTGTGTTCACCAAGGCACCACCGGAATTTCCGGGATTAATCGCAGCATCGGTCTGAATAAAGCTCTCAATAGGATTGGTTGCTTTTCCCTGGCTCGCGAGAATTCCGATTCCTCTTCCTTTTGCTGAAATAATTCCAGCCGTTACTGTTGAGTTGAGGCCCAGTGGATTTCCCACAGCCAAAACCCATTGCCCAACTTCTACGATATCGGAATTGGCAAAATTCAGGTAGGGAAGGCCTTTTTCTTCAATCTTCAGAAGTGAGATATCGGTATTCGGGTCGCTTCCTACAAGCGTTGCGATATAGCTTTTTTTGTTGCTGAGAACCACTTCAAGTTTGTTGGCACCAGCAATAACGTGGTTATTGGAAATAATATAACCGTCCGGAGATATAATTACACCGGAACCCATTCCTGAAGGAACATTCTGAGGTTTTTGCTGCTGGTTTCTTTGGTTCCCGCTGTTCGGGTTTCCGAAAAACCATTCAAAAATATCCTGCTCGCTGCTTCTTCCGGTTGTTCTGTTCTGGAAATTTTTTATGGTAACTACAGCAGGAACGGTAGTCTTGGAGGCCTTTACAAAATCGTCCCCAATGGCTGCCTGATTAAAGCCCGCAAACTGTACATTATTCTTCGCAGTTCCAAAGTAAGAGTAATCTTCTGTGCCGGCGTTATTATTAAAATAATTGATAGCCCCGAAGGTTGTCGCTCCGGAAACTATTCCTACAAATGCATAAGGCATCAGCTTTTTCAAGGTATTTTTCATCTTATAAATCAACTTTTCTTTTCTTAAACATTTATTTAATAACAAATTTAATGCTAAATGTGTCTTTTGAAAAACAGGCTTGTTTCATTTTTAACGAAAATTTAACGTGAACCTGCACTAATTTAATGTTTTTTCACATTTTTAGGAAAATCTAACTCTCTATCCTTTGAGTTTGGTAATTGAAGTGAGATAAGCCAAGTAATTAAAAGTCTTATCTTTGCAAAAATTTTCAGAAAATACATGACAAAGTCAGGAAAAATAGAACTGATGTCTCCGGCAGGAGATTTTACGGCACTTCAGGCAGCGCTGGACAACGGAGCAGACTCCGTTTATTTCGGAGTTGAGCAGCTTAATATGCGGGCAAGAGCCTCAATGAATTTTACGATTGATGACCTTCCCGAAATTTCCAGAAGATGCAAAGAGAAAGGCGTACGTACTTATCTCACGCTTAATACCATCATTTATGATCACGACCTTTCAATTATCAAAACTTTGCTTGACAAGGCGAAAGAAGCAGATCTTACCGCTGTAATTGCGATGGATCAGGCCGTGATTGCCTACGCAAGACAGATTGGTTTGGAAGTTCATATTTCCACGCAGATTAATATTACCAATATCGAGACGGTAAAATTCTATGCAATGTTTGCGGATACAATGGTAATGAGCCGAGAGCTGAGTATTTCACAGATTAAGAAAATCTGCGATCAGATAGAGCGTGAACAAATTAAAGGACCTTCCGGAAATCTGGTTGAAATTGAAATTTTTGGACACGGCGCGCTTTGTATGGCAGTTTCTGGTAAATGTTATCTGAGCCTTCATTCAAACAATTCATCAGCTAACCGTGGTGCGTGCAAACAGAACTGCCGTAAGAAATATACGGTCATCGATCAGGAATCTGGTTTCGAAATCGAACTTGACAACGAGTACATGATGTCGCCGAAAGATTTGTGTACAATAGGTTTCCTGGATGGAATTGTGGACGCCGGAGTAAAAGTACTGAAGGTTGAAGGACGCGGAAGAGCGCCGGAATATGTGGCGACGGTAACCAAATGCTACCGTGAAGCCATTGACGCTATTGCAGACGGAACTTTTTCTCAGGAGAAAGTGGCAGAATGGATGAAGCAGCTTGAAACTGTTTACAACAGAGGATTCTGGAGCGGTTACTACCTTGGCCAGGAATTGGGCGAATGGTCACCAAATCCCGGATCAAATGCAACACAGAAGAAAATTTATATCGGAAAAGGAAGACATTTCTATCCGAAAACCAATATTGCTGAGTTTCTGATTGAAGCCTACGACCTGAACATCGGAGACCGCGTTCTGATTCAGGGGCCGACAACCGGTTCTCAGGAAATGGTTGTTGATGCGATGATGGTGGATGAAAAGCCTGAAGCAGAAAAGGCCTCAAAAGCAGATGTAATCACGTTCAAGACAGAATTCCGTGTACGCCCTTCAGACAAACTGTATAAAATCGTGGAGGCCTGATGGTGATTGTGACTTTGCAGCGTGATAAATGCATCGGATGTAATTATTGTGCTGAATTCGCGCCTGAGTATTTCAGAATGTCCAAGAAAGACGGAAAGTCTGTACTGCTGAAATCCGTGGAAAAGAAAGGTTTTTTTACAATCAAAACGCCGCATTCAGGCGCATTTGAACCCTGTGAAAAAGCCGCAAAGGCCTGTCCGGTTAAGATTATTTCTGTTAAAGAAATCTGATTCCTTAACCTGAAGAAAGTCGTTATGAAGAAGGCCGCTCTTAGAAAGAAATATCTAGAAAAACGCAGAACCTTGTCGCGAGATGAAGTTTTGACGCTTTCTGAAGCTGTTTTCCGGAATTTTATCACACATTTTAAGTTTTCAGCCGGTCAGAAGATTCATATTTTTCTGAGCATTGCAAAGTTTAATGAAGTAAATACCGCTTTGTTTCTGGATTATTTCAGGAATAACGGAATTCGGATCTTCGTTCCCAAAGTTGTAGGTAATAAGCTCATTTCTGTAGAAATCACCCAAAGTACGCCATTCGAAACCAGTAAATGGGGTATCGATGAGCCGGTTGGAAATACAGATGCTGGAATCTCAGATTATGATTACGTTATTACGCCTTTACTTTACTGTGACCGATCAGGCAACCGCGTTGGTTACGGAAAGGGTTTTTATGACGGTTTTTTCAGTACAGTTTTACCCACTGTCAGAAAAATAGGAATAGGCTTCTTTTCTCCGCAAGAACCGGTGGAGGATACAGATGAATTTGACGTTCCTCTTGACTATTTGGTGACGCCTGTTGAAATACTGTCGTTCAGCGGTTTGGAATAAAAATTCAGGAAATAAAATTTAAATTCCTTGGCAAACTTAATCGGTTTTGAAACCAGAATAAACTGTGCGTTTCTTTCGACCGTTCCGAGACTTTTAGCGTCCCTGTCAAAATATTCAACATTAAATTTCGTGAAATCAAGCGTGTCTTTGCCGTGGATGGTTTTATAAACATCAAGACTGTGCACTTTTGCGGTGCTCACTTTTAGGCTTTCCAGTTCTGAAAGAATCGGCTTGAACGTAAGCGAATCCGGCTTGTGAAAATAGCTTTTCATCTGGCTGTAAATAACAGAATCAATCTCAGTATCACGGTTTCCGGAAACATATAGTGTGGAAAGATCCAGGAGTTCCTGTACTTTCTGGGAAGTTATACCGGTAATGGCCTGTGCACTGTCTATTTTGTTGACAGGATAGCTTTTTTTGTTGCTGCTCTGTCTAAGTTTTTCAATATCACTCAGACCTTCCTTTTTTTCTTCCTGGCAGGAAACCAGGATCAGGGATACGGCAAAAATAACCGCCAGAACTTTATTTAGGTATTTCATTGGTGCCAATTCTGAATTTTATCATTACAATTTTTCCGTTGTTATCGAGCTTAGTATCAATTACTTCCAGATTTTCAAGCGAAGTGGAAGGTAACGTAACCAGCGTTATATAACGCTGTTTGTCCATGGTTTCAACGCCATAGAATTCATTGTCGAAAACCTGATAAATCAGGGCATTGTCGCTGATCAGGTAGTTCAGACTTGCCCGTTTCTTTTTCAGATCTTTAATGGAACGCGAATAATAATACAGCATAATCGCATTGTCATTCGGTTTCAGCTCTATGCTTTCCGCTTCAGGAGCATTTTCAAGGTTCCTGTAAATGGTATCGGTACGGTAATATGGCGAGGAAACCACCATTCTGAGACTTTTTGATTTTGTGGTATAAACAAAAGGTTCATTGGGTTTCGCAGTGTAAAGGATCGGAGATTCGTTTTCTTTAAGTATCTGAACCTGCAGTTCAGCATTGATTTTTGAGTTCCGGTCGGCATCAACAAAACTGTAGTAATATTTCTTGCTGAACAGTTCATCTTTAAATCCAAGCAATCCAACTGCTATTGCCAAAACGGATGTAATTGCCACCCAAATACTGTTTTTTAATGTTTTTCTGGTAGAAATCTGCTCAGAGGTATCGTATGTTGGGAAGTTCGGAGTAATTTCTTTAACAGGTTGATTTTCAGTGCCTGATTTTTGTAAATCGCTTGTATTTGGTACTGATTTCTGTTCGGTTTCAGTGTTTTCCGGAGTTTTTTCTGGAACCGGCGAAGATTCTTGTGCTGTTTCAGATTTCGGTGCAGTTTCTGGTTCGGTTTCCTCTTCTTCTTCAAGTATTTCATCAGCGAGAAGATGGTTTTTCTTGAAATCGTACCACGAGGTGTAACCGGCATAAATACTGAGTAAATTGAGCATATCAATGCGTGGAAGCTTCACATTGGTTCCCGATTTGAAATAGGTATAAAAGGACTTTTCGCTGATGTTTCCTTTTACTGCTTTCCGGAGGTCTTCCTGAAAATAAATGATGTCAATTCCTTTCCATTTAGAAATATCGTCATGGGATGGAGTATGATTTTCCAGATATTTGGCCTGAACTTCGTTTTTCAGCTGCTCAAAATGTAAAAGTTCTAAATCTGCCAATTCTGTGTTTTTGTTTTAATAGCTTGATAATCAAACATGTTAATTTGTAAAAAGCATTTACAAAGATATTACAATTAATTTTCCGAAACAAATTTTTTTCCTGCAATACCTTTGTCCTGTTCAAATGATGAACAACGTGTAACAAAGAAAAACAAAAAAACAAATTTAAAATTTATTTATTATGAAAAAATCATTGTTCGTAGCTGGTATCGCTGCTTTGGCTCTTGTAGCTTGTAAAAAAACTGAAACTGTTGAATCTGCTAACGCTGCTGATTCTGCTGCTTCTGCTATGGTTGACTCTGCTGCAATGGTAGCTGATTCTGCTGCTGGTGTTGTTGATTCTGCTGCTACTGCTACTGTAGATGCTGCTGCTGATGCTGCTGCTGCTACAACTGCTGCTGGTGCTGAAGTTGCTCAGGATGCTGCTGCTGGTGCTGCTGATGCTGCTAAAGGAGCTGCTGACGCTGCTGCTGGTGCTGCTAAAGATGCAAAAGACGCTGTAAACGAAGCTACTAAGTAATTAGTAACTTACAGTTAATAAAATAACCGTTTCTCCCAGAGAAGCGGTTTTTTGTGAAAAAAATGCTTGCAGGACTGAAATTTATATTTATTTTTGCACGCCTCAAATTATTAAGAACTTTAAATTATTATAATCTATTATGAAAAAATCATTATTCGTAGCTGGTATCGCTGCTTTGGCTCTTGTAGCTTGTAAAAAAACTGAAACTGTAGACACTACTAACGCTGCTGATTCTACTGCTTCTGCTATGGTTGACTCTGCTGCTATGGTAGCTGATTCTGCTGCAGGTGTTGTTGATTCTGCTGCTTCTGCAACTGTAGACGCTGCTAAAGATGCTGCTGCTGCTACAACTGCTGCTGGTGTTGAAGTTGCTAAAGATGCTGCTGCTGGTGCTGCTGATGCTGCTAAAGGAGCTGCTGACGCTGCTGCTGGTGCTGCTGATGCTGCAAAAGATGCTGTAAACGACGCTAAATAATAGCTGTTACAACGAAAAAAATAACCGCTTTCCTGAGGAAGGCGGTTTTTTTATGCTTTGTTTTTAAATAGATTTTTGCCGAAGCGTTTCGTAGCAGGTGATGGCTACAGCGTTGGATAAATTGAGTGAGTCAATAGTTCCGGACATTGGGATCAAAGTGTTTTCGCCTTTTTTCAGCCAGAAATCCGAAAGTCCTGAATGTTCCGTACCAAAAATAACTGCTGATTTTTTCATGAAATCTCTTTCCTGCAGATTGGCTGCTGTTTCGCTCATCATGGTTGGGAAGATCTGAAACTGATTTTTTTGCAGAAAGTTCAACGCTTCTTCGTTTGTACTTTGGAAAATATTCATTCCGAAAAGGCAGCCGACACTTGAACGGATCACATTTGGATTATAGAAATCGGTTTTAGGATCGGTGACAATTAAAGCATCTATTCCGAAAGCTTCGCAGCTTCTTAAGATTGCGCCTAAATTTCCGGGTTTTTCTGTTCCTTCAACAACGATTATTGATGAGTTTTTCTTTGGTTCAAAATCTGAAAGTTTATTTTCTTTCTCTTGATAAACTCCGATAATTCCTTCGGAACTTCCACGATAAGCTATTTTTTCATATACTTTTTCTGATACTGAATGAATTTTTCCTGCTGGAAATTTGTCTTCAAAAATCTGTTCGCAAACGTAAAATTCAGTTGGTGCAAAACCGAATTTTAGCGCTCTTTCGTTTTCCTGTTTTCCTTCAACAACAAAAACGCCGGATTTCTTGCGGAAATGGTTATCGGTTGAAAGACGTGTGAGGTATTTTATTTTGTCGTTCTGAAGGCTTTCAATCATTCTTCTGTCTGGTTTTCTTCAGTTTCAAGTAAGTTGGTTTCGGAATCTTCATTGGCCCGTTCCACCAAAGCTTCGGGTAAATTTTTTGTTGCTTTGGCACCAAGCTGTTTTAATTTCTGGACGCTTCCGACAAGATTTCCTCTTCCGCTGGAAAGTTTCTTCATTGCATTTTCGTAATCGCCTTTCGCATCGTCCATTTTCTTCCCGATTTTCAGCAAATCGCTTACAAACCCATCGAATTTATCATAGAGCGCTCCTGCCTGTCTTGCAATTTCCGCAGCATTTTTGTTGTGCGTATCTCTTTTCCAGACGTCGGAAATCAGTTTCAGATAAGCGATAAGATTGGTCGGACTTAAAAGAATAATGTGTTTTTTGTACGCATAATTCCAGAGTTGTGGATCGCCCTGCATCGCAGTTAGAAACGCAGATTCCACCGGAATAAACATGATCGTGAAATCCAGAGATTCCTTTAAATTATCGTAGCGTTTGTCGGCCAAAGTATCAATATGGCGCTTTACTGCAGCGATGTGAAGATTCAGATTTTGAGTTCTCTGATCGTCTTCTTCCGCAGAAATCATTCTTTCATAAGCATTCAGGGAAACTTTGGAGTCGATGATAACGAGTTGATTTCGCGGTAAACGCAGAACGAAATCCGGCCGCTGGTTTTCGCCATCTTCGGTTTTGATGTTGTGCTGCGTGTAATATTCACGGTCTTTGGTTAAACCCGAATCTTCCAGAATTCTTTCCAGAATCATTTCTCCCCAATCGCCCTGAGTTTTGGTTTGACCTTTCAGAGCGGTTGCCAAATTATTTGCTTCCTGACTGATTTTATTGGTCTGTTCCATCATCATTTTGATGGTCGTATTTAAGGAAAACCGTTCTCTGGTTTCATTTTCGTAAACTTCGTTCACTCTTTTTTTGAATGATTCGAGGTTTTCGCCTAAAGGTTTCAGCAAAAGATCCAGATTTTCCTTATTGGTATCGGTGAATTTTTTAGTTTTTTCTTCGAGGATTTCGTTTGCCAAATTTTTAAACTCGTTCTTCGCCGCTTCCTGAAGCTTTACAATTTCCTCTTTCTGTTCCTCGAATCTCTGCAGAAGACTTTCGTTCTGTGCTGAAAGTTCAGATTTAATGGCGATTAGCTGTTGTTTTTCGTTAGTGAGTGTTTCAATCTGTTGATCCTGTTGGGAATTTTTTTCGTTCTGTTTCTGAATTTGTTCGGATTGCGTTTCGTTCAAAGCGTTCATTCGAGCCATTTCGTTCTGCAGCTGAGAAAGAATTTCAGACTGTGAACTGTTCGTTGCTTTTTCTTTTTCTATTGAATTTTCCAGGTCGGAAATTCTTTGGTTTGAATTGGTGAGATCTGAATTGGAGCGGATAAAGTTCTGGTTGATTTCATCAAAATCTCTGCGCGGAACGCTTGATGATTTCAATACGAAATATAAAATCACAGCGCCTAAAACGCCGCCTGCCAAAAACCCAACAATTAAGTACGTCATCTCCATTTTTCAAAAATACGAAATCCCGTTTTTAAAACCTGTTACTTTTTATAGCAAAAAGCTCCTATAATTACGGATTTTCCTTAGCGATTTTTTTATGATAATCCAGATGCATCGGAATGGCCGAAGAACCATACCAAGGCAGAATTTCCACATCGAAAATTCCGGTTTTAATGGTAGGATCGTTCTGCAGAAAAGCTTTGGCTTCGTCTTCGGTTTTTACATCGAGCAGGAAAATTCCGCGGTAACCAAGATGATTGGCGGTTGAAAACGGACCGGCCATTTTTAGTTTTCCGGATTTTTCCATTTCCTGCATGTTGGAGAAATGACCTTTGAAAAGTTCGGCGCGTTGTGCTTTATCCGTGATTTCCTTGTCTTTTGCTCCGGTTTTCAGAATGACCAGAAAGTAACTTTTCATGCCGTATTTATCGGCGCCAAGAGAATCTGCCAGTTTCTGGCTGAATCCGTTTTGCGTTGTTGTTTCTGCAGACGATTTTCCGAGTTCTCCAGGTTTTCCGGGCTCTCCTTTTTGATGAATGACGCAGGAACTGAGCGCGAACGAAATAAAAAGGAATGCTAAGATATTTTTCATGTTTTAGTCTTTAATTCTCAGAAATTCTTTGGCAAGTTCAATCATTTTCGGATCTCCGGTGTATTTTCCGCGTTCATCGGAAAGTTTTACGGTTGGAATCCATTCGCCGTTGTTGGCCTGAACGCCGATGAGTTTCATCACAATATTCATTGGTTTTAAGCCGACATCGTTGGTAAGATTGGTGCCGATTCCGAAAGAAATTCCGATTTTTCCGCGACAGTAATTGGTGATTTCTTCCACTTTTTCAAGATTAAGTCCGTCCGAAAAAATTATGTATTTGAACATCGGATTGATACCGTTTCGCTCGTAATGAGCAATGGTTTTATCCGCAAATTCAAGCGGATCACCGCTATCGTGACGAACACCGTCGAAAAGTTTTGCAAATTTTTTATCGAACTGCTGAAAGAAAACTTCCGTTGTGTAGGTGTCTGAAAGTGCAACTCCCAAATCTCCGCGGTACACATTTACCCAGTTTTCCAGTGCAATTTCGTTGGACATTTTGAAACCGTATTCTGCTGCGTGAAACATAAACCATTCATGAGCGTGTGTTCCAATTGGTTTTACGCCATATTTCATGGCAAAATGAACGTTGGAACTTCCAATGAATTTTGAATTCTGACTTTTAATTAAAGCGTCCACAACCAAATCGTGAACTTTATAGGAATGTCTTCTGCGTGTACCGAATTCCGCAAAAGTAACTCCGAGTTGGTTAAGTTTTTCGGCTTTCTGAAGTGTGGTGTTCATCACTTCTTCGTTGCTGTCGCGCTCCATTTTGTTCATTTCGTAATGAAGCTCGGAAATCAGCGCCAACAAAGGGACTTCCCAAAGAATGGTTCTGTACCAAAGTCCTTCAACGGTAACTTCAACATCATTTCCGTTCTGCAAAATCTTCACTTCGGAAGGATCGTAATGGAAACCTTCCAGAAAATCCAAATAGGGAAGTGCAAGATACGGACAGGTTTTCTGTAGGTATTTTTTCTCGTCTATCGTGAGCTGAAGCTGCGCCATTGCATCCACCGCTTTTCGGAGTTCTTCGGCAAAACCTTCCGGGAAATGGTGTTTTCCGCGGTTGATGAATTCGTATTTCACTCTTTCGTTCGGGAAAAGTTTTACCACGGCGTTCTGCATCGTGATTTTATAGAAATCGTTATCGAGGATTGATTTCAGGCGGACTTCACTCATTTTTCTGTCTTGTTTATAACAAATGTAAAGATTAGAAACAAAAAAATCGTCCAAATGACGGACGATTTTGCTGAATATTTATTTCAGAATTATTTTCCAAGGTATGAATTGTACATCCAGACTTCTTTTTCCTGTTCTGTGATGTAGTCGCTCATTTGCGAGTTGGTTCCTTCATCGCCTGCTTCGTCGGAAATATCAAGAAGTTCTCTCTGAAGGTCGATCACTACTTTAAATGAAGCAAGAATGTTTTCTACGCATTTGTTTCCGTCTGAAACCTCTTTGCTTTCTTTGATGGTGGAAACTTCCAGATATTCGGAATAATTATGAGCCGGAACTGCGCCTAAAGTAAGGATTCTTTCTGCGATTTCATCAATCTTCAGAACCAGGTTGTCATAAAGTTCCTCAAATTTTGGGTGAAGCGTAAAGAACTGATCGCCTTTGATGTTCCAGTGCGCACCGCGCGTATTTTGATAGAAAATTGAATAGTTTGCTAAAAGCACATTCAGTTTTTCTGCGATTTCTTTTGTTTTGGTCTCTTTCAGACCGATAATAGCTGTGTTTTTCATGTTCTGTGATTATATCAACAAAGATAATGGATTTAAAGAATTAAAGCAATTATTCACAATTGATTGAATCAATGTCAAAGTTTTATTTTGAGAATAGTTGTGGCAATGTTTATTTTTGAGGCCGATGAAGAAGTACATTATTCTGGCTGCGGTTACGTTGATCTGTTATTTTGTTCACTCTTTTTTCCAGTTTTCGGGCGGAATTGGAGCGGACAGTTTATCGTATTTCGGAATTGCTGCGGATTTACCCAATCCCGAAACAGCTCTCTTTCCTTTAGGATTTCCTGTCCTGCTGAGATTATTCTACGAAATTTTCGGTGATTATTTCTGGGCTTCCAAAGCGTTGAATATGGTTCTACTGCTGATTATTCTGATGTTTTCTTATCTCAAGAAGTTTTATTTCCGGGAAACTGTTATTCTTCTTACGGGAAAAACGGTCTTTTTTATATTTACGGTTGTAATGTCGGAGAATCTCTTCCTTTTTCTTTGTTATTTTCTGATTTACTGTATACATGAGCGGATTCATAACAGATTCAAAGGTGTTCCGTTCATCATTTGGACTTCCTTGATTACGGTATTGTTATTTACAGTTCGGTATTCCGGTATTTATATATATGCGTCGCTTGGACTTTTCTGGCTGCTTGCAGTTTGGAAGATTAGGGACCGCAGTTACACAAAAGATCTGTTCAAAGTTCTTGTTCTGTCAGGAATCGGGATTGCAGCTTATCTTTTTTGGAATTATATCCACTTTGGAAGTTTCACCGGTGAAGATCTGCGCGGTAAACCTGCACAGTATTATGCAGTTTATATTTTGCGCGATTTTCTCGGTATGATTAATGTGGTGAATCCTTTTATCGGGATTAAACCGGCCTCCAATTCTGTATTCAGTATTGCGTTTCAGGTGGGTCTTGCTGTTTTTGATATTGTTTTGGCGTTTTTACTTTTTAGGATTTTTCAAAGAAAAAAGCATCTTCTGCGGCTTGATTTCCATTATTTCATGTGGCTTACCGCAATACTGTATACTTTAGCCCTGTTTTTGTCCGGACTCTTCCAGCAGATTGAAGAAATGAATATGCGGACTTTGGCAGCAGCCAATTTCATATTATTCTTTTCCTTCCTCATTGTTTATTATGCTGATCTTAAAAATGATCAACTGATTTTCACAATTTCCTGTTTCTTTCTCTTTTTCCAGATGGCTTACAGTCTTAAATCGCCGGGTTCTTATCTTGAAGTAAGAGAACAGATTGAACCTCAGATGCCGCAGTACTCCAGGAAAAAATATCTTTTTAATGATGAGCAAAACCATCTGATTATCAGTACTTACAAAATTCCTGTTATTAACAGGGAAATCAAATATCCTCATACCGCCAATCAGACCGGTTATGTGAAGCAGAGCGTTGCCGGCGGCCTTAATCCAAAAATCAAGTGGCTGAAATACGACACTATTCAGGATAAATCACAAGTTCTTTATACTTCCCAGCTGAAACTGAAGTAAGCTGCAATTAATCAACTCCTTACATTTATAATTATTTAACGCAGATTGCTTGTCAGTTCAAAAATTATTCTTACTTTTGCACCCTAAAATAAAAAGCATTTATGCCTACTATTCAACAATTAGTAAGAAAAGGAAGAGCCACACTTGCCAAGAAGAGCAAATCGGCTGCTCTTGATTCTTGTCCACAAAGACGCGGTGTATGTACGAGAGTATATACCACTACACCTAAGAAGCCTAACTCTGCACTTAGAAAAGTTGCAAGGGTAAGACTTTCTAACGGTAAAGAAGTCAACGCTTATATCCCGGGCGAAGGACATAATCTTCAGGAGCACTCGATAGTATTGGTGCGTGGCGGAAGGGTGAAAGACCTACCGGGTGTACGTTATCACATTGTTCGTGGAGCTTTGGATACCGCAGGAGTTAACGGAAGAACTCAGAGAAGATCTAAGTACGGAGCTAAGAGACCAAAACCAGGTCAGGCAGCTGCACCTGCAAAAGGTAAAAAGAAGTAATCATTAATTATTAAGAAACGAAACAATGAGAAAGACGAAAGCGAAAAAAAGACCGTTGTTACCGGATCCGAAATTTAATGATCAGCTGGTAACAAGATTCGTAAATAACTTGATGCTTGACGGTAAGAAGTCAATCGCATTCAAAATTTTCTATGATGCACTTGAGGTTGTAGAAAACAAAAAAGGAGACAGCGAAAAAACGTCTCTTGAGATCTGGAAAGATGCCCTTACCAATGTAATGCCGCACGTAGAAGTACGTTCAAGAAGAATTGGTGGTGCTAACTTTCAGATTCCGATGCCAATCAGAGCCGACAGAAAAATTTCTATGGCAATGAAATGGTTAATCAAATATTCGAAAGCAAGAAATGATAAATCAATGGCTTTGAAACTGGCTGCTGAAATTATCGCTGCTTCTAAGGAAGAAGGTGCTGCTTTCAAGAAAAAATCAGATACTCATAAAATGGCGGAAGCTAACAAGGCTTTCTCACACTTTAAATTCTAATCTGCAATGGCAAGAGATCTTAAATTTACAAGAAACATCGGTATCGCTGCTCACATCGACGCAGGGAAAACCACCACTACAGAAAGAATTTTGTTCTACACAGGTAAAACCCACAAAATTGGAGAGGTTCACGAAGGTGCTTCTACAATGGACTGGATGGAGCAGGAAGCGGAAAGAGGTATTACCATTACTTCTGCAGCTACAACCTGTAAATGGAACTTTCCGACAGATCAGGGAAAAACTTTGCCTGAGTCTAAAGAATATCACTTCAACATTATTGATACACCGGGGCACGTTGACTTTACAGTAGAGGTAAACAGATCATTAAGAGTTCTTGACGGTCTTGTATTCCTATTTTCTGCGGTTGACGGTGTTGAACCTCAGTCTGAAACCAACTGGAGACTTGCGGACAACTACAAAGTTGCGCGTATGGGATTCGTTAATAAAATGGACAGACAGGGTGCAGACTTCCTTAACGTGGTAAACCAGGTGAAAGAAATGTTGGGATCCAACGCAGTTCCAATTGTACTTCCAATCGGTGCTGAAGAAGATTTCAAAGGTGTTGTTGACTTAATCAAGAACAGAGCAATTGTTTGGGACGAAGCAGGACAGGGAGCAACTTTCACAGTTATTCCGATTCCTGAAGATATGCAGGATGAAGTTTTGGAATACAGAGAGAAACTGGTAGAAGCAGTAGCGGACTACGATGATACTCTGATGGAAAAATTCTTCGAAGATCCGGATTCAATCACTGAAGACGAAATCAACGAAGCTTTGAGAAAAGCAACCATCGATTTGTCTATCATCCCAATGACCTGTGGTTCTTCATTCAAGAATAAAGGAGTACAGTTCATGCTTGATGCAGTTTGTAAATATCTTCCTTCTCCAATGGATAAGGATAATATTTCAGGAACTGACCCAAGAACTGATGCAGAAATCGAGAGAAAACCGGACGTTAACGAACCGTTCTCCGCTTTGGCTTTCAAAATCGCTACAGACCCATTCGTAGGACGTTTGGCATTCTTCAGAGCTTATTCAGGTAAGCTTGACGCCGGTTCTTACGTTTTGAATACAAGATCAGGAAACAAAGAAAGAATTTCCAGAATCTATCAGATGCACGCCAACAAGCAGAATCCTGTTGAAACTATTGAAGCAGGAGACATCGGTGCAGCTGTAGGTTTCAAGGATATCAAAACCGGAGATACACTTTCTGATGAAAAGAACCCAATCGTTCTGGAATCAATGATCTTCCCGGATCCTGTAATCGGTATCGCAGTTGAGCCTAAAACTAAGGCAGACCAGGATAAAATGGGTAACGCTTTGGCTAAACTGGCTGAAGAAGATCCAACTTTCCAGGTTAAAACTGACGAAGCTTCAGGACAAACGATCATCTCCGGTATGGGTGAACTTCACCTTGACATTATTGTTGACCGTATGAGAAGAGAGTTCAAAGTTGAAGTTAACCAGGGACAGCCGCAGGTTGAGTACAAAGAAGCGCTTACAAAAGAAGCGAACCACAGAGAAGTTTACAAAAAACAATCCGGTGGTCGTGGTAAGTTTGCGGATATCGTATTTACAATCGGTCCGGCTGACGAAGGAAAAACAGGTCTTGAATTCATCAACGAAATCAAGGGTGGTAACATTCCTAAAGAATTTATCCCTTCAGTAGAAAAAGGATTTAAAGAAGCAATGAAGAACGGTCCTCTTGCAGGATTTGAAGTTGACGCAATGAAGATTACGCTTAAAGACGGATCTTTCCACGCGGTTGACTCCGATCAGCTTTCTTTCGAACTGGCTGCTAAAATGGGATTCAAGGAATCTGGTAGAGCTGCTAAAGCGGTGATCATGGAACCAATCATGAAGCTGGAAGTAGTAACACCGGAAGAATATATGGGTGATATCGTAGGTGACCTTAACAGAAGAAGAGGAACCGTAAACGGTATGGACGACAGAAACAACGCTAAAGTAATCAAAGCTTTCGTGCCGCTTTCTGAAATGTTCGGATATGTAACTTCGCTTAGAACACTTTCTTCAGGTAGAGCAACTTCTTCGATGGAATTCGAGAAATACGAAGCCGCTCCAACAAATATCGCTGAAGACGTAATCGCTAAAGCTAAAGGATAAAAAGCTGAAAGCTTTAAGCATTAAGCTTTAAGCACAAGCATTTATTAAATTTTTAACGCAAGAAGCAAAGCCTAAAGCTTACCGCTTATTGCCTAAAGCAAAAAATAAAATGTCACAAAGAATCAGAATAAAACTTAAGTCTTACGATTACAATTTGGTAGATAAATCTGCTGAGAAAATCGTAAAAACGGTAAAAGCGACTGGTGCTGTTGTAAACGGACCAATCCCATTGCCAACCAATAAGAGAATCTTCACAGTGTTGAGATCTCCGCACGTAAACAAGAAGGCAAGAGAGCAGTTCCAGCTTTCAGCTCATAAGAGACTGATGGACATCTACTCTTCATCTTCAAAAACTGTTGATGCCCTAATGAAATTAGAGCTTCCTTCAGGAGTTGACGTAGAAATTAAAGTGTGATGAATGGCGGTATGCAATAAGCATTAGGCTTTACGCATTCGGCAAAATAGACTTGAAATAATGAATCCGTTCTCACTAGAGAGCGGATTTTTCTATTTTTAGACAATGAATTTTCTGATTTTCTATTTCATATTTATTAATCTTATTTCTTTTGCAGTTTTTGGAACAGATAAAAGAAAAGCGATAAAACATCAGCGCAGAATTCCGGAAAATGTACTGCTGATTCTCACTTTTCTTGGCGGTGCAGTAGGTGCTGTTCTGGGCATGTTTGTATTCCGTCATAAAATTTCCAAAACATCATTTACCATTAAACTTACTGCCGTTATTATTTTACAGGTTTTCTTTTACATTTATTTCATTAACAATCAATAAAACAGGGTTTGGCAGAGTTTTGTATATCTCATCATTAAAAAGAACCGGATATGGAAACCAATACCGATAAAAACCTGTTTGAGAAATTCGCCAACTGGGCTACCAATGCCACCGGAACGCCGCCTGCGTTTATCGGCGCTTTTCTCCTGATTATTATTTGGGCGCTCTGCGGGCCTTTTTTCAGTTTTTCGGAAACTTGGCAGCTTGTCATCAATACCGGAACTACCATTGTAACTTTTCTGATGGTTTTCCTCATTCAGAAAGCGCAGAATAAAGATTCAAAAGCCATTCAGATTAAACTTAACGAACTGATTGCCGCCCACGAAAAAGCCAGCAACCGTATTGTGGATATCGAAGATTTAACCGAAAAGGAACTCGATAAACTGCATCGTTATTACGAAAAACTTTCAGATTTGGCTGAAGAAGACAACGATCTTCACCAGTCGCATTCCATTGATGCTGCCGAGGATAACCATGAACATAAAATGAGGAACCAGCAGATTCAGAATGAAATTGAGGAAGAAGACAGATAACGTTAAAATAAAAAGCTTTCAGTATTTCTGAAAGCTTTTCGGTTTTAAAAGGTTTATTTTATCAGAAGCACAGCTTCTCTTATAAGGAAATTGTTTGGTTGTTTATCTTTACATTCCTGCATGTGTTCCGGCGCTTTCTGCTGCATAAAAGTATTGTAATCTTTACAGTTTACGAAAATGTTGAACTCACTGTTGTGCCGATCCCAAAGAATACCTTTGTTATGGTTGGCCATTGCTGTTGAAACACCGTAATTGGCATAAAGGCCTTTTTCCCAAATGTTTCCGAGCGGCGCTTCCGTATAGAGATAATTGTTGCCGCCGATAATCACACGTGAGAACGCATTCGGGTTGTCGCTGCCCTGCGATTTGTCTTTTTTGTTTTTGTTTTTCAGAACCGAACCCATTCTGAAATAAAGATAGTTTTTGTGAACAACGGCGAAAGCTTTGCTGATTTTCCTCTCTGCATGGTCAAAGAAGAAACAGTACATGGCGCCGTCCGGTGCGATATTTTTTTCAAAGCCATAAAGTTCACGCGGCGTTATGGGCGCGGTAGAATTCGGCTTGCCCTGAATAAAATCTTCCATTGTTAAATAAACTCCTTCCGGTAAACTGGTGCGGTACATTCCGTTTAAGGCAGTCTGTTCTTCAGTTATTTCCTCTTTTTTGGCAAATTCCGGATCATCGTCTGTGAAAGAACGGAGCGATTTTATTGAATTTTCATACAGTGATTCCAGCTGATGGGTCGAAACATTGATGTATTCTGCTTTACCGTTGGACCATTTTAAATCACGGAATGCAATGCGCTGATCCAGCCCGTTAATCAGAATTCCCGCAGTAACTGCTTTGTCAATCTGCGCCAGACAGAACATCGGCAAAAACAGTATAAGAATGAATGTTCTCATAAATAAAATTTAATCAAAAGTACACTTCACAGCAGAACACTGCAACTAAACCTGTATGAAATTCATCAGTAACAGGTAATGCTTTTTTTTCGCTCAAACATCAGTTCCGGTTTATAAAATAACTGTAATAGCTGCAGCTTCCCATCAGTTCCTGCGATGTTGCTGTTGCAGCATACTCTTTTTTCATCATCGTAAAATATTTACGGTAATTCCGGTTCTTCTCTGCTGCGAGCTGCGCTGAAAAAGCATTCTGTTTTTCTTCCCATTTCGGATCGTCATAGGAAATGCTGAAGCTTTGTTTTGCTTTCCACTGGTAGTATTTTCCCTGTTCTGCAGAAGCGAGCTGGAACAGTATTCTGGTTTGCTGCTCCTTGTCCTGCGTTTGTTTCAGTGCCTTTTCATAGAAACCGATTGCGGTATCAAAGTTATCGGGCGCAACCGTTGGATTCCAGCTGAACTGTTTATAGTAATACTGGAATTTCGGGATTTCCTGGCGGTCAATATCATTTTTTCCCCACGGCGAATTATCAATATCCATTATGAACAGTTCCCGGAAGTAACCGAGTGATGAAGTATTGTAGAGAACATTTCCAATGAGTTGGTTGGCATTGGCGTTATTGGTTTTTTGAAGCTGAACCAGCGCATCGGCCAGTTCCAGCTTATTCATGTGATTTTTGATGAAAGGAAACTCACCGGCAAATGATTCTGCTTTTACCGACTGTTCTTCGCTGCTGCTGAAACTTTCCCAAACATTGTGGCCAAAAACCAAAGATGAGATATTATTGAAACCGTCATAGATTCCCGAAGAATACACCACCTGATTTTCTGTTACAGGAGTTGTATTGTAATCGTAATCAGTTCTCGGAATTCCTTGGAAATCTGTGGCTTTTGCGTAAAATGTTTTTGCGTTTACAAAATTTCCTTTCCGCATTTCTGCATCGCCGTAGATGATATTGAAGAAAGCATCCGAATCTTCAATATCTGCATTTTTCATGATAACGGTTTGTTCGAGGGCGGTTTTATTTGGCTTATTCACAAAATCCTGAACTTTTTTGGCAAGAACCGGATCCGGATAATACTGCAGGTCTGAAATTTTGTTGTGCATCAGGAACGATTTTCCGTCTTCATTCTGAAGAAAATAGCGGTTTGCCAGTACATCGCGGATAAAATCTGCGGTAGTTGGCTGTTCGTAATAGTAATAATCGTTTTGTAAGCTGTGTTTCGCAGTTTCTTTCTCAGAGAAAATGTCTGGATAAGTTTGCGAAATGTGATTTTCAAAAGCGGTGTCAATCCTTGGCTGTGCGGTAATGTCATTCAGCATTTTCATCCGGTTGATCTGTTCCGTGTATTCCGGATTGGTGGTTTTAATGGCGGCGAGAATCTCACTGCTTTTTTCAAAATCCTTTTGCAGAAATTTCACGTACGCATCAGCAATCTGCCAGAATTCGTCTATGGATTTCTCTTTCGTTTTCGCAGTGAATGCTGAAAATTCATCAAGATAATTGGCTTCCGGATTGTCACCGTAAAAACGTTCCTGATTATGAAACACAGGAATACGGTTGGGGTTTTCGGTAAGGTCTTTTTCTGAAGCGTTTTCCTTACGCGGCTTTTTTTCTGTACTGTCTTTTTTACTGCCGAACAGATTTCGGAAGAAGTTTACAACTCTATCCCAGAAACTCAGTTTTTCCTTTTTCTGAACTTTCGCCGGTTCACCCAATTGTGTACTGATTTTCTGAATTTCATTTTCGCTGTACAGATAGTTTGCAAGATAATTCCGCTCGAGAACATTGATGGCTCTGGCTGCCATTACTTTCAGAATCTCAGAATCCGGATCAATCTCAAACATTTTCTGCATATTCGGAATCGGGTTTGTAAAATCGCTGTAACCCAAAAGAAAGTAGGCCATGTTTTTTTCTTCCGGAGTGGAAGTTCTTTTCAGAATATTCTGAAATGAGGCGGAATCTGAAAGTTTCATCGACACGAACGCACCTTCTTTCCTGGACGGAGCATTCATGAAAACCCGGAAGAAGTTCCAGTTGGCATCTTCATTCATTTTGAGTCCGCGCTGCGCTCCTGCCATCTGATCCAATGCGTAATAATATGGAACAGAACGGAGTTTGACAGGTTCTACAAAGGTTTTAAAAGCATCAACGGCCTGCTCATAATTTCTGTTGTAATGGTAAAAGCGCACAATCTGATAACCGTAACGCTGCTTTATTTCAGGATTTTTTGCTGCGCCGTATAGGGAAACCAAAGCCGAAACCGTTTTCTGGAAATTCAGCTGGGAAGCATCTTTTGACTGTTCATCTCTAACGTAAAACGAATCTTCACTTTCCACATAATTAATCTTCATGTAAGGTTCCAGATATTTCGCTTCAATCAGATAATCAATCGCTTCAGCGTTGGACTGATAGGAACCGAGTTTTTTCAGAATCGCGTCAGCATTATTTCCATTTTTATAACTGTTTAAAACATCTATTGACATGTGGTTCACCAGAAATTCCGTCTCACGGTAATCCAGCCGGTTCCCGAAGTATTTCTGCCAGCTGAAAATATTTTCATCCGGAATCATTCTTTTCACACCGTCGTCGTAAAACTGCGGGCCGTAAGTAAAAAGAAACGGAATATAGGTTTTGTCCTTGATGATGGTCTGCGTAAACAGGTTGAAATAATCGCCGTCCGGATAGTAATCGGCACAGCCGGAAGCTTTGGAAAATATCAGTAAAAGCGATGCGGAAAGCAGGATTTTTTTCATCGTTGGTTATGGTTTTTCAGTTCAGTAAAATTAAAAAAATAATGTACAGCAAATGAAGAATTACCGGTTAAAGTTTTGGTTTTCAATAAATTTACGGTCCAGCTGATAATACACAATGTTGTAGCCGTTTAATTTTGAGTCCAGAAACTCGGTAACTTCATCCAGTTGAGCGTCTGTTATTTCTTCAGTTTTAATTCTGAATCCTTTATTCAGATAATTTCCGAAGTAAAATCCGTCTTCAAGGACTTCGGCTTCATTTTTTGAAACCATCCGCAGATTCTCATGCTCCAGTTCTTTTGCAGAAAGAGCATTGATGAGTTTCCTTTTGCCCAGATGATTGGTTACAATTCCCCAGGAATAAATGGGCAGCGCAATATCGATATGCTTTATCGGATAACGGTCCAGGGAGCTCAGGTAGCTTTTCAGAAGAGGAACATCCAGAATTGAATTTTTATCTGAATTTTCAAGCGGCGATGTAGTAGAGTAGCACATCAGATAAACTTTGGAAACGGGCGGAATGCCCATTACTTTTTGGTCGCGCACCTGATGAAGCCGTAATGTTGAAGTGATTTCCTTTCCTGATACCTTTCGGAGCTCCTTGAGGAATCTGAAGTAATCGTCTTTGGTTCCGGCTGTCCAGTCGCAGTCGATTTGGATTTCTTTGGATTCTCTGAACCTGAATTCAGCAGTTTTCTTTTTGATTAATTCTGAAACATTTTCAGCAAGAAAGGTGATTTCTTCCGGTTTGATATTTAGAAAAGCTCTGTTCATGATGAATACAACAGGAACAATTTCTTTTTCTGTTTGAAAGCTTTCATCTTTCGTTACGGTTGCAACGGGCAGGAATTTTCCGTCAGCTTTATCGATATCAAAAAACCGCGTGTACAGTTTCGTAATGGTGGCAGCATTTAAGGCCTTTTTCTCTTTTTCTGCCAGGGCAAGCTGTGTTTTCCAGTAATAAAAAGTGTAGGGGTGCGGTTCCTGTTTTTCGCAGGAAAGACAGAATAGCGCTAAAAGCAGAATAATCTGTTTCATCATTCAAAAATAATTAAACATAAGATGAAAACAGCGCCGGCAGAAGTATTTTTAAGATTTGATTTTGTCAGGTCGAATTGTTTCCGATTTTATTCATAAACAGAGGGGCAATTACTCCGTGGGTGATAACTGAGAGTAAAACGATAAAGGCCACTGTAGACCAAACTGTTTTCATTTCTTCCACAGCAAAATTGTCAGAATGTGCAAAGGCATACGCTGTATAATAAAAGGAGCCAATACCGCGAATTCCTAAAAATGAAATGGCAGTTTTCCGAAATTTATTCATAGGAATACCTGTTAGGCTTACATATGCGGACAAAGGACGAATGATAAATATAAACGCAATCCCCATCAGTATTCCAGTGCTTTCCAGATCGAGAAGTAAACCCTGGGTAATCAGCAATCCGAAAACTATAAGAAGGACAGACATCATAATTCTCTCAATCTGTTCAGAAAAATTATGAAGGTCTTCATGGTATTCGTGTTCTTTTTCGAAACGGCGGAAAAAGTAAGCGGCCAGAAAAACAGCAATAAAACCATATCCGTGGAAAACTTCTGCAACGGAATAGGAAATCAGCGTGAGTGCAATGGCAACCAAACCGTCCGAAACTACATTTTCTTTGGTGAACTTAAAA
>JAEXBA010000010.1 GCA_023457935.1 Bacteroidota bacterium | reverse complement strand
ACATCACCGATGTACATGGAAGGACGCAAACGAACGTGCTCCATTCCTTCGAGCGCCTGAATATTACTTGCTGTATATTGTTTCTGACTCATAATTTCTTCTGTTTGCGTACGGCTTTTGGCTTCCGCAAATATTTAAATTTCAATTAAAATTCAACTAATTTTTGCTTTTTGCAAAGACTTACAAATATCGGAAAAATCAGCGAAATACGAAAGTAAAAAAGCATGAGAAAACGGCAAAAGTTATCAACACCATAACACTTCAGAAAATGACTTCTGAAGGTATTTTTATGCTAGAAAACAATTAAATATTACCCGAAAGCGCCTTTAATGTATTTCTGAGTGAGTTCGTGCTGCGGATTCTGGAAAATCTGTTCAGTTTCAGCAAACTCGATTACTTCACCCAGATACATAAAACAGGTTTTGTCGGCAACTCGTTGCGCCTGCTGCATATTATGCGTCACAATAACAATTGTGTAATCTTTTTTGAGTTCGTGAATGAGTTCCTCTACTTTTTTAGTAGAAATCGGATCGAGTGCAGAACACGGTTCATCCATTAAAATCACTTCCGGTCTCAAAGCAACGGTTCTTGCTATACACAAACGCTGTTGCTGACCGCCGGAAAGACGTGTTGCCGGCTTTTTCAGGTCATCTTTTACCTCATCCCAAATATAACTTTCTTTGAGCGATTTTTCAATGATTTTTGAACGGTCTCTAACTGGAAAATTATTGATTTTGAGTCCGTAATTGATATTGTCGTAAATGCTTTTCGGGAACGGATTGCCTTTCTGAAAAACCATTCCGATTTTCCTTCTGATCTGTGTTACAGAAGTATTTCCATCATAAATATCATCGCTATCCAAAAGGAAATCACCTTCAACTTTTGCTTCGGAATTCAGATCGTGCATTCGGTTGAAACATCTCAGTAAAGTGGATTTTCCGCAACCTGAAGGTCCGATTAATGCCGTTACGGAATTCTTTTCAAATTCTACATTGCACCCTTTCAGAACGTGTTTGTCACCAAACCAAAGATTCACATTTTTGCCGGACAGTTTTATATTATTTTCCATCTTTTGAATATTTATAGCGAATGTAAAATGCAGTTAAACTAAGTAAAAACACAACCACAATCAAAACCAGTGCAGTTCCGTACGCCAAAGGACGAACCTGCTCTATCGCCTGATGCTGCGTCGAAAGCATGTACAAGTGATAAGGAAGTGCCATGAATTCCTGATTGATTCCGCCTGTATTACCCGTAATAAAAAAGGCAACTCCGGTAAATAGAATCGGTGCGGTTTCTCCTGCAGCTCTTGAAAGTGTGAGAACAACTCCGGTTAAAATTCCTGGAAGTGCGGAAGGTATTACTACGTCTTTAATACTTTCAAACTGCGTAGCTCCAACCGCCAAAGAGGCTTCCCTTGTTGAATTCGGGATTCTACGGAGCGCTTCTTCCGTTGTTGTGATGATGTAAGGTAAAGAAAGTAAGCCCAAAGTTAATCCCGCCGAAAGCATTGACGTTCCCAAATTCATTCCCTGAACAAAAAGTGCTAAACCAAACAGTCCGTAAATAATGGAAGGAATTCCCGAGAGATTTCTGATGGAAGCACGGATTGCTTTTGTAAGATAGCTGTCTTTCGCATATTCGTTAAGATAAACCGCGCAACACACACCAAAAGGAATACAGAAAACCGCGGTAAGCAGTGTTAATACGACTGTTCCCAGAATTGCAGGAAGAATTCCGCCTTCCGTCATTGCATTTTTAGGAGTTTTTGAAAGAAATTCCCAGCTGACTGCACCCCAACCTTTCGCGACGATATCAAAAATAATTACGCCAAGGAAAAGCAGAACAATTACCGTACAGCTTCCCAATATCAACCATTCCCAGAATTTATTAAGCTTCTTCATTACATTGCATGGTATTTTCTGAATTTATTCACGAAATATTCGCCCAAAAGATTCACAATCAGCGTCATAAAAAACAGAACTGCAGCAATGGCGTACAGTGCGTAATAATGCGTGGTATTATACGGAACTTCACCCATTTCAATGGCGATGGTTGCGGTGATTGTTCTTACACTGTCGAAAAAACCTTTCGGAAAAGCGGCGGCATTTCCGGTTGCCATTAAAACCGTCATCGTTTCGCCGATGGCGCGTCCAACTCCCAACATGACAGCAGCAATAATTCCCGGAGCAGCGGCTGGAATCACAATTTTTCTTACGGTTTCCCAACGGTCGGCTCCGATTCCCAAACTCGCCTCACGATACGTTTGAGGAACCGCACTGATTGCATCTTCGCTCACGGTAATAATTGTCGGTAAAGCCATAATCGCCAAAAGAATTGCACCGTTCAAAGCGTTCAGTCCGTTACTTTGATTGGTAACATCTGCGATTCCGGGACCGAGAAGAACAATTCCCAAAAATCCGATGGCAACAGAAGGAACTGCAGCCAGCATTTCGATTGCAGGTTTCAGAATGGCTTTCAGTTTTGGCGGACAGTATTCTGACAGAAAAGTCGCAGTTCCGATTCCCAGAGGAACGGCAATCAGCATTGCGCCGAATGTCACCAAAGTTGTGGAAACAATCAGCGGTAAAATTCCGTACTGTTCAAATGAAGGATTCCACTGCGTTCCGGAAATAAAATCCATCGGCGAAAAATTCCCGAAAAAGGCAATAGAATTATAGACGAGCATCAGGAAAATTCCGGCCAAAACCGCAATTACAAGCAACCCTGTAATCCTGAAAATCCATTTAAAAGCCGTATTCTGTCTTTCTCTGTTATTGATAGAGCTCATTTTTTTTTCAAATTTTCTTTTTTCAGCAGCATGAAAATCATTATCACAAGAAACAGCGTCACCACTGCAAAACTTTTTTCAAAAACAGTTTCAGCAAGTAAATTTCCAATGGTATTGAGTCCAAACAAGATGACGAAAAACCACAGTATTCCACTCATCACTTTTGGCGAAAACCAAGGCTTGATTTGATCTGATTTCATCAATAAAACAACAATCAGAAACAGATTCAGAACAATAGAGACTGTTTCGGAAATATACATTTGCGCATCATTTTTCAAGCGTCCTCCCCAAACATATTCATAAGGAATAATTCCGAATACGATTAAAATATGAAACACTGTAATTGCGGCAACGAGTGCAATAACCAGAAAAATCCGACTTTTCGTTTTCATATTCTCTACATTATTCTAAAACATAATAACCCGATTTCCTGATGATCTCCTTCCCTTCTTCTGTTTTTTCAAAATCGAGAAACGGTTTTGCTTTCGCCCAAGATTCTTTCGGAATAAACTGATAAAGCGGACGCTGAAAAAAATATTTTCCCGTTTTAATGGCTTCATCATCCAAAGGTGAAATTGCTATTCCATTTTGGGTTTCCTTTATTTTAAGTGCTTTTACATTCGAATCTTCCGGTAAACTCAGCAAATAACCGGCGCCGACATAACCAATTCCGGACGGATCAGCTTTAATTCCTTCCAGAATCTGCGCGTTTCCATTCATCTCTTTGGCTTTCGGTGAAAATTTGATGTTGAGTTTTTTCTGAACAAAAGAATGTGTTCCGGAATTGCTTTGACGACCATAAATATTAATCGCCAGTTTTTTTCCAAGAACCGGTTCCCAATCTTTATATGAACCGTCGAAAATTTTGCCGAGATTTTCGACATCAATTTCGTCAATCGGAATATTGGAATTCACGACAATTGCCGTTGCATCTTCCGCAAAAACATTCGTAATCAATTCAATTCCCTTTTCTTCAAACAGCCGTATTTCGTCATCAGAAAGCGGCCGCGAAGAATTGGCAATATCGGCTTGACCGTTATACAACGACGCAATTCCCAAACCGGAACCGCCGCCGGAAACGGCAAGACTGTAATCGCTGTTCACGGTGTAGAATTTTTCCGCGAGTTCTACGGCGAGATTTACTTCAGTATCTGAACCCTTGATTTTCACAGAATTTTCAGAATCTGAGCAGGAAAATAAAAGGAAAACAAAAAGGATGAGCGGAAGCTTTTTCATTACTCTTATCAAGTAAATAAAAGTACTTCACCGATGTGAATTGATAATGAATACTGCGTTAAGTTTTCATTAAAAAGATTTAATTCTTCAGAATCAAAAGTTCGACGCGGCGGTTTAAGGTTCGGTCCCGCTCTGTTGTTTCCGGATAGACCACTGGATTGAGATGCCCAAGTCCGGCCGCTTTGATTCTGTCTGCATTGATGCCATTTTTTAAAAGATAGTTTCTGATAGCCTCTGCGCGCGTTACGGAAAGATTGAAAGTACCAAGATCGAGGTCTTCACCGTCAAAATTTTCATAATCACAGCAAATATGTCCCTGCAGTTCCACATAAAGTTCAGGATTATACTTCAGAATATTCAGAAGCCGTTTAAGTTTCAGTTCTGCCTTCGGAAGCCAGACGTGACGGCCGCCATAAAAATTAACATCAGGAAGCGATAATGTGTCTCCCGCTTTCATGTCCGAAACACGCGTATCAAAAAAACTTGGGAGGCCTTTTCTTGAAATTTTCTCACCTGGCAGAAAACTTCTTTCGATAAAAATATCCACGCGGCGGTTTTTGGCTTTCAGCTGATGTGTGCTGTTATCATTCACAGGTTTTGTTTCGCCCAGGCCTACCGTGTTTCCAATTTTGATATTCGGTGAAATTCTGGAAGAAAGATAGGCGGTCACTTTTTCAGCTCTTTTCTCCGAAAGTATTCTGTTGAATTCATCCGTGCCAGAACTGTCGCAGTTACCGTAGATTCTGAAAGTAAGATTGGCTTTCAGCTGGGCAAGACTGTCTAGTTTTGAAACTGTTTCAGCTTTCAGATCAGATTTATTCACATCAAAATAAACCGAAGTCAACATCTGCGACTGCAGTTTTGAAACGGAAAGCAATAGGAAAAGAAGAAAAAGGTTTCGCACCTGTCAAATTTAAAAATAAAAAAAATCCTGAATGCTTTTTCAGGATTTTAATATGTTTTGAAATGTTCTTAAACCAGAATCATCAGAAGCTGATCTTCGGTTTTTTCCACTTTTACAAGATTGTTTTTCGTAAGATTTTTCGAAGCTTTGTCCCATTTTTTTCCGGAAAGCTGCGATCTTTCTTTCACTTCTGAAAGCTGCATCGGTTCTTCCTGAGAATTCAGAATTTCGATGATTACTTTTTCGTCTTCGCCCAATTCAATCTGCAGTTCGGTTTTTTCCGGACGCATTTGCGGGAAAAACAAAACTTCCTGAATCGACGGATTATTCGTCAGAAACATAATCAAACGGTCCATTCCGATTCCCAATCCTGAAGTTGGCGGCATTCCGTATTCCAAAGCACGAAGGAAATCGTTGTCGATAAACATCGCTTCGTCATCGCCTCTTTCAGAAAGAGCCAACTGCGCTTCAAATCTCTCGCGCTGATCAATCGGATCATTTAATTCTGAATAGGCATTTGCGATTTCTTTTCCGCAAACCATCAGTTCGAAACGTTCGGTTAAACCTTCTTTGCTTCTGTGTTTTTTCGTAAGTGGCGACATTTCCACAGGATAATCGGTAATAAACGTCGGCTGAATAAAGTTTCCTTCACATTTCTCTCCGAAAATTTCATCAATCAGTTTTCCTTTACCCATGGTTTCGTTCACTTCAATTCCGATGGATTTTGCAAACTCACGAAGTTCGTCTTCCGATTTTCCGGTAATGTCAAAACCTGTGAATTTCTGTATCGCTTCTGTCATTGAAACTCTTGGATACGGCGCTTTCCAGTTGATCGTGTGTTCTCCGAAAGTGGATTCTGTACTTCCGTTCACCTGAACAGCGGTAAATTCCAACAGTTTTTCCGTGAAATCCATCATCCAGTTATAATCTTTGTAGGCAACATAGATTTCCATTGCGGTAAATTCCGGATTGTGCGTTCTGTCCATTCCCTCATTTCTGAAGTTTTTTGAGAATTCATAAACGCCATCGAAACCACCAACAATCAGTCTTTTCAGATACAGTTCGTTCGCAATTCTCATGTACAGAGGAATATCGAGTGAATTGTGATGCGTGATGAACGGACGCGCCGCAGCTCCACCCGGAATCGATTGTAAAATCGGAGTTTCCACCTCAAAATAACCGGCTTCATTGAAAAACTGACGCATCGCGTTAAACATTTTCGTTCTTTTTACGAAAATTTCTTTCACATGCGGATTCACGACCAAATCGGCGTAACGCTGTCTGTAACGAAGTTCCGGATCGATAAAAGCATCGTGAACATTTCCTTCTGCATCTACTTTCGGAAGCGGCAACGGACGCAAAGCTTTGGTTAAAAGCGTGAATTTTTTCACCATTACCGTCATTTCTCCAACCTGAGTCTTGAACAGTTCGCCTTCAATTCCGATGATGTCACCAATATCCAAAAGGTGCTTGTACACTTCGTTATAAAGCTCTTTATCATCACCGGGACAGATTTCATCGCGGTTGAAATACACCTGAATTCTACCTTCCGAATCCTGAAGCTCCGCAAAACTCGCTTTTCCCTGAATCCTTCTGGACATCAGTCTTCCCGCCAGTTTTACTTTTCTGTTTTCCTCAAAATTTTCCTTGATGGATTTTGTGGTATCGGTTATGGTATATTCTTCCGCAGGAAACGCATTGATTCCCATTGCGGTTAATTTATTCAGTTTTTCACGACGGATAATTTCCTGTTCTGATAATGACATCTTTTTCTTTTTGAAGTTGCAAAAATAAGGATTTTTCACATAAAAAAAGACAGCCAAAAAGCCGTCTTGTAATTGGTATTGTTACGAAGAAATATTATTTCAAAGTCATGATGTAAGCCACCATTTTCTTTGCATTTTCTTTGCTTAATCCTGCATGAGGCGTCATCACAGCAGAACCCCAGATTCCTGTACTTCCATCAATAATTCTTGAAGCAATCATTTCAGCATTTTCCGGCGTATTTTCATATTTTGCCGCAACTTCTTTGTAAGAAGGCCCGATTAACTTTTCATCTACTTTGTGGCAGGTTAAACAGTTTGCAGTTTCTATTAATGACTTTCCTTCTTCTTCCGGCGTCAGAACTATTTGCTGTTCCTGATTCTGTTGCGCCATTTCAGCGTTTCTTGCTGCGTTTTCGTCTATTGGTTCTTCTTTTTTTGAACACGAAAAAAGCAGTAATCCGGCAAAAGAACCTATTAAGAAAATTTTCTTCATTTTAATTTATTTTACCGTTGCAGTGTCTACCGTAACCGCCGCCGAATCGGCGTTCACTGCAGTCTGATCCGCAGGTTTTACTGCAGCAGCTGAATCTGCTACAACCACTTTCGCTTCTTCCAGCATAATGTTGCTGTCCTGTTCGTACGTACTTTCTTTTTTCGCGCAGCTTAGAGCCAGACTTCCTAGAAATGCAATTGCCAAAACTTTTTTCATAATAATTTTAATTTCAGCAAAAATAGAGAAATAAGTTTTTTCGCGCCTACTTTTCCATAAGAAATTATGATTAAACTAATAGACGGAATTGAGAAAAATAAAAACTACTTTTACGGGATGAAAGTTCTGATTCTCGACAATTACGACAGTTTCACGTACAATCTGGTTCAGATGACGGAGCAGATTATCGGCAAAAATGTTGAAGTTGCCAGGAATGATGAAACCAGTCTGAAAGAAATTGAAAAGTACGATAAAATCATTCTTTCTCCGGGCCCGGGAATTCCTTCGGAAGCCGGTATTCTTCTCGATGTGATTAAAGAATTTGCCGGAAAAAAACCGGTTTTTGGAGTCTGCCTCGGTTTACAGGCCATTGTAGAGGCATTCGGCGGAACTTTGATTAATTTAAAAGATATTTTTCACGGCGTTGCTACCCAAGCGACGCAAACTGCAGATCACAGCATTTTTAAAAACCTTCCGGAAAAACTTGAAGTCGGCCGTTACCACAGCTGGGCCGCAAATCCCGAAAATTTTCCTGAAGAACTGCAGATTACTTCTGTTGATGAAGAAGGCATGATTATGTCGATGAGACATAAAAAGTTTGACATTCATGCGGTTCAGTATCATCCTGAAAGCATTCTTACACCGCATGGAAAGGAGATTTTGGCCAATTTCCTGATATAAAAAAAGTAACTGCAAAAGCAGTTACCTTCCGGAAAATTAATCTTCCTCATTTGTGTGTATGCAAATATAAATAAAAAAAAATAATTCACATTAATGAGAAAAATTTAATCTAAAAAACTGTACACCTATTCATATAACGAAAAGAATGAACTGTAACCATCACAAAAACTAAATTATGCCTGATAAAACCCGGAAAACGGTAAGCGGCCCTGTTCGCGACAAAGAGAGAACAAAAAAGAAACTGCTGAAGACCGTCGGAAAAATGATTAAGTCGAAAGGATTTCACCAGCTGAACATCAGCAATATCGCAAGCGCGGCCAGTGTTGACCGTAAACTTATTTATGAATATTTCGGAAACGCAGATAACCTGATCAGCGAATATCTCAGAAACCATGATTTCGGCAGTAAAATTCAGAAACTGGACAATATTGATACTTCGGACAACGGAAAACAGGTTTCCAAAATGCTGATTAAAAATATGTTTGAAGCATTGGCTACCGACAAAGAATTACAGAAAATTATCGTCTGGGAAATCTCCGATTACAATAAAATTCTCCGGGAACTTGCCGACCACCGTGAAGAACTGGGAGAAAAGATGATGCAGGCAGTAATGAAACCGCATTTTAAGGAAAATATCGACAAATACAGAGCTGTCCTGGCAATTTTAATCTCCTCAACCTATTACCTGAATCTGCACCGCGATTCAAACGGAAGTCTTTTCTGCGGGCTGGACATCCGTAAAGAAAGCGATCAGGCCGTATTCGAAAACGTTGTCAATGATCTCATTGATTTCGCTTACGAAAAATACGCCCTCTGAATTGACCGTCTTATTTCAATGCAATGCATACCAATTAAATTTTGTATTTTTGCAAGCAAATTTCAGTAATGACTGCCACCCAGAATAAAATTCTTGAATTCCGTGATCTTGGTGTGATGGATTATCTTTCAGCATTTGAATATCAGGAAAAACTCATGAAATCCATTATCGATCTGAAGCTGAAAAACCGCGACAGAACCGACGGCATTCATGAACAGACGCCCAATTATTTTCTTCTGGTAGAACATCCGCACGTTTACACGCTCGGAAAATCCGGTGACGAACACAATATGCTCGCCAACGCGAAGAAACTTGAAGAAATCAACGCAACTTTTGTGAAAACCAACCGCGGCGGCGACATTACTTATCACGGTTTCGGACAGATGGTCGGTTATCCTGTCGTTGATCTCGACAATTTCAAGTCGGACATCCATCTTTATATGCGCAATCTCGAGGAAGTAATTATCCGGACTATTGCGGAATACGGACTTAAAGGTGAAAGAAGCGAAGGTGAAACCGGTGTCTGGCTGGATGTGGGAAAACCTTACGCAAGAAAAATCTGTGCGATGGGCGTGAAAACTTCAAAATGGGTGACGATGCATGGTTTCGGGCTGAATGTGAATACGGATTTAAGGTATTTTGAATATATTATTCCGTGTGGAATCAAGGATAAATCTGTGACATCTCTTGCCCGCGAACTTGAACGCAAATTTACCGACGCTGAAACTGAGGAATTAAAAGGAAAGATCCGGAAGCATTTCGAAGACGTTTTTGAAGCGCAGATCAAATAGTTATTTTTTATTTTTCACGCAGATCTTTAAGATAATCAACAACTGAATTCTCTTCCTCTGCGTTGTACCGAAAAGCCAGTCTTTCCGCGACATTTTTTGCTGTCTCAGAAAACATGTCAGACATTAAGAAAAGCACATTCCAAATCTCTTCCGGTTTTGCTTCCACATATGTTTTCAGAAACTGCTCATACTTTTCTGCTCCAAGATATTTCGGATAAAATTTTCCGCTCTTCCCTGCTGAAACCTTAAAATCATGCTCTGTTCCGATTTTCCAGTCGAGCATCTGCATCAGCGAAGGCCTTAAGATTTCTTCCAGATGTTTCATCGCATACGGAATTTCGTTGCGCTTAAGCCCTTTTGCAACATACGTTGAAACCCACCAGAATTCATTGCAAACTTCCAGAAACCACTTTTCATCAGGTTTCCGGATCCAGTATTTTTGGTCGGAACTTTCTTCAATACCTTCAAACAGGCCGTCTTTGTCGAGCCAGACTTTCCGCAGACTTTCTTTAAAAAGATCCAGTTTTGCAACGGGAATTACCGAAAAATCAATGCGGAAGCCTTCCCTGTAAATAATAAGATAACTGAAGAAATGTTCTGTTTTTTCTCCGTGTGTGAACGTTTCGGGGTGCTGTTCGATTAATTTTTCACCGAAGCGTTCCGTCCAGCTTCCGTCGCTGATGAACTTCTCAAAATTACTGACCACGAAAACAACATCGTAATCCTGGTACTCATCCGGAACTGCATTGGGATTTGCCCGCGAACCTTCAAGAAGCACAGCGCGGATATTTTCATCGGAAACTGCGAAATCCAGTATTTCATCTCTGATCTGCCACTGTGTTTTCATCTCACTAAAATAAAAAAACCGGAGCAAAAGCCCCGGTTTCTCTGTTATTAACTGTTTATTTTACTGTACACGGTCTTCCAACAGTTCTTTCTGCTGATATTCCTGCACCAGATCTATCGCATTGGAAATCACATCGCTTAATGCAGTGATAAACGTACCTTCTTCAGCCATATTAATGGCATGCTTAAGCGCTTCAATTTCCTTCGGAATAATTTCATACGTAACGTCGCGTCCGGCCGACTGAATCCCGTCGATCACAAGACTGTTAATATTTTCTTCCGTTCTTCCGCGCAGGTGTTTTTCGTTTCTGATGATGATATGATCGAACATGCGTCCCGCGATTTTTCCGCATTCCTTGATGTCTTCATCTCTCCGATCTCCAACTCCCGAAATAATACCGATTTTCTTAGGCGATTCCACATTTTTCAGATAGTCTTCAATTGCTTCATAACCTGCGGCATTGTGGGCAAAATCAATCATTACTTTGTAATTCTTGAACTTGAAGACATTCAGTCTTCCCGGCGTGAGCTGCGCACTAGGAATAAATGTTCTCAGGGAGTTCGCAATATCTTCAATCTCAAATCCGTAAAGGTAAGTCGCTAAACTTGCCGCCAAAACATTCGCAATCATGAACTTCGCCTTCCCTTCCATGGTAATCGGGATATTGTTGACTTTTGCAATGCGGATTTTCCATTCGCCTTTTTTGATGGTTACAAAACCTTCTTCGTAAACGCAGGTCAGTTTTCCTTCTTTAGCAAATTTTTTGATGTGAGGATTGTTCTCATCCAGACTGAAAATCGCTACTTTGGCATCAAGATCATTAATCAGTCTCATCGAATATTCATCGTCAGCATTCAGCACACACCAGCCGTCTTTTTTCACGGCATCAAGAACAACTCTTTTAACACGTGTTAGATCTTTAAGGTTGTGAATGTCACTCAATCCCAAATGATCTTCTTTAATATTGGTTAAAACACCGATATCAGCATTGTTGAAACCAAGCCCGGAACGGAGAATTCCTCCTCTTGCGGTTTCCAGAACAGCAAATTCCACCGTAGGATCTTTAAGAATGAATTCTGCAGAAATCGGCCCGGTAGTATCGCCTTTGGTCAGCATGGTATTCTGAATATAAATACCGTCCGAAGTGGTAAAACCAACTCTGTAACCGTTGTTTTTTACGATATGGGAAATAAGTCTTGTTGTTGTCGTTTTTCCGTTGGTTCCGGTAACTGCGATAATCGGAATTCTGAACGGTTTTCCGGGCGGATAAAGCATATCCACAACAGGCGCAGCAACGTTTCTCGGCAAACCTTCACTTGGTGCAAGATGCATTCTGAAACCTGGCGCTGCATTCACTTCCAGGATGACGCCGCCACTTTCTTTTAAAGGTTGGGTAAGGTTTTCGGCCATAATATCAACTCCGCAGACATCGAGGCCGATGATTTTTGAAATTCTTTCCATCATCGTCACATTTTCCGGATGAACCATGTCTGTCACGTCAATGGAGGTTCCGCCGGTTGAAAGGTTCGCTGTAGATTTAAGATAGACAATTTCCCCTTTCTGCGGTACAGTTTCGAGCGTGTAGCCCAATTTCTCCAGCAGTTCGTTCGTATCTTTATCCACAAGAATTTCGGTAAGAACATTTTCGTGCCCGTAACCTCTTCTCGGATCAAGATTTTCTTTATCAATAAGATCCTGAATATTCGTTTCGCCGTCGCCCACAACATTTGCAGGAACTCTGCGTGCCGCCGCAACCATCTTATGATTGATAACCAGAACCCTGAAATCGTAGCCCGTCACATAGCGTTCAACAATCACTTTGCGGGAAACTTTCTGTGCGTGTTCCAGACCGGTTTTCGCCGTTTCCCAGTCTTTCACGTTGATGCTCTGTCCGCGGCCATGATTGCCGTCCAGCGGTTTAAGAACAACTGGATAACCGATTTTTCTGATTACGGATTCCAGATCTTCTTCATCCATAACCAGTCCGCCACTCGGAACCGGAATTGCTGCATCTTCAAGCATTTTTTTTGTTGTTTCCTTGTTGCAGGCGATATCAACCGCAATAGAACTTGTTTTTCCGGTGATCGTCGCCTGAAAACGCTGCTGATTGACGCCATAGCCGAGCTGCACAAGAGAATTTCTTCCCAAACGGATCCAAGGAATATTTCTCGCAACAGCTTCCTCAACAATACTTCCTGTTGACGGGCCCAAACGTTCTCTTTCACGGATTTCTTTCAGTCTTTGGATGCAGTGCGCAATATCGTATTCCGCACCATCGATAAGGCACTGTGCAATTTTTACAGATTCTTCCGCTGCATAAACGCCGGCATTTTCCTCAAGGTAGCTGAAAACGACGTTATACACTCCGGACGTCTTTGTTTCTCGTGTACGGCCGAAACCGGTATCCATCCCCGCCAGTGTCTGAATTTCCAGAGCAATATGTTCAATGACGTGGCCCATCCAGGTTCCCATTTCAATGCGGTGGAAAAAGCCTCCTTCATGGCCTTCCGAGCAGCGGTGGGAAAGCAGCGACGGTATCAGCTGCTCGATTCTCTCGCGAAAACCCGGAATTTTATTGGTAGGCATATGTTCAACCTCTTCGAGGTCGAGGCGCATCTGTATTAATTTTTTTCTGCGGATGCTCCAGATATTGGGCCCGCGTAAAACCTGTAGTTTTTCTATTTTCATGTGCTGATTTGAGTAAAATAAAAAGGCATTTCGGAAATTGAAGCCGAAACCTCAATAAACCTACATAATTACTAATTTTTCGCAAAATATAAAACAAAAAAATGAAGACATTAATATTTTTCTTTGAAAATCAGTAAAATAGAAAAATATAACCGCTAAAAACGCTGATAAAGGATATTTTTATAAATTTGTGATATATGAAACCCGTAGGAAAATTAGCAATTGTCGGCGGCGCTGTTAATAAAGGCAGCTTTACGGAAACCGAATACCACCAGAACGTAGAAAAAAATCTCAACTTTTTTGAAAGAGGAATTCTCCGGAAAATCATCAACGAATCGCGGCTGAAGGAAGACTCCGTTATCGAAGTGATTACCACTGCTTCCCAGATTCCGCAAATCGTTGGTCCGGAATATAAAAAAGCATTTGAATTTTTAGGCGCGAAAAACGTCAATATTCTTGATATCCAGAACCGGGAACAGGCCAACTCCGATCCGATAGTTGCAAGAGCCAATGCTGCAGACATTGTAATGTTTACCGGTGGCGACCAGCTTCGTTTAACCTCAATTTTGGGAGGAACCCGTTTCCACGACGCAATTTTACTGAAGTATCAGGAAACCGATTTTGTTTATGCCGGAACTTCTGCCGGAGCCGCTGCAGCATCCGAAAACATGATTTACCAGGGAAGCAGCAGTGAAGCTTTGCTGAAAGGTGAAATCAAGACTACACAGGGACTTGGATTTATTGAAAATGTGATTGTGGACACCCATTTTGTTCAGCGCGGAAGAATCGGAAGGTTATTCCAGGCCGTAGTGAATAATCCCAGAACTTTAGGCATCGGATTGGGAGAAGACACCGGACTGTTCATAAAAGATGACGTTATGACGGCCATTGGTTCCGGACTTGTAATTCTTGTGGACGGAAGATTCATTAAAGACACGAACCTTACCAATATCGAACTGGGAGCGCCGATTTCCATCGATAATCTTGTTGTACATGTAATGTCGATGAATGACACTTTTGATCTGAAGACGAAGGATTTAACCATTGTGAATTCACATTACAACCCTATTCCTACCGAAGACAAATAATTTTTCTGCCTTCAGTATTATTTTAAAACCTGAAACAATTTTTAATGAAGTTAATCATCCACGGTGGTTTTTTTTCCGAAAGCGACCAAAGTACCGATACGAAAACAGCCAAGCAGAACGCTTTAAAAAACATCGCAACAAAATCTTTTGAATACCTGAAAAACCATTCCGCTGCAGAGACCGTTGTTTACGCAGTAACTTTACTGGAAGACGATGAACTCTTCAATGCGGGAATCGGTTCTCAGATACAGAGTGACGGAAAAATCAGGATGAGCGCTTCGCTGATGAATGCAAAAACGCAGAAATTCAGCGGCGTGATTAACATTGAAAACGTAAAAAATCCTGTTCTTGTTGCTGAAAAACTGATGGTGGAAGAAGACCGTGTTTTGGGCGGAGAAGGCGCAAAAAAATATGCTGACAAAGCCGGCTTTGAAGATTTTTCAACCGAAATTCCACAGCGCAGACAGGAATATGAAGAAAAACTGAAAAACGGCGGAAAAGGAACCGTTGGCTGCGTTGCCATTGATGCTGAAGGAAAACTGGCTGCTGCAACTTCAACCGGCGGAAAAGGGTTTGAGATTGTCGGCAGAATTTCTGATTCTGCAACTGTTGCTGGAAACTATGCCAACCGTTTCTGTGCGGTGAGCTGCACAGGAGTTGGTGAAGATATTGTGAGTAATGCAACTGCAGCGAAAATCGTAACGCGTGTTTCGGACGGAATGCCGCTTGAACAGGCCTTTTCAAAAACTTTTGATGAACTGAAGGAAATTGACGGTTTTGCAGGCGCGATTGCTGTTGATGCTGAAGGAAACCTTTTTCACCAGGACAGTTATCCCACGATGTGTTTTGCCAGCTTTGACGGAACAGAAATGGAGGTTTTTAGCTAGATTTTCCCTATGTATGTCTCCCGCTGATTTTACGGATTGATTACTGCTGAAATTTTGCTGCAGATTCACAAAGCTTCTTGGTGAATTAATATCACTCCAACTTTCTAAGTTGTAATAACTGCGGTTTTAGCCCCGATGGAAGCATTTGTTTGAGCTCTTTTTGGTGGCGGAGCGAAGCCGAAGCCACCAAAAAAGCGAGTGCGGACAGCGGGACCAATTTTGAAGAGAAAAACAGATCCTGAAGCTCCTGAAAGAATTGTGTAATTTTTTAACGAAATTTTAAAACTGCCGCTCCTTTCTTTGGCACAGATTTTACATTATTCTGCATGTAAAATTAAACTATACATTAATTAAAAATTCTTTAAAAATGGGAAATAAAACAAATGGCCTTTTGGCACTGTTAGGATTAGGAGCTTTTGCATTCTGGAAATATAAAAACTCTACTCCAGAGCAACAGCAGGCAGTAAAAGACAAACTGAATACTGCAAAAGATAACTTCAACAAATGGGGTAACGACATTAAAAGCAAGGCGGACGACGTAGCTTCGCAAGTGAAAGACAAAGCGAACGAGTACACGCACAAAGCTGAAAACAAGATTGAAGAAGTAAAATCTGAAGCTCAGAACATGTAATAAACGCAGAGATTTTCTCTGATTTTATAGAATCCGTTTCTTTTTAAAGAGACGGATTTTTTGTGGCTTCAAGCGAATACATAATCGGGAATTTATCACCAAACTGAGGAATGCGGAATTTACCTTTCTCAAATTCTTCGGTAGTTACTTCATGATCAGAAAGAATGTTCCGGCAATAATCAGTCCCGCTCCTACAGCCGTTTTCCACGTGAGTGTTTCACCAAGAAAAATTACTGCGAAAATGACGGTTAAGGCCAAACTCAGTTTGTCGATTCCTGCGACTTTGGAAACTTCGCCTATCTGCAGCGCTTTGAAATAGAAAATCCATGAAAGACCGGTCGCAACTCCGGAAATAATGAGAAACGTCCAGTTCCGTGTGGAAAGTTCTGATATTCTGGCCTCGTTTCTGAAAAATACAATCAGCCAGATCATAATCAGAACAACAACCGTACGGATTGCGGTTGCAAGGTTTGAGTTTACATTTTCAACACCTATTTTAGCGAAAATAGCTGTCAGTGCAGCAAATAAGGCAGCTAGCAGAGCGTAAAACCACCACATGATTTCAGAATTTAGATTGGAATAAAATTACGGAATTTATCGAACCGATTCTGTTCAACAAAGTGAGAAGTGATTGAGTTTTTTCAGTTTTTTCAGTTTATTGTGTGCAATTGTTCTAGAAATGTTTTTTTTCATTATTTTTTTTGAGGGGATCACTTAAGAACTGTTGCCATTGGTGATTCTTTAATGAAAACGTTAATGAATATCCACGGTTACCGCTTCACTTTCATTTCCCAATCTGTCCACTGCTTTCAGAGCCAAATCGGTTAAGTGAACTCCGGATTTTACCAGCTGTAATGTTTTTGAATGTTCGTCGCCATTGAAGATTTCGGTTTCCCATCGGTTTCCGTATTTCGCAAAAAGAATAAAATGTCTTGCCTGTTGCGGATTTCGCGAAAGCCAATGGATTTCGGCGATGTTTCCTTTTTTGGTGGCGGTAAGTTCGGGTTTCAGGACAGGTTCGGATTTGATCCACGGACTGGCCGGAACGAGCGCTTTCTCTTTATAAAGATTCTGCAGCGTCTGTTTCATGGAAGAATTCTTTGAAATTCCGTCCACACTGTAATGAATCACTCCGGTTTCATTGCCCAAAACTGTTCTCGTTGTCTGAATCTGTTTTGAAATTTCATCGGCTTTATCGGCTACATCTTTCACACCAATTGTGTTGAGTCCAGGCCAAAGGTGAACATTTTTCGGAGTTTCCTTTTTCCACCATTTTAAAAGTGAAGAAAAGCGTTGCGGACCTTCTTCACGCCAATACAACTGAGGCGCAAAATAATCGCACCAACCTTCATTCAGCCAGAGTTTTGCATCTGCAAAAAGTTCGTCGTACTGCGAAGTTCCGGTAATATCTGCAGGAAAACCGGGTTTCCAGATTCCGAACGGCGAAATCCCGAATTTCACGTAGGATTTTTCAGCTTTTATTTCGTCATGGATTCTTTTGATGAATTTATTCACATTCGCTCTTCTCCAGTCTGCTTTGGAAAGATCACCACCGGAAGCGAGATAAGTATTCCATGTTTTGGTATCCGGGAAATCGCGGCCGCCGTTGTATTCTCTGTAAGGATAAAAATAATCGTCAATGTGAATGGCGTCAATGTCGTAACGTTTCACCAAATCTTTAATCACATTTGAAACATGGTTTTGAACTTTATCACTGGTCGGATCCATCCAGTACATTCCGTTTCTCAACCGGTATGTTTCCGACGACATTTTTGTCGCCATACTTTGTGAACTTACCGTTCCGCCGGTGGTGTGATGTGCGCGGTACGGATTGAGCCATACATGAAGTTCCATTCCGCGTTTGTGCGATTCGGAAATCCAGAATTCCAGCGGATCGTAGTACGGTGAAGGCGCTTTTCCGGTTTGTCCGGTCAGGAAATACGACCAAGGTTCAAGTTCGCTTTTGTAGAGCGCATCTGCAGAAGGTCTTGCCTGAAAAATCACTGCGTTAAAATTCAGTTCCTGCAGCATATCAAGAATTTTGATGGCTTCCTGTTTCTGCTGATCGGTTGAAAGTGAATTTTTTGTCGGCCAGTTGATGTTTGCAACCGTTGCAATCCATGCCGCACGGAATTCACGGTCGACTTCGGGCAGGACAATAGTTTTTGGTTTTTGGTTGTCGGTTGTGGGTTTGGTCACCGGTTTCGTTGTTACCGGCTTTGGAGTTGGTGTCTGTTTTTTCGGTTTCTGCGAAGTACAGCTGTGAAAAAAACCGAACAGCAAAAAGAGATATAATAATTGAGATAATTTTCTGTGAATCATAGCGGCAAAAATATCAGAAAATGCCGTGATACAAAACTTTTTAACAGACTTTAAAACAAATAAAAATACAGGGCTGTTTTAAAGAGTTATTTCAGATTCAGTCAAGTCTTCCGGAACTGATGAATGCTTCTTCCCCACTTTCTAAGCGGACATGAAACCACTCTCCGTTTCCGGCAAGAATTTTTGCTGAAGTCTGTTCTGAAATAGTTGCTGCAACCGGAAAATCTGTTCCCGGACCGAGACGCAGGTTGCTTCCTGATTTGATGTTCTTTTTAGAATCAAAAGTAACTTTTTTGAAATCCGGTTCTGTACGTTTCCGGATGTAGGGATACGGATCGACTGCGCCGCCGACAGAATAAATTCCGAAATGAAGATGATGCGCACCGCCTTCCGCGTTTCCTGTGTTACCGACTGTTCCCAACGTATCACCGATTTTCACCGAAGTTCCGCTTTCCACCATAATGCTGTCGAGATGTGCATAATAGAGTGAGTTTCCTAATAATCCATCGCGAAGCCATACCTGTTTTCCACCCAGTCCGGAATTTCCGGTTCTGGAAACTCTTCCGTCAACTGCAGCAACGACCGGAGTTCCGCGCTTTGCAAAAATATCAACGCCTTCATGACTTCTTGCACCGCCGTCGCGGTTGGCTCCCCAAAAACTCTGGATATCGCGGTTTCCTTTTCCGGCAACGGGAAAACTGAGTGAAGGCTGTGTATAGATTTTCACCGGAAAACTTCCTTGATAGCTGATTTCAGGTTGAATAATGACGGTGTATTTTCCGGTATTTTTAATGAATGAAGTGAACTTTCCGTTTTCCAGAAGTTTGCTTTGTGATTCCTGCTGTAAGCCGTTTTCAAATACGTCAACAAAAATTTTTGACTGATTGGCAGGTTCCGTTTCCACTGTCAGTAAATCGCCGCGTTTCAGTTCAAGCATGTAAGAAAAAGCATAAACATCGGATGAATCTTTTTTTGCGGTTACCGAAAAACCGTCTTCAATCTGCAGCGTAGTATTCTTTGCATTGGCATAAGCGTTTTTCCAACTGTTCAGGAGCATGTCTGCACCGCTGAAACTGCGTTCGTATTTTGCACGCTCTGAAGTTTCAAAAATATTGATGGCAGAATTTTTCAGTCCTTCACAACTGAGGATCACTAATGAAATCAGCAACAGAAAAAAATAACTTTTGATTTTAAACATATCTTTCTTTTTACTGCAAAAATTCCGCCGTTAAGCAGTCAGCACATCCTTCCTGTTTATTTTACATAATTATCACGGATTTGTAATCCGGCTTTCGGTGGCATAATAGTAGCTCGAAAACTAACTCACCAAAACCAAAAAAATTTTATGGAAAAATCATGCTCCGAACCTTTATTCAAGGAAAATGTTGGACAGGCAGAACGTTTGGCTTCACTGGCAGCCGGAACGTTTTTTCTTTACAGGACATTTGCAGGCAAAAATCACTGGACGAACGCCATTATATCAGGACTGCTTTTTACAAGAGGCGGAACCGGTTACTGCGCTGCATACGATGCCATGGATGTTGACACCACAACACCACCGAAACCGGTGCACGCTAAAACCACCATTACCGTAAATAAACCCAGACACGAAGTATACGATTTCTGGCGAAACCTTTCTAATCTGCCGCTTTTCATGAAGCATCTGCAGGAAGTAAATGTTGTGGACGAATACCACTCTACGTGGAGAGCAAAAATTCCGGGAGGACTCGGAAATGTCCAGTGGGAGAGCAAAATCCTGACGGATAAACCCGGAGAAGAGATTGCATGGGCTAGTCTACCCGATTCGCAGATTGAAAACAGAGGAACAGTAGCATTCGTTGATGCCGGAAAATTCGGCACTGAAATTAACGTGGATATTTCTTACCAACCGCCTGCAGGAAATATTGGCGAAGGTGTTGCAAAAATGCTGACACCGGCACTGGAAAAAATGATCAAGGAAGACATCCGAAATTTCAGAAGAATTATAGAAAGCGGCGAATTGCCGACTATTGAAGGACAGGCCAAAGGAGAAAAAAACTAAAATAATTTTATGAGAGCAATATATTACAGCGGAAAAAATAAACTTACCACCGGAACCGTGAACGATCCGGAAATCCTGAATCCGCAGGATGTCATCGTGAAAGTACACTACTCTTCCGTTTGCGGATCGGATCTGCATTACTTACATGGATATGTGCCGAGTATGAAGGAAGGTGATATTATAGGACATGAGTTTGCCGGCGAAATTGTGGACGTGGGGGCTGCGGTAAAAAAACTGCAGAAAGGCGACCGTGTGGTCGTGGCCCCAAATCTGGGCTGCGGTTCATGTTACCACTGCGAGCATGAGGAATATTCCCTGTGCGACAATTCCAACCAGAACGGGTACCTCGAAGAAAAAATGATGGGCTATCCAACAGGAGCTTTTTTCGGGTGTTCGCATCTTTTTGGCGGATATGCCGGAAGCCATGCTGAATACATACGTGTTCCATACGGTGATGTCGGCTGCTTTAAAATTCCGGAAAATATGAGTCTGCGCCAGGCGCTTTTTGCCTCAGATGCATTCTCTACAGGATTTATGGGTGCAGATATTTCCGTGAAGGAAGGCGATACAGTTGCGGTTTGGGGAGCAGGAGCTGTAGGACAAATGGCTGCAGCAGGGGCAAAGCTGAAAGGTGCAAAAAAAGTGTTCATCATCGATCAGTACAATTACCGCCTGAACCTAGCCGCACAAAATATCGGCACTGAAACACTCAACTTCAAAACCGACGACATACAGGAAATACTGCGCGAAAAAACCGGGGGACGCGGTCCAGATGTCTGTATTGATGCTGTAGGAATGGAAGCTGATTCAACCGGTTTTGAAAATGCTTATGACAGGGCTAAACAGGCAGTGCGTCTGCAAAACGACCGGCCATCCGCTTTAAGACAGGCGATTATGGCGTGCCGGAAAGGCGGTACACTTTCGGTGATGGGCGTATATGGCGGGTTTGCAGATAAATTTCCAATCGGTCCGTTGGTTGCAAAAGGACTCACCGTGAAATCCGGATTGGTGCATGCCCAGAAATATATTCCGACACTGTTGAATTATATTGAGAAAGGCGACATTGATCCTACCTATATGATTACTCAGGAATGGAACCTTGATCAGGGACATGAAGGTTACCAGTTCTTTGCAAATAACCGTGATGAATGTCTGCGCGGCGTTTTCAAAATCGGTTAATTTTCTAAGAAATTATCATTTATTCCGCTTTTTTTTGAAGCGGAATTTTTGTTGAATAATAAAATTTAATCTCCTGCTCACTTATATTTAATGAAAATTTATAGATAATCTATTAAATGTATAATTTAATCAAATAATTGTATACAAGATTGAATTATTTTAGTTCATAATATTGATCTATTATTAATCCATTAAATTTTACAGTCATGAACGACAATCAAAATCAACAGAACAACGGAAATAACCAGAACAACGGTGGTAACAACCGCAATGATGGCAATGATAACGGAGGCCAACGTGAAAACAACGCCCAGAACCGCGACTATGGTGCTGACAAACAGAATAACGGCGAAAGTGGCGGCAACCACGGCAAACAAAACAATGGTGGCGAACCTCAAAAAGACGGCGGCGGCAGACAGGACAGCGACGGCAGCCCAATCCCCGGAACTGCGAAGCAACCTGCAGGACAGGGCGACAATGACGGCAATCCCGGAAACAGCGACGGCTCCGACGGTAATTATCAGGACCAGGGCGGCAACGACCGCCGTGATGAAAATAAGGACCAGGGAAACCGCTCCGGATCTGAATCCAACGAGGAAAACAGACGCGGAAATCCCAGTAATGAGACCGAGAATGAAAGAATGAACGCCAACCGTTCGCAGGAAAACAAAGGCCAGGACAACAACGACCGTGAGCAGGATAACCGCAGCACCAATAATGGCGGCGGCAATGGTAATAACGGTGACGGCGACAGTGGTAAAGGCCAAAACGGAAACAACAGCAATTAAAACTTGCTTACCAAATAAAAAAGACGCTTTTAAGAGCGTCTTTTTTTATTTCTTTTGTAGTGTTTTAATAAAACATCAGTACTAAAATGGGATGCTATAAAAAAAATTGATGAAACCCGGATTCGTTTACATTATCACCAACAAAAACAACACTACGCTTTATACGGGTGTTACTTCCAACCTCCCGGAAAGAATTCTGCAGCATAAAGAAAAACTTTATGAAAGGAGTTTCCCGGCACGTTATCATCTCTGCAAACTTGTTTATTGGGAGTCTTATCAGGAAATTGGAGATGCGATAGGAAGGGAAAAACAAATAAAAGCAGGCTCCAGAAAAAAGAAACTGGATTTGATTGCTGCCCTTAACCCGGAATGGAAAGATTTGTATGATGATGTTTGCGAAATGTTCGGGCAGCAGGGTTTTCCTTTCTAGCGGTCTTTGCGAGGAGCGACCGAAGGGAGCGACGAAGCAATCCATCGTCATTGCGAGGAATGCAGCGTAGCTTAATGACGAAGCAATCCGTCTAACCGTGCTGAGATTGCTTCGCTCCACTTCGTTCCGCTCACAATGACAACGCACAAAAAAAAGACGCTGTGAAGCGTCTTTTCTCTTTATTCTTTATTCTTTATTCTTGCTTCTGATTGAGATTGCTTCGTCGCTCCCTTCGGTCGCTCCTCGCAATGACAAAATGAGAAGGGCCGCTCCTCGCAATGACAAAAGGAAAGAGGTTGCTCCTCGCAATGACATTACTCCGCTTTCGCCATTCTCTCCGCACGTTTTCTTTCTTCTTCAGAAAGAATTTTCTTACGCATACGGATAAAGTTTGGCGTTACTTCGATGGCTTCGTCGCCCTGGATGTACTCCATACATTCTTCCAGAGAGAATAGAATTTTCGGTGCAATGTTGCCGTCCTTGTCTTTTCCGGAAGCACGCATGTTGTTCAGCTGCTTTCCTTCAACAATATTTACAACCAAATCGCCAGGTTTGTTCTGTTCACCTACGATCATACCTGCATAAACTTCCTCACCCGGATCCACGAAGAAACGTCCTCTGTCCTGCAGTTTTTCAATGGAATAAGCGGTACATGGTCCCTGAATTTTGGAAATCAAAACGCCGTTGCTTCTTCCAGGAATCGCACCTTTGAAAGGTTTGTATTCTGAGAAACGGTGCGCCATAATCGCCTCACCTGCAGTTGCCGTCAGCATTTGCGAACGCAGACCAATTAAACCTCTGGAAGGAATTTCGAATTCCAGATGCTGCATTTCGCCTTTGGTTTCCATAATGTGAAGGTCACCTTTACGCTGAGTTGCCAAATCGATTACACGTGATGCGTATTCTTCCGGCACATCAACAACCATACTTTCATAAGGTTCACATTTTTCACCGTCGATATCTCTTAAAATTACCTGTGGCTGTCCGATGGTCATTTCATAACCTTCTCTTCTCATCGTTTCAATCAAAACTGAAAGGTGAAGAATTCCACGTCCGAAAACCAAGAAAGTGTTTGCATCATCGGTTGGCTCCACTCTTAAAGCAAGGTTTTTCTCAAGCTCTTTGGTTAATCTTTCTTTCAGGTGGTTGGAAGTTACATATTTTCCGTCTTTACCGAAGAACGGTGAATTGTTGATGGAAAATGTCATGTTCAGCGTTGGCTCGTCGATGGAAAGACGTGAAAGCGGATGCGGATCATCAAGATCTACAAATGTATCACCAATCTGGAAGGCATCAAAACCTACTACCGCACAAATATCCCCTGCCTGAACTTCCTGAACTTTTTTCTTGCCAAGACCTTCAAAAACATACAGTTCTTTTACTTTTCCTTTCAGGATTTTTCCGTCTTCCTGCGCCAAACCAATCCACTGAGATTCAGCAATACTTCCTCTGGCTACTTTTCCGATGGCGATTCTACCAAGGAAAGATGAGAAATCCAAAGATGTAATCTGCATCTGAAGGTTTCCTTCTTCTACTTTTGGAGCCGGAACGTGTTCCAGAATTCCGTCAAGAAGCGGTAAAATATCTTCTGTCTGCTCTAAACTTGTATTGAACCAACCCTGTTTTGAAGAACCGTAAAAAGTCGGGAAATCCAACTGTTCTTCAGTTGCATCAAGGTTGAAGAAAAGATCAAAAACTTTGTCGTGAACTTCGTCTGGACGGCAGTTCTCTTTATCTACTTTGTTGATAACAACGATTGGCTTCAAACCTAATTCAAGGGCTTTATGCAAAACGAAACGCGTTTGCGGCATCGGTCCTTCAAAAGCATCCACCAAGAGCAAAACACCGTCTGCCATTTTCAGAACGCGCTCCACTTCCCCACCGAAATCAGCGTGACCCGGAGTATCAATCACATTGATTTTTGTGTCCTTATAAGTAACGGAAATGTTTTTGGAAAGGATGGTAATTCCACGTTCACGCTCCAGATCGTTGTTATCCATAATCAGTTCTCCTGATTCCTGGTTTTCTCTGAAGATGTTGGTTGCGTGGATAATTTTGTCGACCAAAGTTGTTTTACCGTGGTCAACGTGTGCGATAATCGCGATATTTCTAATGTTTTGCATATCTGAATTTTGACGGTGCAAAAGTAGGTAATTTAATTGAGAGTGGAAAGTGGATAATTGAAAGTTACAGGATTGTTAATCTGCTGATTTTTAATTTTTTGTGAAAGGATTTTAATTTAAGGTTCATTTGAAAAAATATAAACCTTGTTTAATATTGATTTTTTTGAAAGTTTGTCATGCTGAATCTCCAGAAGCATAAATTATTCTTTCCTTGTTTTTGTACATGTTATCAGAAAATCAGGAAGTAAATTTATTTGCGAACATTCTCAACTTTCAACTTTCAATTTTCAACTAAATTTAGTCGATAATATTAATCACTTTCACGAAACGCTGTTTATAGTGATCAGAACCGAGTGAAGAAATTGTGACGCCGTTGGCCTTTCCACTGGAAGAATGAATAAAATCGGAGTTCATACCTTTTTCGTTGATGAGAATCCCGATATGGCCGATTCTGGCGCCGCTAGTATCATTTTCGGTTGGTGTAAAGAGAACGAGATCGCCTTTTCTGGCCTGACCGACGGGAATTTCCTTTCCAAAAAATTCGTATTCGGCTGAAGAGCGCGGAACATCATAACCAAATTTGTTGAAAACATAGAACAGAAATCCACTGCAGTCGAATCCGTCTTCCGGAGTCGAACAGGCAAATTTATAGGGCGTACCGATATACTGCTGTGCGAAATTCACCAGATCATTTCGTTTAATTCCGGAGTTGAAACTGGTGGCCGGTTTTGGATTACTCTGAACTTGTGGTTCAGAAACCGAATCAGTATCATAACGGTACGTTGAAATCACCGGAGATGAGTCTTTTTCTCTGAAGTTATCATCAATCATTTTATCCCAGTCTTTTTCGAGCTGGGTAAACTGGGTTTTTTCTGAACAGGAAAAACTTGACAGTATAACCAAAAGAAACAAAAATCTCAATCTACTTAATTTTAAATAAAAATAACGCGTCGGTACGGAAACTGTTTTACAGAATTTTGACGGATGCTTTCAACAGGACGCAAAAAAAGCGGCTTTACCGGCCGCTTCTGGAAATCTGATCAAATTAAGATCAGTTCTTTTTTAAATATTCATAAAGATCATCTTTAAGATGAACTCTTTTTTTACGTAAATCGGTTAAATGCTCGTCAGTAGTGTGGTTCTGTTCTCCTTCTTCATAATGTTGAATGAGAGCGTTCACTTCTTCATAATTCACATACATTTTTCGGAACTGCTCGTCATTCAGTTTCAAGTCTGCGATTTTAGCTTCCATTTCCGGAAATTCGTGGGTTAAGGTATGGTTTTCCATGACTTTAAATTTAATGTTTGATTTTTTTTACAGAATAAAGATAGCAATAATTTCTGCAGCGATCAATATGAAAATAATCAGCAGTAAAAAGTTGAGTTTGGAACAAAAAAAAGAATCGTGTTTCACAACACGATTCCAAAAACACAAATGATGAAAAAAAATTTGTCTACGCATTTAGAAGGCGTTGACGGTGCAAATATAGGCAAAAAAGTTATTTAGACTAAAAATAAATAAAGAAATTTTATGGTTTGGATAATAATTTAATATTACATACGTGTTAAATCACTGTAATGTTTTCATAAATATAAAAGAGACTTCAGAAAAGTCTCTTTTAAAATAAGTAGGCCCATGAGGAATCGAACCTCAACCTAAAGAACCGGAATCTTTAATTCTATCCATTAAACTATGAGCCCGGAAGGAAACATGAAAACGGTCTTAAAAAGTGACTTTCACACCGCCAACAATCTGTGCGCCCAGTACTTTATAACCTTTGAAGGTTTCGTAGCTGGAATTAAGAAGGTTGTTTCCGAGCGCGAAAATACTGAAATTTTTATGAACTTTATACTCCGCTGACAGATTAAAATCTGCATATCCCGGAAGTTTGTCTGCCGTATCTTCTGTAATGCTGTACGTTGCAGGAACCGTTCCGGCATCTGTAATCTCAAATGAATTTGTTATTCTTTGCGAAACAAAATAACCTTTGAATCCAAGATTCAGTTTCTTATCCAGCAGCGAGTATTTTGCCCCGATGTCTGCGCGTACCACCGGTTTATTATAAATATCCCATTTATCTTCAATATTGTACTGTCTGAAATCCAGATTGGCATCCAGCGCCAGGTTTTCCAAAGGAAAATACTGGATACTTCCCGTAATGTCAAAAACAGAGCCGTCGGCATACTGCGCAGAGAATGTGTTCGCATAATTATAAGCTGAGCGGTTCAGCGTCAGAAAATTATCAAAAATACTGTTTGCGCTGAAGAACATAATGTCGTTTACCTTTGCCCATCCGGTAGAAACACTGTATTTTACATTCTGATCGATATCGCCTTTTAAACCAGCATACAGATGGTATTTTGTCTCCGTCGGTTTAAGCAGCTGATCAGAAACCAGATAAGGATTTTCTGCCAGCATATTTCCGTATGAATTGAGGTTCAGTCCGCCGTCCACACCGGCAAAAAATTTCAGTGCATCAGTGTAATCGTACAGGAATTCAGCTCTCGGAAACCAGTAGGTTCTGTCCATCTTCTGTTCACCGGTGGAGAGGTTGGAATAATTTCCGGTCAGAAAATCAAAATCAGAACCGATCATCAGGTAGGACTTACCTTTAAAGAAAGTAATTTTTGGTGAAATCTTTCCGTCGAAATAGCTGGAGCTGTTGGCATCCAGCAAAGAGAAATCAGTTTTCTGAGCCGCGAAACCAAGGCCAAGATCACCGTTTACTGTAAAATCATTGAGTTCCCAGCCGTGCTTTGAGAGATTCATTGCGAGTTCTCCCCTGCTTTCCTTAGCATCAAAATGATCAGTAAGAAAATTGGTTTTCACACGGATATCATTAAGGATTTCGTTGCTGTAAAAATCATAGAATCCGTTTACTTTTACCTGGGTTACCTTCTGCTGAAGATCAATTCCCGCTTCCGGCTGAAGCGCGTAGATTCCGTAATAATTGTAATCCTGAAGTCCGAATTCTGCATTCAGATTTAATTTTCCTTTTTCCCCGAAATTATTCAGAAAAGCACCCAGTGTCATATCCGACGCATTGGAATCCCACGGAAATTCATTTTTCAGGCCTGTGGTTGAAAGAAAATGAACGTCGCCGCCAATTTCCATTTTATTTTCCAGCATCGTAGAAATATTGGCATCGCCCAACACTTTTCCGAAATTCCCCATTCCGAAACGGAGGTAATTTTTCTGAAACTCCGAATCAAATCTCGGCGAAATATCCGAACCCTGAATCGTGGATGTTTTGAAATCCGAAACCGCGGGAACGTCTGTAATATTGTAGTTCACCGGATCTGCCGATTTTGCTTCAGGCGGATAGTTTTTCACGGTTTCAACGGAAGTTTTCTTTTTCTCTATTTTTCTGACTTCCGGTTCGCGTTTACGGTCCAGAATCAGCTGTTCTTCCTTAATCTGAGAAAAAACGGCTGTTGAGGAAACCATCAGTCCTAATAGAAATATTTTTTGAATGTTCTTGTTCATAATAGTTTTCGAGTTTCGTGCGACGAGATCCGAGGTTTTACTTGATTTGTTTTTTTACTTCTCTGGCTTCAGCAATTACGTCAGGAAAATCCTGATAATTGGCCAACACCTGATCCACTGTATAACTTGCCTGATAATTGTCCTTCAGACCGATATAGTTTTTCGCCATCACCACAAGTGCCTTTGCGCCCCAGTAATCTTCAGAAGCGTAATTGTTGGCGAGTTTAAAGATGGTTTCGTTGGATGATTTGTATGATTTTGATTTATTCTGATAAAATGCTTTAGCATACAGCGCCTCGGCCGCAACCTCAGTATTGGAGGATTTTTCCAGCGCTGCGTAGGCATTCTGCGCATCTTTGTCTTTCCCGCTGTTCATCAAAGAGCGCGCTTTGATAACTCTGGCACTTTCAAGTACCGAAGACGGATTTTTCGGATTTGCTAGAACTGTCCCGGCATATTTTTCAGCCTGACTGAAGTTCTTTTCATCAGCGTAAATCTTCATCAGCTCAATAGCAGCAAAGTTTCTGATGTTCGTATTGGACGAAGAAGCAAGGTTTTCAAGATATTTCTTGGCTTCCGCTGTATTTCCCTGTGCAAGATAAATCTGCGAAATTCTGGTCTGTGCATCTTCCTGATAATCATTCTGAACAGACGCTACGTCCTGAAGAACCAAAAGTGCTTTTGTTGGATTTCCGGTCTGAAAATAACTTTCTCCCAACTCGTACTGTGCCTGATAAAGGCCTTCTCCGGTCGGATTCTGCGTAAGATATTTTTCATATAAAGGAATGGCGCTCTGGTATTCTTTCTTCGCGTAAAACTGCTTGGCTGTGGACAGATTGATTTCATCAATTTCCGAAGCGTCAATACGCACGCCTAAGCTTCTTGCAAAATCCTGATAACCGCTGATGTCACCATTTTTCAGGTAAATCGGTCGTGATGCCTGAACAATTTTTGAAGCATAAGCCGTATTGCGGTACTGATTTCCCAATGCTCTCAGTTCAGACAGCGCTTTATCGCTCTGCCCAAGATCAATATAATTCTGAGCTCTGTAGATGGAAGCATTTGCAATCAAATCTTTATCTGTACCGCTGCTGATTACTTTTGTGAAGTATTCGTTTGATGACTGATGATCGTTCTGTGCAGCGTACGCAGCGGCGATTTCATAGTTAGCGTCATCCACATACTCCGAATTCGGATACTGCGAAATAAGATTCTTCAGGGAAGAAATTTTTGCAGCGTGATCTCCTTTAAACCCTAACGCCATGGATTTCTGAAACAGTGTATAGTCATCTGCATTTTCAGCTTTGTCATAAATCGCTACGGCTTCATTCAGATCGTTTGCGGCGTAGTGCGTATCAGCCAAACGAAGTTCTGCATCGCTTTTAAACTCGGTTTTTGGATTCTTGAGATATTCTTTGAAATATTGCTGTGCTTTTTCAAATTTCTGGGATTTGAAGTACGCATAACCCAAATCATAAGGCAACTGCTGTCTTTCCGGGAAAGAAGCGTCAAGAAGTCTTTCATAACGCACAATTGCAGATGGATAATTGCCTTTCTGATAATAGGTTTGACCTAACCAATACAGCGCGCGGTTGTAAAATTCTTTATTGATATTGAATTCCAGACTTCGAAGCAGATAACGTTCTGCAGCATCGTAATTTCCTTTGTTGAATTCTTCTGTTCCGAGCAGATACGATACTTCCTGATCAATTTTATCGGTTTCAGGTGCAGAATTCGGCAGTTTGTCGATGGCCGCAAGTGTTTCCTGATAATTTCCTGAATACAGATAGGATTTTACCAGTAAACGCTTCATTTCAGCAGTGTTTTGGTCGGAAGGATACTGATTGATGTAATTCTGAATAACCGTTGGTGCAGCTTCAAAAGGGTTTCCTATATCGTAGCTCAGTTTGGCGTACTGTTCGTGTGCGAGTTGCTGTACGTCCGCATCATAATTCATTTGGTAAGCCGAACGAAATGCAGAAAGCGCTTCCTGCTTTTTGTTGGTTTGCAGATACGCATTTCCAAGCTGATAATAAGCATTTTGCGAAAGCGCCGAACTTGAGTTGATTAACTGATTGTAATACGACACCGCTTCATCATATTTCTGAAGTTTGGCCGCCACAAATCCCATCTCGTAAAGATCGCTTTCACTTGGATTCGCCTGTGTGTCGAGATAAGTTTTCAGATGCGGATAGGCTTCATTATAGCTGCCCTTCATGAAATAACTTTCTCCGATGATTTTGTGAACTTCGGCCTTATAAGTGTCGGAAATATTGAAGTTCAGAAGCTCATTTCCTTCGGCAATGGCTCTGTCGTAATCTTTATCGTTAAAAAACAGCTGAACGTAATACGGACGCACAAGCTGCGCATATTTTGTATCGTCCTTTATAGAATCAAAATACTGGAAAGCCTGGTCATTCTGCTTTTCTGCATAATAAAGGTGTCCCAGCATATAAGCCACATCACCTTTTGCAGCAGGATCGCCGTTCTGATAAGCTTCCTCAAGCGCTTCAATAGCGCCTCTGCGGTCGCCGGTCATGAATTTCGCATAACCCAGCTTCAGAATATAATCTGTATTTTCTTCACGCGAAAGCTGATACTGGTTTACTTTCTTCAATGTTTCCAGTGCTTTTTCGAAATCTTTCTGCGCAAGATAATAATCAGCAAGAGGAAGATTGGCCTGTGCAAAGTAGGCCGAGTTCGGATACTCTTTCATAAAAGCCGCCAAACCTTCTTCTGCATGGTTCTTCTGAAGTACCACTCCGATTACATTGTCAAAGAACTGCGCTGCTTCCTTACGAGACCTTGAAAGCGATTCATTATAGAAATACTGCTGCGCATATTCGTACTGAGCCGCATTGTAGACTTTGGTTTGGTAAAGGTTTTCGGCAAGTTCGAAACGGTAATTTTCCTTATTGCTGTAATATGCAGACTGCTGTGCTTCGGAAAGTCCGTAAAAGAAAACGGCTGAAGCAACAATTAGTTTTTTTGAATTCATAATTTCTGGCTAAAAAAATTAGTCACATTTAATCAACGAAAATAGTATTTTCTTATTGCCTGTACAAGTTCGCAGTTAATGTGGAAATGTGGATAACTTAAAGTTTGTTAATGTAAGAGGATCATACACTTCACGTTTAACACAGCAAAAACCAAGCCTGTACTTTTTGAAAGCACTTGCTGGCGGGCAAAAATTTAACGTCATTTTAACAGTTTTTATCTGAATTCATTACATTTGTTTCAATCTAGATTAATTATGAATCAACTTTTCAGGAGAAAACACTATAGCGAAAACGATCATTCAACACATCTTAACCGCGTTCTCGGCGTCTGGGATATTGTCTTTTTCGGATTGGCTGCGATTATCGGTGCCGGCAGTTTCAGCAGTTTGGGTGAAGCGATTTTCCGCGGCGGTCCGGGCGTGATTTCCCTGTATATTATCTGTGGTCTGGCGTGCGGATTCACGGCAATGTCGTATGCAGAATTTGCGAGCCGTATTCCCACTGCCGGTTCGGCCTACACTTACGCTTATGCAAGTTTCGGTGAACTTATTGCGTGGATTATCGGCTGGGCGCTGATCATGGAATACTCTTTCGGAAATATTTATGTTGCGTTCTCGTGGAGCGACTATTTCACTTCGTTCCTGGAAAGACTCGGAATGCATGTGCCGGATTATCTTTCAACAAGTTACCCCGAAGCGCACAAAGCTTTTCTGAACGGTTCTGAAAACAAAGAACTGGTGAATGCGTGGACTTCCGCTCCTATTGTTGCAGGCATTAAATTTATTCTGGATGTTCCTGCGCTTGTGATTAATGCCCTGATTACCGCTCTTGTGTATATTGGCGTGAAGGAAAGCAAGAACTTCAATAATCTGCTTGTTATTCTGAAAATTGCTGTTATATTTCTGATTATCGGCGTAGGCGTACTGTACATGAATGCAGACAACTGGACGCCGGTGGACAGTAGCGGAACACACAGTTTTATGCCGAACGGATTTTCCGGTGTAATGGCTGCCGTTTCCGGAGTTTTCTTCGCGTACATCGGGTTTGATGCTTTAAGTGTTCTTTCTGAAGAAACCAAGAATCCTCAGAAAAATCTTCCGCGCGGAATGATTATTTCGCTGGTTCTTTCAACCGTCATTTATATTTGTCTTACGCTGATTCTTACCGGAATGGTAGATTACCGAAAATTCGAAGGTGTAGGCGATCCTTTAGCGTTTATTTTCGCGCCGCAGAACGGTAATATTCCGTGGATGGAATTTGTGGTTGCCGTTACAGCGATTATCGCAATTACATCAGTTTTACTGGTCTTTCAGATGGGACAGCCACGGATTTGGTACGCCATGAGCCGCGACGGACTGATGCCGAAAAAGTTCTCTGAAATTCATCCAAAATTCAAAACGCCTGCCTTTGCAACCATTATCACGGGAATTGCAGTGGGATTACCGATTCTTTTTACTGATAAATCTTTCATTCTTGATTTCACGAGTATCGGAACCATCTTCGCTTTTGTACTTGTTAACGGCGGAATTTTGCTCATGCCTCAGAAGGAAAAGCTGAAAGGCCGTTTTCACATGCCTTATTTCAATTCGAAGTATATTTTTCCCGTTCTCTTTTTGGGAGGTCTTTTGTTTTTCTGGTTCTGGCAGCCGGAATTTTTCCGGAATATAATGGACTGGAGCCATCCGGAAGAAGGTGAATTCCGCTTATCGGTTTTTATTTATATCCTGATTAACTTTGTTCTCGTATACCTTTCATTTACCAAAAATCTGTCGCTGATTCCGCTTTTGGGCCTTTCGTCCTGCCTTTATCTTCTTACCGGAATGACGCATAACAACTGGTTCTGGTTCGGGCTTTGGTTTGTGCTCGGACTGCTGATTTACTTCCTCTACGGCATGAAAAACAGCAAACTTGAAAAGAAAATGAACGGCGACCTTCAATAGTTTCTTGGCGTGAATTTCGTAAGATAACTGCTACAATTCTGTAAGTAATGTGGCTTCCGAGTTTCTACATTTGATGCATGGAACAAAGAATCAGCAGTTTTGCAGAATTTTATCGGTTTTACCTCAGCGAACACAGCAAAATGTGGACGAGGATTTTTCATTTTATCGGAACCGGTGTTATCTTTTTCGTGATCGGATACGTTATTTATTCCGGTAAAGAGAGATTTCTGTGGTATATCCCGATTGTAGGATACGGTTTTGCGTGGCTTTCACATGCAATTTTCGAGAAAAACAGACCTGTAACTTTCAGACATCCTGTATGGAGTTTATTTTCCGATTTCAAAATGTTCTTTGAACTTCTGACCGGTAAATTAAGATTCAAGGAAAAAAGCGCAGAGCTTCAGAAGAAATAAAACCATAAAAAAAGCGGAATTCAATTGAATTCCGCTTTTCTTTACTATGATAAATTAACTGTGTCCGTGTCTTTTCGGCGGATCCGGTAGATTGCTTTTATCCAGATCTGCAAACTGCTGAGTTGCTGCCATGGAAACCACAAGATCATTCAGCATATTACTTGCCGCTGTTGGTGAATTTGGCAAAAGAACAAGGTTACTTCTGTTATTGGAACCAACGGAATGAAGCGTATCGTAATGCTGTGTAACAACAATCAGCGCCGAAGCTTCTGCAGCATTGATGTTCACGTTATTCAGCATTTCAACAGATTCTTTCAGACCTTTTGCAATTTCCCTTCTCTGGTCTGCAATACCCTGACCCTGAAGTTTCTTGGATTCTGCTTCTGCCTTTGCCACGGCAACAATACGGATTCGCTGTGCTTCAGATTCATATTCTGCCGCGGTTTTCTCACGTTCTGCAGCATTAATACGGTTCATCGCATGTTTTACCTGTTCATCCGGATCGATATCGGTAACCAGCGCTTTAATAATATCGTAACCATAACTGTTCATCGCTTCCTGAAGTTCCCCTTTTACGGCAATTGCAATGTCATCTTTTCTTACGAAAACATCATCCAAACGCATTTTCGGAACTTCTGCACGAACCACATCAAAAACGAAAGAGGTAATCTGCCCTTCCGGATATTCCAGTTTATAAAAAGCATCTGCAACCTGATCTTTAATAACCTGATACTGCACAGAAACTTTCATCTTTACGAAAACATTATCCAGGGTTTTTGTGTCAATAATAACGTCCAGCTGCTGAATACGCAGGTTCAGTCTGCGCGCAATCTGATCTATTACCGGAATTTTCAGGTGAAATCCTGCATGACGGACCGAATGGAATTTACCAAAACGCTCTACAATGGCAGCGTCCTGCTGCTTTACAATGAAAAAGGAGGCGAACAAAATCACCAGTCCCAGAAAAATAATTACTCCGATAAATCCCATAATAGTTGTTTTTAAGTTTATATTGATTAGTAGAAAAATACTGTAAAAAGTTACAAAAACTTAATGAATCTGCGAACGAATTACATCGTCATTCCAATATCGATTCCTTTAATTTTACGGTAAAGATCGGTAGCAAAATTATCGGTCATCCCGGAAACGAAATCAATGACACCCAAAACCTTCTGATAATCGGTTCCGTTTTCATAATGAAACTGTTTAGGAAGGAGTTTCAGCGCCATTTTATCATACGATTTTCTTTCATCTTTGGCTTTCAGGACGGAAGGAATGAAATGATTCAGAAGTTCATACATCACATTGTAACCGGCGTTTTCTATTTCAACAACCGCTTTATGACCGTAAATTTCAGCAACGGAAAAGCTTTCAATTTCCTGAAGCGCTGGATTGTCATTCCGATAAATATCCAGCAATGCCTGATTAAGCTCTCCGCTTACGATTTTTTCAAAATTATCCTGATAAATCCGCACCGATTTATTGATTAAAGCATTGATTACTTTTGCCCGCAGATAGGAAATCCTTTCGTTGGCATTGGTAAGATAGGCCAGTTTCTGCTCTACTCTTTCCGTATTCTGATTCTCTGATTTTATCAGATCAAAGAAAAGATTTTCACAGTCGGAAGTAGAAACGATTCCGAGGCGATGAGCATCTTCCATATCAATGATATTGTAACAGATATCGTCGGCCGCTTCAACAAGCCAAACAAACGGATGTCTTTTGAAAATCACCGGATGTTCACTTTCCTGAATCATATTCACCGTTTTGGCAATTTCAAGAAATGTTTCTTTTTCATTCTGAAAAAAACCGAATTTCTTTCTGTGGATGATTCCTTTTTTCTTTGCAATGGCTTCGGACGGATATTTTGCAATACTCGCCAGCGTGGTGAAGGTGAGCTGAGTTCCGCCTTCGTCCTTGCCGTTCTGCTGATGGGTGAGAACGCGTATTGCGTTCGCGTTTCCTTCAAAATTCACCAAATCCGCCCATTCCTTCTCATTAAAATGGGTTTTCAGGTCTGCTTCGTTTCGTTCAAAATAACTGGCGATGGCATCTTCTCCGGAATGTCCGAACGC
>JAEXBA010000009.1 GCA_023457935.1 Bacteroidota bacterium | reverse complement strand
ATCACTTTCGTGAAAGACAGACCCGGACACGACAAACGTTATGCGATTGATGCAACAAAACTCGCAAATGATTTGGGCTGGAAACCGAGTGTAACTTTCGAGGAAGGACTTTCAAAAACCATCGACTGGTTCCTTGAAAACAAAGAATGGCTCGATCATGTAACTTCGGGTGATTATCAGAAATATTATCAGGAACAGTATAAATAAGTGGTTGAGTAGTTTTGTGATTTAGTTGTTTAGTGAGTAAGAACTATAGTGAAAATGGCATTTGCGAAAACATTCAGGGATTTGATTGTGTATCAAAAAGCATTTGATTCAGCGATGGATATTTTCCATATTACAAAGAGTTTTCCTGCTGAGGAGAAATACTCTCTTACAGATCAAATCAGGAGATCCTCCCGTTCCGTATGCGGAAACATTGCTGAAGGATGGAGGAAAAGACGCTATCCGAAACTGTTTGAAAACAAATTAACTGACGCCGACGGCGAAGCAACTGAAACACAAAACTGGCTGAATTTCGCTTTTGCCTGTGGCTACATAAACGAAGAAACGTTCATTGGCCTCAACGAAAATTATAATGAAATACTCTCCATACTTACGAGTATGATTATCAATTCTGAAAAATGGACTTTGCCACCAAATAAAAATTAGCACGATGTTGATTGCTGTCGCGCGCACTAAACCACTCAACAACCAAACAACTAAACAACTCACAAAATGAAGGGCATAATTTTAGCCGGAGGTTCCGGAACCAGACTTTATCCTTTAACAATCGCTGTAAGCAAGCAGCTGATGCCGGTTTACGACAAGCCGATGATTTATTATCCGCTTTCAACTTTGCTTTTGGCGGGAATCCGTGAGATTTTAATCATTACAACACCACACGATTCTGAAGCTTTTCAGAAACTTTTGGGCGACGGTTCACAAATCGGTTGCCGGTTCGAATATAAAGTTCAGCCAAGTCCGGACGGATTAGCGCAGGCATTTATTCTGGGCGAAGAATTTATTGGTGACGATTCCGTTGCGCTGGTTTTGGGCGACAATATTTTCTATGGAACCGGATTGCCTCAGCTTTTGGCATCAAAAACGAATGTTCAGGGAGGCTGCGTTTTCGCTTACCAAGTTTCCGATCCGGAAAGATACGGCGTGGTGGAATTTGATGAAAACCAGAAAGCCATTTCCATTGAGGAAAAACCGACTGAACCAAAATCGAATTACGCAGTTCCGGGATTGTATTTCTATGACAATTCCGTTGTAGAAATCGCTAAAAACCTGAAACCTTCACCAAGAGGCGAACTGGAAATTACGGATGTCAATAAAATTTATCTGGAAAAAGGTCAGCTTGAAGTCGGTGTAATGTCGCGCGGAACCGCATGGCTCGACACAGGAACCTTTGATTCTTTGCACGAAGCATCTGAATTTGTAAAAGTTCTCGAAAAAAGACAGGGTTTCAAGATTTCATGTATCGAAGAAATTGCTTATAAAAAAGGATTTATCAATAAAGAACAGCTTTTAACTGCTGCTGAAAAATACGGAAAAAGCGGTTACGGAGAATATTTGAAATCTACAGTTAAGTAATTGGAAAACAACCCGATAATAAGAGTTTTTTTTGCAATGCTATTGGCTTTTACAGTCAATAGTTTTGTTTATTTCGGGTTTGCCAATATTTACTCTTCAAAAATTCTGAATTTCGCAGATTTTCAGGAACAGTTCAGCTCGGGAATATACCGATACCGGCAACTCAGCGGTTTTTTTCTGATTTCCGTTTATGATTTTCTTGGAACTTTAAACCTGGATTACAGCATTTTCAAACTGAAATTTCTAAATCCGGATTCAGAACCGCAAATGTATATTTCCCTGTACATTCTGAATACATTCTTTCTGGTTTTAACGGCTGCAATGATGGCGCTGATTAGCGAAACCAAGGCCTTTATTGCCACCAATACAGAAAAGATTTTGATTATTTCAATTCTAATTTTCACGATTGCACTTTCGCAGTTTGTGATTGTTCCGTACGATATTTCGAGTTATTTTTTCCTGATGCTGTTTTTCTGGCTCCTTTTGAAATATTTGGAGAAAAGTTCAGTTTCAAACCTCATCATTTTAGCAGTGATTATCGCATTTTCAACATTCAACCGTGAATCTTCTGCGCTTTCGCTTTCATTGGCTGCAACACTTCTGTTTTCGAAATTCGGTTTAAAAAAAGAAACTGTTTTTCCGGTTGCTGTTTTGGGAATTACTTTCGTTGTGGTTTATCTCGGAATGCGGTTCTCAGCTGAAACCTTCTCTACAAACGACGGAAATCTGCTTGCCGAAAACTTCACTCAACCCAAGAATTACCTGGGAATGTTTTTTTGGGCAGTATTTTTTGCGTTCACTTTACTCATTTCGAAGGACAGAAATTCAACAAAAAACATCCTGCTTTTTCACGCACTGAGTTTACCGTATATTGCAATGTGTTTCTACACCGGAATTCTTTATGAAGTAAGGCTGTATGTGCCGTTGTTTTTGAGTTCAGTGTTTTTGGCCAGATTAGATCCTGAAGAAAGATCTAATTGACAAATAAATCCTTATTTTTGCGATAAAATTACGCACAAATGAATCATCAGGACCAAAAATGGACTGAAACGATAGAATCCAGCCATTCTCTTTTTGACCTTAAACTTGGTGAAGTCTGGCGCTATAAGGATTTGGTGTACATGTTTGTGAAACGTGATTTTGTTTCAGGATTTAAACAGACCATTCTAGGCCCGGCGTGGTTTTTTATCAGTCCTATTTTTACAACACTGGTTTATCTTGTAGTTTTCGGGGGCATTGCAAAAATTCCTACAGACGGTATTCCGCAGATTCTTTTTTACCTGTCTGGAATTACCCTGTGGAATTATTTTTCTTCTTGTCTTTTGGGAACCTCATCTGTTTTTACCTCTAACGCAGCTATTTTCGGGAAGGTATATTTTCCCCGTTTGGTGATGCCGCTCACTATTGTCATCTCTAACCTCATGAAATTTGGAGTACAGTTTCTCCTGTTTTTTATCGCCTGGATTTATTATTTGGCGAAAGGAGAAATTCAGCCGACTATTTGGATATTGGCCACCCCTCTTCTCATCTTGTTAATGGCTGCATTTGCTTTGGGAACGGGCATGATTTTCTCGTCACTCACCACTAAATACCGTGATCTCCAGATGCTTCTGAATTTTGGAGTCAGCTTGCTGATGTATGCGACGCCCGTAATTTATCCTTTGTCCGTACTTTCTGGAGTTTGGAAGAAACTTGCAGTTTACAATCCTCTTACCGGAATTTTTGAGTGTTTTAAATACGGATGGCTGGGTTCGGGAGATTTTTCTCCACTTCTTCTGGTAATAAGCTCGGTTATTATCCTCATAATACTTGCTGTTGGAACGCTGATTTTCAACAAGGTGGAAAAGGGATTCATGGACACGGTGTAATATTATGGTGGATAAATGATGATGAATTACATTTTAGAACAGCATCACACAATTTTGAATAATTTGAACAAATTTTAGAATGCTCGCATTAAAAGCAGAAAATATATCAAAACAGTATCGTCTGGGCCAAGTTGGAACCGGGACACTTTCCCATGACCTGAACCGTTTCTGGCATCAAATCCGCGGAAAAGAAGACCCCTACATGAAAATTGGGGAATCCAACGACCGTACCACAAAAGGAGAAAGCGATTACGTCTGGTCGCTTCGTGATATCAATTTTGAAATCGAACAGGGTGATGCTGTAGGAATTATCGGCAGAAACGGTGCGGGAAAATCCACGCTGCTGAAATTATTAAGTAAAGTCACCAAACCCACCACCGGAAAAATTTACACCAACGGCCGTATTGCCTCACTTCTGGAAGTGGGAACCGGCTTCCACCCCGAAATGACCGGCCGCGAAAACATCTATTTGAACGGCGCAATCCTCGGAATGACCCGTAAAGAAATCACCCGGAAATTTGATGAAATTGTAGACTTTTCCGGCGTTGAAAGATATATTGACACCCCCGTGAAGAGATATTCTTCCGGAATGTACGTCCGTCTGGCTTTTGCCGTTGCCGCACATTTGGAATCCGAAATCCTCATTGTAGATGAAGTTTTAGCGGTCGGCGATGCCGAATTCCAAAAAAAATGCCTTGGCAAAATGGGCGATGTAAGCAAAGGTGAAGGAAGAACGGTGCTGTTTGTGAGTCATAATATGACAGCAGTTTCCCAACTGTGCAGATCCGGAATTTATCTTAAAAACGGTGAAATTTTAAATCAGGGGAACATTAAAAAAATTACGGACCTTTACTTAAAAGACTCGGATAAAGGAAGCTCAGTCTTTCATGCTGAGGAAGACCGTAATGAAGAGGTCTTTTTTAAAAAAATATCAATCCTTGACCAAAATGAAAAACCTGAATCTTCCTTTGATTACGATGACGAAATCATTATCAGCTTTGAAATCTTAAATAAAAAAAAGATTGAAAAAGCCAATATATTTGTAACCGTACAGGACGCGCTTCAGAACAGAGTTTTTTCCGCGGAAGTAGTATTACAAACCAATAAAGATAAATATCATCTCATAATAGAACCCAGATTTTTATCTGCCGGATCGTACAACATTACTGCATTTATCCATATTCCGCAGCTGTTAAGGTATGACGAGTTAGAAAATGTCTGTCATTTTGATGTGATTGATACGGGTTCTCAATTTGTCATTCACGGCGGGTATCATCACGGTGTCGTTTTTGGAAAATTTGAATGGAAATAATATGAAAATACAATTAATTAAAAACGACCAAGTCGTACTGCACGAATCTGAATTAAAAAAAATAGCCTTGGCTGACGAATATCTAACGAATAAATTTCATGCAGATACAGAACAGTTAACCCATGTCGAAATTAACAAAACACCACTAAGGTCAGATATCATTAATTTTATCCTTCAAAAATTTACAAAAAAAACCAATTATCTGGAAATTGGTGTTCGCCATACACACGAAAATTTCGATCTTATCAAAGCCAGCAATAAATACAGTGTAGATCCCGGTTACGAATCTGAAATTAACAACGTAGATTTCAAAATGACCAGTGACGAATTTTTTGACGGTTTGCGAAAGGGAAATTTCCTAAATCCTGAAATTAAATTCGATGCGATATTTATCGACGGCTCGCACTTAGCCGACCAGGTTGAAAAAGACATTAACAATTCTCTGGAGTTTCTAGAAGAAGACGGATTTATCATCATGCACGACTGCAATCCACCCACAGAATTCCATGCGACTGAAAACTACTATTATAGGCTGTCTCCTTCTCAAGGATTTTGGAATGGCACCACGTGGAAAGCATTTTTTAAAACCAGAAAAAGAACAGATCTGTACAGTTGTTGTATTGATACAGACTGGGGTGTTGGAATTATTTCAAAGAAGGTTAATTTGGGTCCTGCTACCACTGTATTAAATGAATTTTTTGAGTATCAGGTTCTTGCTGAAAACAGAAAAGAAAGTTTAAATTTGATCACTTTTGAGGAATTCACCAATCTACTTTAATGTTAGCTATCGTCATCCCTTATTATAAAATAGATTTCTTCGAAGAAACACTGAAATCTGTTGCCTCACAAACCGACAAACGCTTTACGCTGTACATCGGGAATGATGCCAGCCCGAACGATCCGCTGCAGCTCATCCAAAAATATTTCCCGCAGCGCAATTATTATTACTACGATTATAAGGAAAATTTGGGCGGCAAAAATCTGGCCTTGCAGTGGGAACGGATACTCGAAAATGTAAAGGAAGAATGGTTCCAGATTTTGGGTGATGATGATGTGATTTCGGAGAATTTCGTGGAGGAGTTTTATAATAATATCGAATTGATTGACAGTGAAAAATCAAATGTTGTAAAGTACTCTCAAAGATGGATAGATGACACAGGAGCCCCAATTAATTCCTATTCAAATTATCCGAAAACCCTCAGTCCGATTGAAAATTGGGAGAATAAGTTTATTAATGGGGGCAGATCCAGTCTTTCGGAACATATTTTTAGAACCATATCTTATCAAAAATATAAATTTAAAGAGCTTCTTCTTGCATGGGGTTCAGACGATATTGCTATCTTGGAATTTTCTGAAAGCAAGTCGATTATCTTTATTCCTAAGGCTTCTGTAGAAATACGCATTAGTAATGAAAATATTTCGGGAAGAAGTGACAATTCTATTCAAAAAGAAATTGCAATGCATTATCTTGAAGAGTTTTTTATTACGAGATATTATAAAGTGATTCCAAAATTTTATATTGTAAGCAAAATACAGAATCAAATCAAATATGCCTTCCAAAATTCACCTGCCGATTTGAGAATTAATCTATTTAAAATTTACCTTAAACTAGGCGAATACAAAAAAATATTCTTGTTACCCAAGCTTTATTATCACCTATATTGCAAGAAATGAATCCGCCAATCTCCATCATAGTACCCTGCTACAACCAAGCGCAGTATTTAGACGAGTGCCTGCAGTCAGTGTTTGATCAAACCTACGAAAACTGGGAATGTATTATTGTGAATGATGGAAGCACCGACAATACAGATGATGTTGTGAAGCAATGGTTGGAGAACGATGTTCGCTTTAAATATTTTGTAAAAGAAAACGGTGGCGTTGCATGCGCAAGGAATTTCGGTATTGAAAAAGCAAGCGGAACTTGGATTTTACCTTTAGATGCCGACGATTTGATCAATCCAAAATACTTGCAATTAGCATCAGAGAAATTTCCGGAAAACTATGACATTATTTATTGTAAAGCAGTATTTTTTGGAATAGTAAACGAGGAGTTCAGACTGCCTGCTTTCAGTTTTGACCAACTTCTATTAGATAACCAAATTTTCAATGCTGCCTTTTTCCAAAAAGAAAACTGGCAAAAAATTGGCGGATATGATGCTAAATTTTATGATGGGATGGAGGATTGGGAATTTTGGATCAATCTGCTGAAAAATTCAAACAAAAAAGTTCTTCAACTAGATTACCTGGGTTTCAATTATCGCCGAAAAGAGATATCTAGGGATACAGAATACAATCAATCTACCCAAAAGAAAAATAAAATAAAAAGTTTAGTTTTCGAAAAACACAAGGAACTTTACATAAAGCAATATGGAAACTATATTGACGTTGTGAAGAAGGCAAATAAATTGCAAAAAGAAAACCTGTCAATTTCTACAAAACACCAACTATTGTTGACCCAAATACACAAGAACATATTGACGAAGGGTCTGTTCAGAATGATTACAATATTCTCCAAATGATCTCCATCATTATCTCCTCATATCAACCGAAATACTATTTTGCACTGGAAAAAAACATTGCAGAAACGGTTGGCGTTCCATATGAAATCATAAAAATCGATAATCCAGGTCTGATGGGAATTTGCAGAGCTTATAACACCGGGGCAACGCAGGCAAAATTTAAAAATCTTCTTTTCATTCATGAAGATATCCTTTTCCACACCCAAAACTGGGGCGAAAAATTAATTAATCATCTGGAGGATCCTGAAACTGGTATCGTAGGAGTTGCCGGTTCAGATTATGTGCCCACGGCGCCAAGCGGATGGTTTATTAAGGGACATTCTTATCTGCATCTTCTGCAAAACAGTAAAAACCGCAGCCAACCCGAACTCATCAATTTTACGAACCAAATTAAGCATAGCGTATATGCTCTGGACGGCGTGTTTCTCGCGGTGAAAAAAGTAAAATTCAATAATTTTAAATTTGATGAAAAAATCCCGGGTTTTCATGCGTATGACATCGACCTCAGTTTACGCTTCGTAGAAAAATATAAGAATTATGTAATTAATGATATTCTTATCGAGCATTTTTCAGAAGGCAGTCCGGATAAAGATTTTACTGAAGCAAATATTTTAGTGCGTAAAAAATCGGGGAGCTCCTTCCAGAATGTTTACAGCAGAGAGATTGAAATAGAATGTTTTGAAGGTTTTCTGAACATTTACTTCCGCTATTTTGGGATTAATTTAGTGAACGTTTTCAAGACAATAAGATTCATTCCTCGGGGTAGAATAATGTTGTCGGATTATATCCGTCTCTTAAAATCCTATTACCGCTATTTTAAGCATAAAAAATATTATGAACAGAAATTCAGCGAAAGCATAAAATCTGCTTATGTTTAAACTAACCATCATTATTCCATATTATAAAATTTCTTTCTTCAAAGAAACATTGGAGTCTGTGGAGAATCAGACATGCAAAGATTTCAGCCTTTTCATCGGAAATGATGCAAGCCCCGAAAATCCAGAAATCCTGATTAAAGAAACGCTGAAAACAACAGAGTTTACTTATAAAGAATACACCGAAAATTTCGGCTCTCAAAATCTCGTAAAACAGTGGGAAAGATGTATCCAGGATTGTCATAGTACTGACTGGTTCCATATTTTAGGCGATGACGATATTATTAGCGATAATTTTGTAGCGGAGTTTTATAAAAATCTGCCGGAAATTGAGCAGAACAAAAATAACGTCATTAAATTCTCACAACGTTGGATTGATGAAGACGGGAACCCTCTGAATACATTTACAAGTTATCCAAAAGTGATTGATCGAGCAGAACATTTAGGTTTCAAACTTATAAACGGAGATCGATCAAGTCTTTCAGAACATATTTTCCGAAAATCTCAACTGGAAAAAATAAAGTTCAAGGATTTCCCACTAGCTTGGGCGGCCGATGACATTGCAGTATTTGAATTCAGTGAGGACAAGCCTATTTTTTTCATTAATACTGCAAACGTTTTAGTACGCGTGAGTAAGATAAATATTTCCGGCCGACAGGATAACATTGCAAAAAAAAGAGCAGCCAAAATTGCTTTTGAAAAATACTTAATAAACAATCACTATAATAATCTTACAAAAGAATCCTTGCTAAAAATAGTAGATCAACAGATTTACTACAATTATCATGATAATACACCTCTCGGATTTAGCTTATTTAAAGTATATCTGCATTTACGGCTTTATAAGAAAATTCTGGCTCTTCCAAAAACCTATCTTATTTTAAATAAAATCATTAAATGACCATCACAGCAATTATACCGGTTTACAATGCGGCAGCTTTTATAGAAAAAGCTGTGGAATCGGTGCTTCAGTTTCCGGAAGTGAAAGAAATACTGCTGGTAGAAGACGGTTCCAAAGACAATTCGTTTGTCATTTGTCAAAAATTAGCAGAGAAATATGAGATTGTAAAGGTGATCACCCATCCCGATCATGAAAACCGCGGAGTTTCTGCCTCCCGAAATTTAGGTATAGAAAACGCTACGCAGGAGTTCATCACTTTTTTAGATGCTGATGATTATTGGCTCCCCAACCGATTTGATGCAGAGCGGGAAATTTTCAAAGACCAGAAAATTGATGGTGTCTTTGGAGCTATTGATGCGGAATTTATCGGAGAAAACGGAAAACATAATTACATAAAAAAATTCGGAGAAAATACGCTTTGCACAGTACAGTTTCGCGCAGAAGGAAAAGAAATTTTTTTCAACCTCATTCAGGAACCTAACAGATTCGGGTCTTTCTTTTCTTTGATTGCACTTACCATTAAAAAAAAATCACTCGAAAAAAACAAACTTCAGATCAACGAAAACCTATCCCTTATGGAGGATAAGGAGTTTATTATCCGGCTTTCATATCATACGTATTTAAAATCAGGAATAATTGATCAGGGCGTCGCAATACGTACTGCCCACGATTCAAATTCGATAATGTCTCTGCAGAATAATTCAAGAAATTTCTTCTATCATAATTCTAAACTTTATAAATCATTGTTGGTCTGGGGTCAAAAACAAAACAATTTTCCTTCGGAAAGTTTAAAATATTTCAAATTAAAATACCTTTCGTCGGCCATCGCGGCTAAAACGGGTATCAAAAAATACCTTAGTTTTATAATGCTTGTTCTTTTTAATCCAGAACTATTAAAGACAAGGTATCGTTACTTTGCATTAAAAAATAATCTCTAGCCTATGTGCGGAATCGCCGGAATCAT
>JAEXBA010000008.1 GCA_023457935.1 Bacteroidota bacterium | reverse complement strand
GTGGCAATCTGTGGCTGCGCTGTTGGGGTCTGGAATTCCGGCTTCGGCATAAAACCCGTGTCACTCGCAATGGCTTTGAACTTACCGGTATAATGTCCTTTGGTGTCAATATCATATTCCACTTCCGTAATCATTACCTTTGTGAAGTACGCTGTTTCATTCGTATCCTGCTTGCGCATCTGAAGATCCGCAACACAGCCCGGATGCAGAAAAGGAACTGTTGTATTTCCTGTTACCGTAAAGACTTCAACACCCGCACTTCCTGATGCGCTCTCCTGAGAGTGTACCACATCCTGATCGGTCTGTGCCTTGATGGGTGCTACCTGCAGTGCCGGAGTTTTGTAAATAGTATCGTTGTGGCTGTATGCGGTCTTGGCCAGTTCTCCCTTGTGTTTTACCGGTGTATCGCCCGAAGTCAGTCTGCTGTGCTGCGAGGAGTTGTATCCGTAAAACTGAGGCTTGGTATGAACTGCCTTCAGCGCAATTTTTACATCGCTTACATTGCTGCCGTACACCAATTTAATTGGCTGGTTCTGAGCAGGAAGTTTTCCGAAGTGCAGCACTTCACCGTCATAGTAAAACTGCTCACCGTACGCTTCTGCCATTCTTGCCAGATAATTGTAATGGGTTTCGTTGTACTGCGCACTGAACGGTATTTCAGAATAATCATTCGCATCCACTCTCACATCAAACCTGCTGCTTCCCAGCCCTTCCTTGATAACTTTGTCGGCAATGGTACCGATGGTGGTCGGCTCTGAGCCTCCGAAGCTCTGGGTATGCGGCGCTCCGTCCAGAAGAATGGTCGGACTGTAGCCTGTAAGCACAATATTGCCCAAACTTCCCTGTTCCTGAAGGTAGCCTACTTCTGTAATAACTCCTACAAAACTTCTTTCCGGACTGTTCTGAATATCCTTATACTTAATCACCACCGTGATTCTCTTGCCTAAAAATGAATTGGAAGATTCCAGATTGTGGTTCTCACGGTTTCCCAGCGCATCATGAGCCAGAATCATCTCAAAACGGTGATGACCGCCCGCCTTCTGCGTTAAGCTAAAATGCCTGTAATGGGAAACAATCTTTCCCTCTATCACTACACTGAGCTTAACCAGCCTGTTGATGCCAAAAAGATGGTTCTCTCTTATTCCCTCCGCATTGTTCTGCGGCTTAAAGCCACTCCTGCCGTTTTTCGTTACTGAAGCCATATCTTTTGTGTTTTTGGAATTGTGATGAGTTAAATTTAATTATTTTTTTTGACTAGATTTCAGATTTCAGACATCCGATGGAGACTTTGAAACCCGAAAACCCATAATACGACGAAAATTCTGATGTCCAAAGGCTTGCCCGGACACCAGAATCTGATGAAAAATGCAATGCTTTTAAGCTACTATTTGTCGCCCATAGGCCACTCCCCAAAGAAGTTCGCGTTACCGTAATCAATCTGCTCTGCACTGATGATGAAGCTTACCAGCATGTTGTCATCGTTCAGGGCATCATAATCCACTTCGTGATGAATTACATATCCGTTCTCCCACTTCAAAGTAATTAAAGTTCCTTCCTCGTGTGACTTGTTGAACAGAATCTCTCCTTTGGTCGGCTTATACTTACCGTTCAAAAGCGTTTCCAGAACTTCAGAGCTTTCTGTAGCCTCAATCGTTACTTTGATCAGTGCATTCGAAGGATCCGAGGCTACTCTGCCCGATACATCCGTATTTCTCGATACACTGTAATTCAGTTTTAAAATCTTCTGCGCCTCGCCGCCGTTGAACTTCAGCTGGCCTCTTGAATTTGCTGCCATAACTTATTGCTTTTTAATTGTTATTGATTTACTATCCCAAAGATATCCACACATAAAATCAAACAAAAAAAAATTAAAACTTTTCTCAAATTTTGTAGTAGTTCTACGATTAAAGGAAAAAAGATATTATAAAAAAAAACTTCACCCAAAGCCGGAGGAAGTTTCTAATGATCGTATTTCAGCGTTATAACTACTCTTTTGTAAATTTAAAAGTCTGACCGCTCTGAAGAAGGTTAAACCCTTTCTTATCTTTATCAAATACAAGCTGGATATCGGCAATTTCAAAAACAAACTTACCGTCACCTTCATACTGCAAAGGGAAAGCCTCCTGCCCGCTCGCCTGCGCCATCAAGTTTCCGTCCTGTACCGTCGTGGTAATCTTCATCGGAAGCTGTGTACTTGCAAAAGTTCCCGCATACAGCTTCAGATCCTCACTTTCGGCACTGGCAGATGTAAATCTGAAGGTATTGTTTGTAAGATCGGCGTCAGGATAATTCCCTTTCGGATCCAGTCTTACCGACGTAATCTCTTTGTCTGTCGGCAATTCGAAAGTCCACTGTGTGTTTCTCTTCCAGACCTCAACCGGAAGTGTAAAACTCTGTCTTGAGCCATCTTTGAACGTGATTTCACCGTTTACGGGCATCGGAAGCTGTCCGATATTTTCAATTTTCAGAATACTGCCTTTTTTATAATTGTTGTTTTTATATTTCACGCTGGTAACCGCCTGGTCAATTTTCCATTTATTCAGGAACCAGCCGCGCCAGAAATAACTCAGATCTTCACCGGAAACATTCTCCATTGTGCGGAAAAAATCATCGGGCGTGGGATGCTTAAACGCCCATCTTTTAATGTATTCGCGAAAGGCTTTATCAAATCTTTCTTCACCCAGAATATTTTCACGAAGCATGGTAAGACCTGCGCCAGGTTTGTAATAGGCAAGAAAACCAAGATTCATTTCCTTCATGTTATCCGGCGCAGTCATCACCGGTTCCATGGACTCATTATTATAGAAAAAAGCCATGCTCTGCGCTGTTTTTGGCTGATAATATTCTCCGTTATTAAAGTTCTTCTCGGAAATAGAATTTATGAAAGTATTAAAACCTTCATCCATCCACGCATGAAGCCGTTCATTGGAACCCACGATCATCGGAAACCAAATATGCCCGAATTCATGGTCGGTAACGCCCCAAAGACTATATCCTTTAGAATCCATGTGGCAGAAAACAATTCCCGGATACTCCATTCCGCCTTCGTTTCCTGCTACATTTATCGCAGTAGGATAAGGATATTCATACCATTTTTCCGAATAATGTTCGATAGAAGTTTTGGTATATTCGGTAGATCTTCCCCATGCTTCCTGCCCATCGCTTTCTACGGGATATGCCGAAATTGCCAGTGATTTTTTTCCGCTTGGCAAATTAATCCTCGCAGCGTCCAGAATAAAAGCCGGTGACGATGCCCATGCGAAATCTCTTGTATTTTCTATGCGGAATTTCCATGTTTTCGTAGCATTTGCGGTTTTTACAGCAGAATTGACCTCAGCTGCGGACCGGATGACCACTGTTTTTTCGGAATTTCTTGCCTGATCCCATTTTCTGTTCTCATCAGCAGAATACACGTCTTTAGCATTCAGCAACTCACCGGAAGCCACGACATAATGGTTGGCCGGAACGGTAATGCTGGCTGTAATATCCCCATATTCAAGATAAAATTCGCCCGCTCCAAGATAGGGAAGCGTATTCCAGCCCATAATATCATCATAAACGGCCATTCTCGGAAACCATTGGGCCATTGTGAAAATTTTGCCGTTTTTGGTTTCTTCAACACCCATGCGGTCCGATCCGTAATCCGGAGAAATAAATGAGTAATCGATTCTGAATTTCACGGTTCCGCCTTTGGCTTTGAGTTCCTGAGGAAGATCGATCTGCATTCTTGAATCGGTGACACTATACTTCGGTGCTACTTTCAGATTTTTGCCATTGGCTGAAAGAATTTCCACTGCTTTTATCGTATAACCGCCGTCGAATACCTGCCCGTGCGCGCCGTTCCGGCTTCCCGACACCGGCACAACCGCATTCCCGCGCGAATCCTTTTTAAACAGATTCTGATCCAGCTGTATCCACAGGAAATCAAGGTCATCAAAAGAATTATTGGTATAAGTGATTTCGGCACTTCCTGTTATTTCTTTTTTTGTTTCGTTCAGAGTGGCATTCAGAACATAGTCTGCACGGTTCTGCCAGTAATTGTGTCCCGGTTTACCGCTTGCAGAACGGGTTTCTGTACCATTGTTTTTATAGAAAAAAGGATTGAAAGCCTCATTGTAATCATATTTCGGCTTATCCTGCGAAAAAACGGACAGCGAAACCACGGTGAGAACTGCGGTGATAATTTTAGAAAAATTAAGCTTCATTAGATTGAATTTTAAGTATTAGTAACCATGAAATCGTGAAAGTTACAGTTCATTCCATAAAAAAAAACGAACCAAAGTCCGTTTTCTTATTTTATTTTTTAGTTGGATTTCTTCGCCTTTATCATTGCCTCAAACATATCCCACATTTCCTGCGGAATCTGTTCCAGCATGTTGAATTCGCCTGCGCCCTGAAGCCATTCACCACCGTCAATAGTTACCACTTCGCCGTTCATATAAGCAGAATAATCAGACACAAGATAAGCAGCCAGGTTTGCGAGTTCCTGATGTTCGCCAACCCTGCGTAAAGGCACTTTTTTTCTCATATCGAATTTTTCAGCCAAATCTCCAGGCAGCAGTCTTTCCCACGCGCCTTTTGTAGGAAACGGTCCGGGAGCAATTGCATTGAAACGGATGTTGTACTTTGCCCATTCCACCGCCAGACTTCTGGTCATTGCCAAAACACCGGCTTTTGCACAAGCAGACGGAACAACGTAGGCAGAACCTGTCCACGAATAAGTGGTTACGATATTCAGTACTGTTCCGGATATTTTATTATCGATCCAGTATTTTCCGACCGAAAGTGTACAGTTTTTGGTTCCTTTCAGTACGATATCCAGAATAGAATCGAAGGCAGAGTGTGTTAACCTTTCTGTAGGTGAAATAAAGTTTCCGGCAGCATTGTTCAGAAGAATATCAATTCTGCCAAACTCTTTTACGGCAGCTTCTTTCATGGCTTCCACCTCATCCCAGTTGCGTACATCACAGGAAACACAAAGCACCTTTCCGCCAGTTTCTGCTTCAAGCTCCTGGGCTGTATTCTGGAGTTTTTCAAGGTTTCTGGAGGTAATCACAACTTTTGCACCCAGCTGCAGAAAATATTTCGTCATGGCTTTTCCAAGTCCGCTCCCGCCGCCTGTAACTACAGCTACTTTGTCTTTCAGTGCGCCTTCACGCAGCATTCCTTCTGTGTATAACATCTAATTAATTTTATAAGTTGAATGGCTTAAAGTTACTGAATATTTCATGTTATCTGGTGACAGATTTTATGTACCGAATGGCGATTTGCACCGGATACAAAGGTTCTATCTTATTGGAAAACCATTTTACTCTTCAAGGTTTAAAAAATGTTCAAAGTACACTTCGCCTTCAAACCGAAGCGTAATTTCGAGATCTGCACGCAAAAGTTTCTTCGTTTTTTTCGATGTTTCGTAAGTAATTTTTACATCGCCGTCAAGAAGTTCTTCCGGTTCGGGATCAAAGCGTACGCCGCGCAGAACTTCCAGCAGACTGCAGCTTTCCTTAATTTTTCCATCAAAAACAGTGGTTACGCTATCATCATCAGCAAAATTATGAGTAACAGTAAAACCACAGTTCACCGGAAAGGAGTTACGGTACACATGAAATTTCCGCTGGAAACTTTCGGTTTTCTTAAACAGACCGATTTCGGGAAAAAGCAGGTAATACGGCATCGCAGTAGAAATCTGCCGGAAAAAATAATCTTCTGCTTGAATGTTTTCAGAGAATCTGTCCAGATAAGCGGCGGCCGTTTCACCAACGTAAAAATCTTCAATTTCCGTTCTTCCTGCTTTGAATTTTTCCTGAATAAGCTTCAGGTTTTCAAACCCAAGAAGACTTCCTGTTTCTGAAACCGTAAGGCTGAGCGGAGAAACAGCTTCCATTGCGGCAAGAGCAAGCCCGCCCATTTTATCATCAACCTTTTGTCCGTCTTTTTTATGTTCAAAGTTTCTAATGTCCGCAATCCAACCTTTCTGTGGATTTTCTCTGAATTTAATGTCGGTTTTATAGGAAATCGCTGCAGTTTTCTCACCTGACTGCTTAAGTGTTTCCGTTACTTTATAAGTTTCTGCGAGGAAATTTCCGGAATACGGCTCTGAAGGCAGCAATTTTTTGATGAGTTTCCTAGTTTCCTCCGGATTCTCAAATCTGGCCGGAATTACAATTCTCGAAATACCAACTAAACTGCTGATCCAAAGTAAACCTGCCTCCTGACAGTGTCGGTTATGAAAATTCCGTATTTCATCTCCGGAGCAACCGATTTTTTCACCGATAGATGCGAGTGTATCGCCAGTCTGGACATCATAAATGAGCAGATCACCATTCATAGGATTATGTTTTCAGTAAAATTAAGAATTTAAGCAAGACTGCAAAAACGGTGAACCTATCTGCTAAAGTTCCGATAAAAAAAACTCCCTCACATTGTGAAGGAGTTTTATATAAATTATGTCCGGTTAGTAACCGAAAAGCTCTTCCAGAGAGATTTTCTTTACTTCACCAATTTTCTTCAGATCTTCCATATTCACCTTATCCTCGGACGCCACGAGTGCGTAAGTATAAGGTTTTCCGGAAAAATGGGTCTGATGGAATTTCTTCACGTCCGCCATTGAAATCTTGTCCACTGCAGTATAGACCTGTTTTCTAAGATCATCTTTTACGCCCAGCTGCTGCGCTGCGAGATACGTGTAAATAATATCATCCTGCGTAATTCTTTCGGTTTGAATATCTTTCTTCACCTGGCCTTTTGCCAGTTCCAGATTTGCCGGAAGCTCAGGCATTTTGGTAAGAAGCTCGTTCATTGCGCCTACTGCTTCGTTGAATTTATCGGCCTGACTGCCTACATAACTCATCATGTAATAATCGTCGGTTTTCTTCTGCGGCTGAACATAGTAACCGAAAGTACTGTACGCCAACGCTTTACTTTCCCGGATGGTCTGAAAAACAATTGAACCCATTCCACCGCCAAAGTAGTTATTGAAAACGGAAACCATCGGTGTTTTAGCAGGATCGTATTTCTCTGTGTTGCGGATCCACCTTGTTTCGGCCTGAACCATATCATAATCGGTAAAAAGAACCTGAGTTTTGTTTTGAGGCACCTGTGCGAACAGTTTCAGCGGACTTGGTTTTGCAAAATCAGCAGGAATACGGTGAAGCGCTGCCAGTTTTGAAGTGAGATTCTTTAACGTTTCCGGACCATAGTAAATAACGGTCTGCTCGTAACTGTTCAGATTTTTAATTCTGTCTATCAGTTCCTGTGCTGTAACAGCTTCTATCTCCGCATCGGTGAGTGTATTGTTGAATTTGTTTTTCGGACCGTAGATGGCGTAGTTGGTTAAACCCTGCATAATTGCGCCTTTATTAGCTTTGGCATCTTTTCTTCCTTTTGCAATTCGTGCTTTAAGCGCTGCAAGGGCTTGATTATCAGGTTTTACATTCAGAACCAGATCTTCGTACAGTTTTACTGCCTGATCGAAGTTTTCCTGAAGACCTTCAATGGTTACTGTAGTATATTCTTCACCTGTCGAAACATTGAAGCTTGATGCAATTTTGTAGAATTCCTTCGAGATCTGCTCTGAAGATTTTTTGTCAGTTCCCAAAAACTGAAGGTACTGTGAAGCCAAGCTCTGTTTCATATCGTTTCCGGAACCTATTTTGTAACGGTAACGAAGTCTGTACAGTTCGTTTTCAGTGTTCGGAACATACAGAACTTCCGCTTTGCCGATTTTCGATTTCTGAATATCTTTATCAAAATTAAGAAACACAGGCTGCGAAGGCGTTGACGGCATTTCATCTACCATTCTCACGAAGGCAGACTGCTTGTCGGCGTTGGTTTCCACAGGCGTGATGGCAGGTTTTTCGATTTTCGTTTTATTTGGATTTTCACCCTTTCTTTTGAGAACCGCTACGTAATTGTTGGCAAAATACTTGTTGGCAAACGCAACCACATCTTCTTTCTTGATTTTGGACAGATCGTTAACGTATGCTACCTGATCTTTCCAGTCCAGCTCAGCATTGAATGCATTCTGAAGTAAAGAAGCGCGGTCGGAATATTTTTCAGTTTCCTTTATTTTCTGTTTTTTGATGTTGTTCACAATTGAAGGAAGCAAATCTGCATCAAAGTTTCCTTTTTTCAGATTTTCAATTTCATTCAGAACCAAGCTCTGAACTTCTTCCAGAGTCTGTCCGCTTGTCGGCGCGGCATTCAGCCAAAGGATTCCGTAATCCTGAAGCGTATAAGTAAATGCGCTTGCTCTAAGCAGTTTCTGTTTTTTTACAAGATTAAGATCAAGTAATCCGGCTTTTCCGTTTGTAAGAATAGCTCCAACCAGATCTGCGAGAAGAACATCTTTATCTTTATTGCCGGGCAGTCTGTAACCTATGGCGATACTTTCGGCATCAGGGCCAACCACTTCCTTGATAATTGGGGCAGTAATTGGTGCTTCCGGCTTGAAAGTATATTTCGGAACGGGCTTTTTCTGCATGTAAGCGAATGCCCTGTCGATTTTCGCAATCGTTTCATCCGGATTGAAATCTCCCGACATAATCACACCCATATTGTTCGGAACGTAGTAGGTATCAAAATACTTGCGGATTTCTACCAGTGAAGGGTTTTTAAGATGCTCTACAGTTCCGATGGTAGTTTGCTGTCCGTAATTATGGTTTTGAAAAACATTGGAAAAAAGCGTTTCGAAAACTTTGCTTCCGTCGCTGTCTAAGCTTCTGTTTTTCTCTTCGTAAACCGCTTCCAGTTCTGTGTGGAAAATCCTCAGTTGCGGATTGCGGAAACGTTCAGACTGAACTGCCAGATATTTATCCAGTGAGCTTGCCGGAACATCGTCTGTGTAAACAGTTTCCTCGAAACTTGTCCACGCGTTGGTTCCCTGCGCGCCCATTGCAGACATCATTTTGTCGTATTCGTTTGCAATTGCATATTTTGAGGCAACTCCGGAAATACTGTCTATTTTATGGTAAATCGCTTTTCTTTTGGTTTCGTCTTTGGTTTTGTTGTACTGTTCGTAAAGCGCATCAATCTTATTCAGCTCTGCTTTTTCTTTTGGCCAGTCCAGAGAACCGTATTTGTCTGTACCTTTAAAAAGCATGTGCTCAAGGTAATGTGCGAGGCCGGTATTGGTTGCCGGATCGGTTTTGCTTCCGGCTTTTGTGGCAACGTAGGCCTGAATTCTCGGATCTTTCTTTGTCGGGCTTAAAATTACTGTCAAACCGTTATCTAGCTGGTAAAATCTGGCCTGAGTTGGATCGTTTGTTACATATTTGTAGGTGTAATCGCCACTTTTTGCTTCTTTCCACTGATAATCCTGCGCCTGAGCCAGAAACATAAACGCAGCTGCGGAAAGCATTAAAATCTTTCTTCTTAACATATATTTTTTTTATTTGATATTTTTATTAGACGTGAAATTTACGGATTTGTTTCAAGGAATCTTAAGTTTTTTTCAGCATTCCTTTTACGAGCATATACTGAGCGAAAACGTAAGTAATCATCACAAGTAAACTCAGTATAGCATTCTGGTTTACAAAAATGTTAAACGCCAGCAGCGTGTCTGAAATTACAAACAGCAGCGCACCCAAAATTAGAAGCTTTGAACGCGTTCTGACTCCAAACCAAAGCATTGCAGAAATAACGGTTCCGTAGATGATGACAGGAATTTTCATTTCGTTCAGATGAGGAAACAGAAAAAACAGCAATCCAAAAAGATACACTGAAATTCCGGCAGTAATAAGAACGGAAGGATTTTTCTTTTTGAATTTAAAGAAAGTAATAATATACAGCACATGCGCCATCAGAAAACTTCCCAAACCTGGCAAAAATCCCCAATCGAAAAGCAGGAACAGATCGCCGAAAAAACTCAGAATAAGTCCTGTGAGGAATAATTTGTTGATTTGCAAAGGTGAAGAGCTAAGTCGCTTTGATTCAACCACATAAATAATTACAAGAAGCGGAAGCAGAAGTGTTTTAGTGAAAAATCTTGGCTCATTCTCTCCGTTCCACACGAAAAACAGATCGAGCAGAAAGATAATCAGCAAAAGAAAATAAAGCAGTTTCTTCAATAAATCAGTTTAAAATAAAATTAATCTGTCAGAGATTATCTGTCGTACAGCAGCCGTTCACCATGTTTCTGCTCAGCGATTTTCCCGTTTTCGAAAGCCAGATTGCCGTTAACGAAAGTATGCGTCACTTCTGAATGAAAGTTTGCACCTTCAAGCGGACTCCAGTCACATTGGTACAGAACATTTTCTTTGGAAATAGTCCAGTCAGCATCCAAATCCACCAAAACCAGATCCGCTTTGTACCCTTCACGGATAAATCCACGCTTCTCAATTTCAAACAGAATGGCCGGATTGTGACACATTTTTTCAACAATTTTCTCCAGAGAAATCTTTCCTTTTTTGAAATATTCAAGCATCGCAACCAGAGAATGCTGCACCAAAGGCGCTCCGGAAGGACATTTGGTATATACATTATCCTTTTCTTCCAGAGTGTGCGGAGCGTGATCGGTTGCAACGATATCAATTCTGTCGTCCAATAGCGCTTCCCAGAGTCCGTTTTTATCCTTTTCGGTTTTCACCGCCGGATTCCACTTTATTAAAGCGCCTTTTGTTTCATAATCGTCATTGGTGAAATGCAGATGATGAACACATACTTCTGCAGTTATTTTCTTGTCTTTCAGCGGAATATCATTTTGGAACAAAGCCGTTTCCTTCGCCGTTGAAAGATGGTAAATATGAAGGCGCGCTCCGGTTTTTTTGGCAAGCTCAACGGCCTTCGAAGAGGAAAGGTAACACGCTTCTTCACTTCTGATCAAATGATGAAACTTTACGGGAATATTGTCTCCGTATTCGGCTTTGTATTTTTCTGTATTGTTACGGATGGTGGTTTCATCCTCACAGTGTACGCAAATCGGCATTTTGACTTTAGAAAAAATTTCCTCGAGAATTTCGGGATTATCAACGAGCATATTTCCCGTGGAAGAACCTAAAAACAGTTTGACTGCAGGAACATTTTTGGGATTGGTTTTCAGAACTTCCTCAAGATTGTCATTCGTTCCGCCCATTGAAAAACCGTAATTCGCAAAGGATTTTTCTGCAGCAATTGTATATTTTTCCTCTAGAAGTTCCTGTGTAACAGCGTTGGGAACCGTGTTTGGCTGTTCTATATAACTCGTTACGCCGCCAGCAACCGCTGCTCTGGATTCACTTTCGATATTTCCTTTATGCGTGAGGCCCGGTTCGCGGAAATGAACCTGATCATCAATGACTCCGGGAATCAGGATTTTGCCTGCAGCATCAATAATCCTGTCGGTTCCTTCTTCAGAAATATGTTCTTCAATTTTTGAAATGAAATCATTTTCTATAAGCAGATCACTTTCAAAAATCTGATTTTCATTAACGATTCGGGCGTTCTTGATGAGGGTTTTCATTTTTTTTGATTTCAGATGAGAGATTTCAGACTTCAGAATTGAACTTTTACAAATTTACTTCTAAAAACGCTTTCAGAGAAATCTGAAACCGCAAATAAACCATTTCAAATCTAAATTCTACCTTTGCGAAAATTCTCAGCATTGAAAAAACTGCTCAGCGAAACTATCATTTACGGAATCGGCGCAATTTTGCCGCGAATTATCATATTCATTCTCAATCCGTTATACATAAAATTTATTGATAAGGACGAATTTGCGCAGTTCACCAATCTTTACGCAATTGTTTCCTTCGTCAATATTCTGCTCACTTTCGGTTTTGAAACTGCTTTTTTCAGGTTTTCAGCAGAAAAGGAAAACGAAAGAAAAACATTCAACACTTCATTTTGGTTTCTTTTCGGGCTGTCGTCGGTCTTCCTGATTTCTACTTTACTCTTTCTGCAGCCGGTTTCGAATTTTATCGGTTACGGAAAATATCCGGAATACATCTCATGGTTCGCATGGATTGCCTTTCTCGACACTCTTTGCGTAATTCCTTTTGCCTGGCTGCGTTTCAACAACAAACCCATTAAATATTCTGCCATCCGCGTGATGCAGTCTTTAATTCAGACAGTTCTTGTAGTGGCATTATTCCTGTGGATTCCAACAGAATTTTCCAGAAACATGGGTCTGGAGCAGAAAGTTTCTTACACATTCTGGAGTAATTTGATCGGCAGTGCTGCCGGAGTTCTGATGCTGATGCCGGTGATTCTGAAAGTCCGTTTTGAATTTGTGACAGATCTGTTCCTGCGGATGATTAAATATTCATGGCCGGTAATGATTGCAGGTTTTGCCTTTATGGTGAACGAAAATTTCGATAAAGCAATACAGATTCATTTTATATCCGACGGAGATGCCGGAGCGTATGGCGGCTGCTATAAACTTGCCGTACTGATGACGCTTTTCGTAACCGCATACCGAATGGGGATTGAACCCTATTTCTTCAAGCAGATGAATTCTGAAAATGCAAAAAACACTTATGCTAAGGTCACCGAATATTTTACGCTCTTTGCTTCGGTTGTTGCCATGGGAATCATCGCGAATATTTCGTGGCTGAAAATGATTTTCATTCCGAATAAATCATACTGGACTGCAGTGGATATCATTCCGATTATCGTTATCGCTAACCTTTTCTTTGGTATTTACTACAACCTTTCCACTTGGTACAAAGTAACCGACCGCACAAAAATGGGAACCGTAATCTCATGGATTGGCGCCGCACTTACTATTGTCCTGAATCTTGTACTGCTTAAAGAATACGGATTTATGGTTTCGGCCTGGGTTACACTACTTGCTTATTTCACGATGATGGTACTTTCTTATCTTTTGGGTCAGAAATATTATCCTATTCCTTACCGTGTAGGCAAAATCTCTCTTATACTGGTGCTTTTGGCGGTATTCAGCTTTGTTTCTTACCAATTATTTAACGCCAATATTTGGGTTGGAAATGTTTTATTTCTGATATTCGCAGGAATTGTACTTTATATGGAGCAAGATTTCATAACGAAGAAAATGAGGCGAGTATAGTACAAGAAGATGTAAATTTGCAATGCTAAAAAAAAATCAGTTGAAATGAAAATTATCGTTCCAATGGCGGGAAGAGGTTCCCGTTTAAGACCTCACACTCTTACAGTTCCAAAACCTTTGATTCCAATTGGTGGAAAACCAATTGTTCAGCGCCTGGTTGAAGATATCGCCAAAGTTGCAGGTGAAGATATCGACGAGATTGCTTTTATCATCGGGGATTTCGGTCCGGAAGTAGAGGCTTCCCTTGTTCAGATTGCCGAAAAACTGGGAGCAAAAGGAACCATTTATACACAGGATGAACCGCTGGGAACTGCCCATGCCATAAAATGTGCCGAAGACTCCATGCAGGGCGACGTTGTTGTAGCATTTGCCGATACGCTTTTCCGTGCAGATTTCAATTTGGATAAAAACTCCGACGGTGTTATCTGGGTGAAAAAAGTGGAAGATCCTTCCGCGTTTGGTGTGGTAAAACTGGATGATTACGGTTTCATTACTGATTTTGTTGAAAAACCGAAGGAATTCGTGTCCGACCTGGCCATAATCGGGATTTATTATTTCAAGTCTGCCGAAAAACTCATGGACGAGATTAATTATATCATGTCCAATGATATTAAACAGGGCGGCGAATATCAGCTGACAACAGCGCTGGAAAATCTGCGTTCAAAAGGCGCAAAATTCTCACTCGGAAAAGTGGATGACTGGATGGACTGCGGAAACAAGAACGCAACCGTTGAAACCAATTCCAAAATCCTGAATTACGAAAAAGAAGAATTCAAAACTCCGCCTGCATCCGCTGTTATTGAAAATTCCCTGATTATTCATCCGTGCTTCATCGGCGAAAATGTTAAAATTACCAACTCCAAAGTTGGCCCGAATGTATCACTTGGAAACGGAACTATTATTGAAAATTCAAATATTGATAATTCTCTGATTCAGGAAAAAACCTTGATTAATCACGGAAACTTAAGCAACTCAATGATCGGAAACAACGCTCAGTATTACGGTGTTTCAAGAGAAATTTCATTAGGAGATTACTCTGTTCTTGATTTTCTTTCCAAGAATTGATATCAAAATAAAAAACAGGCCTAAAGAGAACCACACAAAGCAGTTTGTGTGGTTTGGCTTTAATATTGTACCTTCTTTCTGAAGTATTTAGATCCATTATGATGAAAAAACTGGTGACCTTATTTTTCTGCGCTGCATTGCTGTTTTCCTGTAAAACAAGGAATGCGGGAAATACCGATCCTTCCGGCAACACAGATTCGGGAAAACCGAAGGATGCCAACGCTGCAGTATACGACAAGGTGAAGTTTTATGAAAACACATTGCTGCCTGTTCAGTTCGATCAGGTGAAAATGAGCGGAAAACTGAATGTTGAAACAGGTGCCGGAATTCCCGAGTTAAATTCAACCATTTATATTGAAAAAGACCAGAAAATCTGGATGAATTTCGCAGCCCTTTTTGTGAATGTGGCCCGCGGAATGGCAACTCCTGAAGGAATAAAGGCCCGGAATATCGGTGACAGAACCTATATCGAATCCGATTACAAATACCTGAACAGAATGTTGAATGTGAATTTTATTGATTACAAAACGCTTGAAAAACTTCTGATGGGAAGAACTTTTGTGAAAATCAGCGATTCTCAGTTCAAGCTTACTCAGAATGCACAGGGTTTCAGAATGGAATCGGTTCAGAACCAAAAGATTGAAACCGAAAACGGCCTCCGCGAATACAAAATCGCGCTGGCTTACGCTCCCAATTATGATTTAACACGTGTGCAGTTGGTTGACGTGAACAGCAAAGATGCTCTGGAAGTAACGTACAGCAACTGGGAAGCATTCAGCAGCTACCGGCTTCCTAAAAATGTTAAAATAATTATAAAAGGATCCAAAAGCGGCGAAATTTTACTGGAAAATACGAAATTTGACGATTCACGTGCAGAAACGCCTTATTCTGTGCCGTCAAGTTATAAAAAAGTAGAAATCCAATGATCAGGAAAAGTGTCCTATTTGCCTTTATCATAATTTCGGCCCTTGCATTTGGGCAAAAGAAAGAGCAGCTGCAGAAGCAGAGTGCAGATTTGAAAAAGCAGATCGCCGCTATTAATGCAGACCTCGCCAAAACCAGAAACGAATCCAAACTTTCTGTTTCATATCTTGAAAAAGTCAACAAAAAACTTCAGCTGAGAGAAAAAGTATACAGCAATACTCAGAAAGAAAAAAGAATCATCGAAGATGATATTTATCTTCGTCAGCTTGAAATCAACCGTCAGAACCGCGAGCTGGCTGTACTGCGTAAAAATTACGCTAAAGTTCTGGTAAACGCCTATAAAAACAAAGGGGTTCAGAATAAAGTAACCTTCATCCTTTCTTCCAAAAATCTTGGGGAAGCCATCCGCAGAGTTCAGTATCTGAAACAGTATTCAGACTACCAGGACCGTAAAGCGGCAGAAATCAGCCAGGCGGCCAACCTGTTGAAAAAAGCTGTAACGGAAAAGCAGAAATCTGTGAAGCAGAAAGACATTCTTCTTGTCAATCAGCAGACCGAACTTACCACTATTAACGCAGAAAGATTACAGAAAGAAAAACTACTGCAGGATTTTAAGAAAAATGAAACCAACCTGACTGCCGAACTGAAACAGAAACAGGTACAGCAGAAAAATCTTGAAGGCCAGATCCGTGCTATCATTAACGAAGAAATCCGGATTGCCAAGGCCAATGAAGAAGCCAGAAAAAAGGCAGAAGCTGAAAAAGTACGGTTGGCAAAAGAAGCCGCAGCACGTGAAAAAGCCAGAATTGATGCTGAAAATAAAGCAAAAGCTGACGCACTTGAGCGTGAGAGAAGAATAGCAGAAGCAGAAGCAAAAAAAGCGGCTGATCTTGCTGCCAAAAAAGCAGAGGACGAAAGAAAACGCGCTGAAGATGCGGCAAAAGCTGAAGCCAGCGCCAAAGATCTTGCCCGTAAGGAAGCGGCCACAAAAGAAGCGGTGGAAGCCGCCGCAAGGTCTAAAGCCGCCGCCGATAAACTGGCTGCCGCCAAAGCTGCAGAAGCAGAACTTGAAAGAAAAAAAGAAGCCGAGAAAAAAGCTGCGGAAACGAAGGCAATGACTAACTATGGCGTTACCTCAACTGCGGGTACCAGTTTCGCGTCTGCAAGAGGAAGACTCGGACTGCCGGCCTACGGAACCATTACACACCGGTTCGGGCGACAGCCGCACCCTGTTTTCAAGAATATTGTTGAAGAAAACAACGGCATTAAAATCGCTGTTGCAAGAGGAACGGCTGCTAAAAGTGTATTCACAGGAGTGGTAAGCAGTGTAATGGCTTCAGGAGACGGTACCAGAACGGTAATCGTAAGACACGGCGATTATTTCACCATATACTCAAACCTGTCCAGCACGTCTGTAAATAAGAACCAGCAGGTTGCTGCCGGTACGCCGGTAGGAATTGTAGGTGAGGATTTTGACGGCAGTTTCACCCTTGATTTCCAGATATGGAAAGGAAACACGCCAGTGGATCCAATGGGATGGATTAATTAATTTTATTATACATTTGTAAAAAAAATAAGATGGAATCATTAACAGTATTAGCACTTTCATGGCAGCACATCCTGATTGTGGCTCTTGTTCTTCTTTTGCTGTTCGGCGGTAAGAAAATCCCTGAACTGATGAGAGGTATGGGAAGCGGCATCAAGGAATTCAAAGATGCAGTGAAGGAAGACGAGAAAAAACCGTCTGACAGTCAGAACACCAATTCGGCTAATTAAACGAATGCAATGACGTTTACAGAAAATGCCTGGGAAGTCTTCAACAGATCAATTGAAGACTATCATGTAAAGGATAACGTAGATGCAGCACCCAATAACGACGCTCCTAACGATAGTTTGGAACGTCTTTTGTATGCAAAGAACTGGATTGACACCGTTCAGTGGCATTTGGAGGATATTATCCGTGATGAAAATATTGACCCCGCTGATGCATTAAAACTTAAAAGAAGAATTGATGCTTCCAATCAGCAAAGAACCGATTTGGTTGAGTTTATCGACAGTTGGTTTCTGAAAAAATACGAGAATATCACTCCGCAACAGGATGCCAAAATCAATACCGAAACACCCGCTTGGGCAGTAGACCGGTTATCTATTTTGGCACTTAAAGTTTATCATATGGCTCAGGAAGCCAACCGCGAAACAGCAACCGAAGATCACCGCAGAAAATGTCAGGAAAAACTTGATGTACTGCTGGAACAGAAAAAAGATCTTTTCGAATCTATCAACCAGTTGCTTGCCGATATTGAGAACGGGACAGTTAAGATGAAAGTTTACAAACAGATGAAAATGTACAACGACGAATCTCTTAATCCAATCCTGTATCAAAAGGCCAAGTGATGAAAAAGATATTTTACAGTCTTACTTTTCTTACCATACTCTCTTCCTGTGCTTCCGAAAAGTACGGGAATTCTCCTATTACGGCAGCAATAAGCAGCTATGAAAGTAATCCTGTAAGTCTGCAGCAGATTTACGGTGACACCATGAAAGATAATCTTAATGCATCGGAAATCACCAACCTCATCTCTACTTTTCCAAAATTCGGCAACGATGCGGTGAACAAAGAAGTCGCTGTACTGAAACTTGCGCTGCAAAACTATCTTTACGCGTATGAAGCCTTCAATCTATCGGGTAAACAGCGGGCAATGAAGGAATTTGAAAAATCCTACAAAAAAATACAGAAACTCCGCAAATACATGAATCAGGACGAAGACAATGTTCTGAACCGTTATCTTGTACGCATCAAAACCAATATGGCAGTTCTTGAAAGCGCCTCCGTTACTGCCAAGTAATTTCACTTCTTTATCTTTGCAAAAACAAACAGGCATGATCACAATTCAGGCAGAGGCAAATGTGCCCACCGATTACGGGAATTTCCGCATGATTGCATTTTCGGATTCTCAGCAGGACTGGATGCCTCACATGGCCATCATTGCAGAAAATACGGATTTTGAAAAACCTGTGAATGTACGTTTTCATTCGGAATGTATTACCGGCGAGGTCTTTCATTCAAGAAAATGCGAATGCGGCCAGCAGCTTGATGCAGCCATGAAATACATGCATGAAAACGGCGGTATGATTATTTACCTTCGTCAGGAAGGAAGAAATATCGGAATCATCAACAAACTTAAAGCATACGCACTGCAGGAAAAAGGTCTGGACACGGTTGAAGCCAATCTTCAGCTCGGACTTCCGGCCGACGACCGCGACTTTGAAGTGGCGCTTGAAATCCTGCGTCAGCTTGGCGTTAAAGAAATCAACCTGATGACCAACAATCCCGAAAAACTTAAATTCGTCACAGACAGTGAAATCCGCCTGAACTCCAGAATTCCGCTGCAGATCGAGGCCAACGATATCAGCAGAGCTTATCTGCAAACCAAAAAAGACTATTTCGGTCATCTGTTGGATGATCAAAACAGTCCTTCTCAGTAAAAAACCGGTACTTCTTAAATTTTAACCGCAACTTCCAGAGCAAGCTCCATCATCTGGCGCAGCGCCTTTTCCCGCTGATCGGCGGAAATTTGCTCTCCTGTCGGAATTATATCGGAAACCGTGAGAATGGTGGCAGCATTTTTCCCCAGAAGTTTTGCATTGGCAAAGAGTGCGAACGCTTCCATTTCAACGGCAGGACAGTTGTATTTTTCTGCAATAGCCGGAGTCCCCGGATCTTTTCTGTAGAAAATATCACTGCTGTGAATATTGGCTTCCTTTGTGGACAAAGACATTTCACCGGCCGTTTTATTAATGATTTCAAAGGCGTTTCCCTGGTGAGGAATGCATTCGTCATCAATTCCGCAGGCAAATTTCGCGTAAGTAGACTCACTGGCGGCTGAATCCACGTTGATCAGATCAAAAAGATCCAGATCAGCGGTATATGCACCACAGGTTCCGATTCTTATAATAGTGTCTACATCGTATTCCGTAAACAGTTCGTAGGAATAGATTCCGATACTTGGGCAACCCATTCCGCTGGCCCCGACCGTTACCTCTTTCCCTTTATACTTCCCTGTAAAATAAAAAACATTTCTGGTTTTGCTTACCAGCTTTACATCTTCAAGAAAATGATCAGCAATGTACTGAGCTCTCAGAGGGTCTCCGGGCTGAAGTACGACTTTTGCAATCTCCCCTTTCCGGGCGCTAATGTGTACACTCATACTATAATTTTATTGTATTTAACAAAGATAGAGCTTTCCCTTTTCAATAAAAAATCCCGGCACAGAAATGTACCGGGAAAATGATTTATATATCGGGTTTTGAATGAGGCTACAGTTTCTTGATATCCTTTTCAGTGATGCCCAGCATTGAAGCTACTGCTTCGTAATTACTGTAATCTACCTTACCGGTACTTGCTGGAACAATTACCACTCTGAAAGTCTGGTTGTTGATATACTGAGGCGTAGTTGCCAGGTCATAAGTACCGCCTGCATAAATCTGAACATCATTTTTACTGAAATCAAAATCGTAATCCAATTCACCCTGGTTCAGGTAAAGCGTTCTAGGAATCTGCTGCCAGATTGGCGAACCGTTGGTTGTTGTACCGTCCATTCTGTAAACCAGAACTACATCACCGTTGTAAAGAGGATTATTGAAAGTTCTGCTGATGGTATAGCCGGTAGTGGAGTTGTTGGTGAAACTTACGTTGTTCAGATCATAAGCTACGGAATAGGTGTCCTGATCGTTCACCGGACTGTCGATCCGGTCAACACAGCTGATCGCTATCATTCCGAGAAAGGCAATCATTAAAAAGGAAAATAACTTTTTCATAATATTAAATTTATTTGGTTTGTTAATTTGATGGTAAAACTTCTACTTTGTTAAATTCAGTTATTCAAAACATATACCACAATTTGTTTTACATCGTTTCTAAAAGAAAATTGTATTTTTGTTTTTACAGATAATTGATAATGACGCAGCATTTTTTAAGAATACTTTCCCTGTTTTTCCTTGCCTTTTACAGTATTTTAACAGCACAGTACAAACCGCAGAATTTAACCGCGGCTGAAGAAAAAAAAGCACAGGACTGGGTGAACAAAACCTACGCTTCCCTTTCCCAGGATGAAAAACTGGGTCAGCTTTTTATTGTAGCCCTGTATACCAATAAAGGTGAAGACTATATTTCGAATGTCCGCAGTTTGGTCGTCAATGAGAAACTGGGCGGCTTAATACTGATGCAGGATGATGCCGAGCGCGAAATTAATCTGGTAAACGAATTTCAAAGCAAATCCAAAGTTCCGATGTTGATCGGAATGGATGCAGAATGGGGACTTTTCCAGCGTATTGCAGCAGCTCATAAACTTCCCTGGGCAATAACTCTTGGAGCCATTCAGGATAAAAGCATTATTACCGAAATGGCTTCGCAGATTGCTGCCGACGCCAAAAGAATGGGCGTAAACTGGGATTTCGCACCGGTTGTTGACGTCAACACCAACCCCAATAACCCGATTATCGGTAACAGAAGTTTCGGATCTGATGTTCAGAATGTAATCAGTTCCGGGCTTGCATATTCCAACGGTTTACAGAACAATAATGTACTCGCCGCCATCAAACACTTTCCCGGACACGGCGATACGGATACCGATTCGCACCTCGATTTACCGATGATTTCCCACAACCTTGAAAGACTGAATTCCACGGAACTCGCTCCTTTTAAAGCGCTGATGGATAAAGGAATCGGTGGTGTAATGGTAGCGCACCTTTATGTTCCTGCTCTGGAAAAGCAGAAAGGGATTCCGGCTTCTGTATCAAAAAGTATCATCACCGGAATTCTTAAAGAAAAATTCGGTTATAAAGGCCTGATAATTACAGATGCACTCAATATGGGCGCAGTTGCAAAACGCTTCAAACCGGGAGAACTGGATGCCATGGCGTTCAGAGCCGGGAACGACATCATGCTTTTTTCCGAAGGTGTGAAGGAAGGGAAACGGCTTATACAGCAATCCATTGACAAAGGTGAAATTTCGCAGAGCCGCGTTGAGGAAAGCGTTAAGAAAATCCTTTTGACTAAATACTATTTAGGTCTCACGAAATATGAGCCGCGAAACCCTGCAAACATCAACAGCGATCTCAATAACGCTGCACATGTTAAGATTGCACAGAAGATTTATGCCAATGCGCTGACACTTTTGAAAGATGATAAGAAACTGCTTCCGCTTAACTGTAATGAAACCTACTACTATGTTCCGCTGGAGGAAGCACCTTTTCAGACTTTCTATGAAACCCTGAATCTGAATACCACAATAATTCTGAAAAAAGCTTCAGAAATTGCTTCTATTCCGGCCAATTCCAAGGTAATTGTCGGCTTCCATAAAGATAATTCCACTGCTTATAAACCCTATAAAATTTCGGAAGCCAGCAAGAGAACACTGTCGGATCTAGCCAACAGACATCAGGTAATCCTGGATGTTTTCGGAAGCCCTTATGCTTTGAAAGATGTTGATTTCAGTAAAGTTTCAACCGTTCTGGTTTCTTATGAAAACAACGACGACGCCATGACGGCTACAGCAAAGGCGCTGAACGGACAGACGAAAATCTCCGGAAGACTGCCTGTTCTGGTCAACGACAAACTGAATTACGGTATGGGAATAGACCTTGGCGCAATGAGCAGAACGAATCTGCCCGCTGCAAAAAAGTCAGAAATGATTATTGAGTAACTTATATAAAAACGAAAAACCAAGAGAATGAAAATCGGAATCCTGTGCTACCCAACCTACGGTGGAAGTGGAATTGTGGCAACCGAACTCGGCATGTCACTGGCCAACAAAGGTTATGAAGTACACTTCATTTCCAGCAATCTTCCGGCACGGCTGGATATTACCAATCCGAATATTTTCTTTCATAAAGTAAACGTTCAGACGTATCCGCTGTTTCAGTATCAGCCGTATGATATTGCGCTTTCTTCCATGATTTACCGTGTGGTGAATCTTTACAAGCTCGATCTTCTGCATGCTCATTACGCAATTCCTTATGCTTACGCTGCGTTTACGGCAAAACAGATGCTCAAGGAAGAAGGAAAAGATATTCCTTTGGTTACAACTCTTCACGGGACTGATATTACGCTGGTTGGTCAGCATCCGAGTTACAAGCATGCCGTTGAATTTTCCATCAATCAGAGTGACAGGATTACTTCCGTTTCTGAAAGTCTGAAAAAAGATACACTGCAGTTTTTCGACATCAAAAAAGACATTCAGGTGATTACCAATTTCATTGATAATTCTGAATTTACCGAGAAAGAAATCTGCCAGAGAAAACAGTTTGCGGAACCCGGGGAAAAGATTATGATTCACGTTTCCAACTTAAGACCGGTGAAACGTGTGGACGAAGTACTGCAGATTTTCAAATCCGTCAATGCAAAGGTAAATTCCAAACTGATTATCATCGGTGAAGGTCCGGATATGGAAAAAATCAATCAGTTTCTGGAAGAAAATCCTGAACTGATCAACAAAATACGTCTGCTTGGGAAAGTGAACGATCTCTACAAAATTCTTGAAATTTCGGATGTCTTTCTGTTGCCTTCCGAGCAGGAAAGTTTCGGTTTGGCGGCCCTGGAAGCAATGGCAGCGCACACTCCGGTCATCAGTTCCAACGCTGGTGGAATTCCTGAAGTGAACATTCAGGGCGAAACCGGATTTCTTGCTGAAATCGGAAATGTGGAAGCAATGGCCAATTATACCATAAAACTTCTTAGCGACGAGGAATTACTCGCTAAAATGAAGGAAAATGCAAAAAAACAGGCGCTGAAATTCGACCTTCAGAATATTCTGCCGATTTACGAGAAAATGTATGCGGAAACGCTCGAAAACTTCTCAAAAGACTGAGTTTTGTTGCGCATTTAAACGCTGATTTTCATTCAAAAGTAATTTTGACAAAAGTTCTTTCGTAACTTCTGTTCCGAAAAACACTTGTGATGAACGAAAATCTCCTGCAGTATCTGTGGAATTACCGGATTTTCAGCAGCTTTGATTTCAGAGATGTTGAAGGTAATGAAATTGAAATTCTGGATTTTGGCAAATGGAACCGAAATTCAGGGCCGGATTTTCTTGATGCGAAAATAAAGACGGGAAATGTTATTCTTGCAGGAAACATTGAGCTTCACGTGAGATCTTCCGACTGGATTTTTCACAACCATTCGAACGACAAAGCATTTGACAATGTGATTCTGCACGCTGTTTATCAGCACGACTCCGATCTTGAAGAATTTAAATCAAGAGCAATCCCCACGCTTCAGCTTTATGATTATATCAATCATTCGGTTTTAAAAAAGTATGGATCCTTAGTTTCGCATTATGGTTTTATTCCCTGCGAACAGATTTTCGACCCCAAGAAAGTTCCTTTCGATTTTGTGAATGAAACTTTACTGAAAAAACTAGATGAAAAATCAGTTGAAATTGAAAACCGTCTACAGAAGCAAAGAAATGATGCAGAAGCTGTTCTTTTTCAGCAGCTTGCTTATGCTTTCGGCCTGAAGGTGAATGGAGAAATCTTCAGAAATATTGCAGAAAACATTGATTTCTCAGTTATCAGAAAAATCAGTCAGAATCAGCTGCAGCTGGAAGCTCTTTTCTTTGGGTCCGCTGGCTGGCTGGAGAATCCGGCTGATGAACAGACCAGAATCTGGAAACGCGAGTATGATTTTCTGAAACTCAAATACAAACTCAACGAAAACATTTTCCGCCCGAAATTCCTAAGACTTCGCCCACCGAATTTTCCTACCATCAGACTTTCGCAGCTTGCCCATCTTTATCACCGCGAGCAGAATCTTTTTTCAAAAATTATTTCGGCCAGGAATACTTCGCAACTTGCTGATATTTTCAGTGGTATCAAAGCATCGGGTTACTGGAACAGACATTTTAATTTTCAAAAGGAAACTGAAACTGCTCATGAAAAAACGCTGACTAAAGATTTCGTTGAACTTATTTTAATCAACGCCGTACTGCCTTTGAAATATACTTTCGGTAAATATAACTGTGAAAATACTGCTGATGAAATTTCAGATTTTTATCAAAAAATTCCTGCAGAAAAAAATACAGTTACCCAAAACTGGAAAAAGCTGGGTGTTGAAATGCTTTCTTCAGCAGAATCGCAGGCGTTCATCTGGCATTACAAATATAGCTGCGAACCGAAAAATTGCTTAAATTGCAGCATCGGACTCAAACTCCTGAAAGACCCTTCCTAAAATGCGCGAACCAAGATTCATCACCAATGTAAGACATACCGTAGAACGGGAATGGTTTGGCGTGCTTACAAGAATGGGCGCGAAACTCGGAATTCCGGTTTCCAAACTGCGCGTTTTCTTCATCTACTCCACTTTTGCGACGGTAGGATTTTTCTTTCTCATATACCTTGTACTGGCTTTTTCGCTGTGGGTAAAGGATATTTTCGTAACACGGCGTCCGAGTGTTTTCGACCTTTAAAGTGAAAATTTTAGTAGAAAGAGCGGGTTAAAATATAATCCTTCAACAATTCAAAAACAATATTTTCGTAAAAACAGTTTTTATTAAAAAATGGAATTCAACCAGGTTTCCTCCAGTGACGATTACCGCGCAGAAGAAATATTTTCTTCGTATTGCAGCGCTTTTCCGGAAGATGAAAGACGGTGTGAACGACAGTTCAAATGCCTTTTTGACAACGAAAAAGTAAGAGTTATTTCTATTCTGGACGGCCTCAATAATGTCGGCTACATGATTTGCTGGGAACTCAGCAACTGTGTTTTTGTGGAGCATTTTGAGATTTTTTCGGAATTCCGCAGTCAGAAATTCGGGAGTGAATCCATTAAGGAACTTTTTAAGAACTATTCTAAAATTGTTCTTGAAGCGGAACCGGAAACTTTGGATGATGTTTCCAGAAACCGTGTAGAATTTTACAAAAAGAACGGTTTTGGTGTTATTGACGAAAATTACATGCAGCCGGCCTATGAGGACGGAAAAAATCCGGTACCGCTTTGGCTGATGGCCAATTTCAGTCCGGAAAAGTCGGATTTACTCCGTGATGAAATCTACGATATTGTTTACTGCAGAAACTAATCTACCTGATACTCGAGTTTTATCGTAATGCTGGCTTCTTTTTCTTTGGAAGAAGTGTTGAAAGTTCCACCGTACGAAAAATCTTCATTCGAATTCGGTGCCGTAATCTGGATGACACCCATTGTTGCTTTTTTCAGGTTTCCAAGACTTGAACCTGCATTTTCAGCTATTTTCTCGGCTCTCTGTTTGGCGTCTTTTGTGGCGTCGGCAATCATCTGCTGTTTTACATCTGCCAGTTTTGTGTAGAAATAATTGGGCGGCGATGATGTGAACTCAATTCCGAGGTTGATGATTTCTGTAATGTTTCTCGAAAGATTTTCAATCTTTGCCACATCTTTGCTGTCGATGGAAACAGTTTGGGAAAGCTGATAACCCGCAAAAGTCTGAATGCTTCTACCGTTTGCGTCGCTGCCGTAGTTGTACTGTTTCTGGATATCAACCGCAGAAAAAACAAGTTGATTTTTCGAAATTCCTTTGGAAACCAGATAATTTTCAATGATTTTTTTGTCGTTTGCCAACTCATCGTATGCAGATTTCAGTTCGAAACTGTTTCTTGAAAAATTTCCGCTCCACGTGATGAGATCGGATGTGAATTTCTTGGTTCCCAAACCGGTTACCGAAATGGTATTTTCAGACTGGTTTCTGTTCTTAATGGCATTTCCCAAAAAGGCAAGACCAATAATAAAACCCAACGAAGCAATGGCAATGGCGATAATGTTTTTATTCATTTGTGCGTGTGTTTAAAAAGATTTAAAATAATAACTATTTAAGTCAGAAATTATTACATCAAAATTCATTCCGAAAATTAGGATTTCATTAACATTTGTTAACAAAATTTTAACTTTTTTCTACTGGTTTGCTGATCACTTTCCGGGTGTTGAGGAAATCCTTCAGCGCAGTTTTAAGATAGCTGTCAATGGTGGCAATACTGAAGTTACTTCTGAGATTTTTGCTTAGATTATACTTTTTGTCTGCGTAAATAAGCAGCTGCTCAAACTCAAATTCATCCAGACCGTAACCGGTATAATAATTCATGTTGATTTCTTCTTTTACCCTTCGGTAAAAAGCCTGCTGCTCCGCATAATTAGGCGTTGTCTTCTGCTTCTGCGTTTTTTTTATCGCGTATCCTATTAAACCCAAAAGATTTACCTGACCGGCAGAATAATTCGGGCCGACCGCAATTGTTGAAGGCTGACGCAGCTGAGGCGGCACTTCCGTGGGTTTTGTTTTCATGTAGGCCGACATATTTTCGTTGAGCGCTTTCACTTTTGCCGAGGGTTCCAGCTTGGCGATGTCTGTTTTGATATTTCCGGTAGGAACAAAACCGATTTCCACTTCCTCAATCAGTTCCGGCGAATGTTTCAGCTCAATTCTCAAAGATGACTGGAAATGCTCAGGTTTGATTTTCACTGCAGTTCTATCAAAACGCGCTCTTATAAATCGGAGTTCATGGTTCTCCAATGCTTTAATCATGAAGATTCCGTCTTTATCGGTAAGCACTTTCTCTTCAGAATGCATGTTCATGACGACAACGCCGCCGAGCTCAATACCGTCTTCGGAAATTACTTTTCCGAACACATATTGCTGCGCATTAACCTGCGAAAAAAGAACAGAAACAAAAAGGAATAATAAAGTTGTTTTCAAGGATGATTTTTATTCAAAAATATTATGAAAAATGCAACAGCAAAACAGCTTTAACTACACTTAACAGCAATTGTGAAAGTTTTGGCAAAAAAGTTCCGGCAACTGTTAAAAATGCCGCCAGTTCCGTTAAAATTCAAATACAAAATTCATTAAATTGCAGATTGAAACTTAAGAAAATGTCCAATCAGTATACTGTAATCAACGCTTCTGCCGGCTCCGGAAAAACCTACACACTCGTTCAGCGTCTTTTGATGATCTGCCTGAAATATCCGAATCAGCATCATATGATTCAGAATATTCTTGCGCTCACCTTTACCAATAAGGCCGCCAACGAAATGAAAGAACGTATTCTTTCGTGGTTGGGCGAATTCACTGCCAACAACTTTGAAGACAACAAAAACCTGAAAAACATCCAGGAAGCACTGAAATCGGAAGGCGCAAACATTCCGCTGAAAGATCTTCACGAACGTTCACAGCATCTGCTGGATTATATTCTTCATCATTATTCAAAACTCAATATCGGAACCATTGATAAGTTCAACGCAAGACTGGTACGGAGTTTTTCTTATGAATTGGGCCTCGCAAAAAATTTCAATCTTGAAATTCAGCCCGAACCTTTTCTGATTGAAGCCATTGATCAGATGCTTGATAAAATCGGTGACCAGAATGAGGTTTCTGATGCTTTTATTGATTTTGTGAGTTACAAACTCGACAATAACGAACGGGTCAACCTCAACAAAACACTCTACGATTCGGCAAAAGAATTTGTAAAAGACATTCATTATGATCATCTTAAATCCAACAGCGCATTCGACTGGAACCGTTATGAACATCTGAAAGAAACACTGAGAAAAGAAATCCGAGATCTGCAGAAAGATTCAGAACTGAAAGCGAAAAACGCGCTGGCTGTCATTCAGGAAAAGGGCCTTGAAAACAGTGATTTTGCGGGCGGCGGAAACCAGAGCATCCAGTATTTTTTTGATTCGTTTCTGAATAAAGGTGAACCCAATCTTTACCCAACCTCAGAAGCAGAAGCAAAAAAGATTGAACATTACAGAAAAGGCGCTTCAAAAACGGGACAGCCAAAAGAATATCTTATTTTTGAAATCCTTGATTTTCTTATCAACAGCCGTGAACAGATTATTCAGAATCACATTAAAATCAGCAAGAAACAGAAAATTTTGGCCTCACTTTTACCGCTGAAGGTAAATAAAGACATTCAGGATGAACTCGCGCAGATTGAAGAAGAAAACGATGTGGTTCTGCTTTCGAAATTCAACGTGATGATCGGTGAAAACCTCGCCAACGAGCCGTCTGCATTCATTTACGAGAAAGTCGGTTCGCAGTTTCAGCATTTTTTCTTTGACGAATTTCAGGACACCTCACATCTTCAGTGGCAGAATTTCATTCCGCTGCGCGATCACAGTGTTTCGATGGACCATACTTCCTTTACGCTGGTCGGTGATCCGAAACAGAGCATTTATCGTTTCCGTGGCGGCGACTCGCAGTTGATGCTGAACATCATCAATAAAAATGAAATTTCACCTAAAGAAGCGGAACTGATTGTTCTGGATAAAAACTGGCGCAGTGCCAAAAATATTGTGGACTTCAACAATGAGCTGTATGAATTCATGTCGTGTTCGGTTGAAAAAGTACATCAGGATATCTTCGGAAAATCGGCTCAGCAGATTGCCGAATCTTCGCTGGAAGGGCGCGTAAAGGTAAACCTCATCGATAACCTTAAAAAAGAGGAATATTTCACGGAAACTTCCGCCCGGATGCAGAAAGATATTCAGGAATGTCTCGATAACGGATTCCGGTTTTCTGATATTACCATTCTGTGCCGCGGAAACACTGAAATTTTTAATTTTTCACAGAAACTCGGTGCGCTTAAGGTCTGGTACAACGGCACTGAAACACCAATTAAAACCATATCGGAAAGCGGCCTTACGCTTGAACTTTCGAAAACACTGAAAGCAGTTATACAGTTTCTGAACTGGGAAACCAATCCGAAAAACATGCAGTACCTTACGCTGATGATGTATTATCTTAACGGCTTGGGAAGAGTTGAAATGGAAGATTTCACGTCTGAGATGCAGGAAATTCTTTCAAAGGGAAACAAAACCGATATTGAGGAATTCATTACCGCCAAATACGGACTGAACCTTCAGCAAAAGAATTTTCCAAAGCTCAATCTTTATAATTTTGTTGAGTTTTATGTTAATGAATTCTCCGTGGATCAGCGCGAAACCGATTTTCTGCTGAATTTCCTGGAGCTGCTGTACGGTTTTACACAGAATTCCGGAGCGACAGTTAAGGATTTTATTAAATTCTGGGATGAGGAAGCCCGGAAAAAAACCATTCAGGCATCAGAAAATGTAGATGCAGTGCAGATTATGACGATTCATAAGGCAAAAGGTCTGGAATTTCCGGTGGTTCTGTATCCTGTTCCGAACGAAAATAAGGACAGTGCTTTTTCTCAGTGGTTTCCGACAGATGAAAATGAAGACCTGAAATCCGTTAACCTTAAAAATTTCGAAAAAGAACTGGAAGTGTATGATGAAGAAATCGGAAAATTCAATCAGGCAAATGCTTACCGCAACAAAATTGACCGTTACTGTATCCAGTATGTTGCCACGACGAGACCGGTAGAACAGCTTTTTCTTTATATTGAAAAACCCGGAACCGACAGTAAAAAAGGTGAAGAAAAGGAAAGCAGAACGGAGATTTACAACTTTCTGAAAAGCAAAAATCTTACAGCAAACGATGAGTTTGACCTCTACCCGATTTCCGGACCGGAATTTCTGCGGAAGAAAACCAAAGAAAAAACCGGGCAGTTTGAGACCAAAGGTATTTCCAACCTGACTTCTGACGGCGAAATGAATGGCAGCATCAAGATTGCAACGCCTTCCAAAAGTTATCAGACAAGGATTGAAAGCGTTCGGCGCGGAATTTTCACCCACGAAATACTTTCAAAAATCAATACAGCAGAAGATATTGATTCTGTTCTTGAAAGCTATGTTCTGAACGGAATTCTGACTTTGGAGGAAAGTGCTGAAATTTCAGACTATCTGCAGAAAATCATTGCGGATCATCAACGGTTTTTTGAGGAAGGCCTTGAAATTATAAACGAAAAAGACATCATGATTTCTGAAAACGGCGTTTCGAAAATCTTCCGTCCGGACCGTTTAGTTAAACAGAACGGAGAATTCCATATTGTTGATTTCAAAACCGGTGAAGAGCGTGAAAAACACCTTCATCAGATTGCAGATTATAAAACGGCTCTTGAAAAAATCGGCAAGAAGGTGGGCGAAACCAAACTGATTTATGTATAAAAAAAGTCCGGAAATTTTCATTTCCGGACTTTTTTCTTTTAATTTTTGTTGTTAAGCGTTGGGATCAGCAACAAAAACACGCTGTGCGAGTTCCTGATCAAACAGATAAAGCGCCGAAGGATTATCGAAAACCATCCTGATTTTGGTAACCAGCTGCGAAGCGCTCGCTTCCTCTTCCACCTGTTCGTTGATGAACCACTGCAGGAATGAAACGGTTGCGAAATCACCTTCTTCGTTGGCATTTTTCACAATGTTGAAGATACTTTTGGTCACCACTTTCTCGTGAGCCAATGCTTTTTCGAAAATATCAATGGCATTTTCAAATTCATGTGGCGGTTTGGCAATTTCACCGATGATAATATTTCCACCAACATCATTCAGAAAATCAAACATCTTGTCGGCATGCATCAGTTCTTCTTTGCTCTGAACGCGGAAATAGTTGGCAATTCCGTCAAGATCCTGCGCGGAAAACCAGGCGGACATGGACAGATAATATTGAGCCGCATACTGTTCATGCGAAATCTGCTCGTTGATAAGTTGTGCAATTTTTGGACTGATCATAAGTACAGCTTTAGGTTATTGCCCAAAGATAGGGCATTTTTTCAGTTTCTGAAAATTTTAAGGTATTGCTCACCGCTAAAAAAACAAAAGAAGAGCAGACCCTAAGATCTGCTCTCCCTCACATTAAAAAATCAAAATTATGAACTATTTAGCTGGCATTGGCCGGTCTAACTTTTTTGTGCATTTTTCTTTTTTCCATTCCGTTGACATCCTTTCTGTCCTGGAATTTTTCTTTTCTCTCCTGCATTTTAGCCTTTCTGTTGGCTTCCCATTTCTGGAACTGCTCGGGTGTAAGTATCTGCTTCATTTCGTTGTCATGCTGCTGTCTTTTCTCCTTCATCATGGCCATTTTCTCCTTTCTCATTTCCTGATTCTTCTGCATTTCGCCTTTTCTTTCAGCTGCTTTTCTGTCCTGCATTGCTTTCAGTTTCGTCATCTGTGCATCAGACAAATTCAGTTCCTGCTTCATTTGTTCCAGATGCTGAGCGCGTCTCTCGGTATTCTTCTGCTGCATTTCCATTCTGTGGGCTTCACGCTCTGCTTTCTGCTGTGCTGTAGGTTGTGTCTGCTGCGCCATGGCAAATCCTCCCATTCCTATTAGCGCAATTCCAAAAATTAATTTTTTCATTATCTTAAATTTACTTGTTGTTGTTTCTGTCTTTTTGATAGTGAAAAAATGCTAAGGTTAAAGCTGTTTTTATTAAAAAATGTTAAATATTGCGGTACTTCCTTATCAAACCGGAAATAATATCTGCGGTTTCATCCGGATAATGAACCTCGATCTTTAAACGGTCTTCAATCCATGCAGGAAGCTTCTGTTCGAACTCCGATTCCTTCCAGATTACCGGAACGCCCATTTTTTCCATCGCCAGTGCGTTGCACTGCTGTTCATACTGATGAGCCATCGGAACGGCGAGAACTTTCTTACCCAGAAATAGCGCTTCTGCAGGGCCCTCAAAACCGCCGCCGGTTAACAATCCTGTACAGAACTGAAGTGATTTCTGAAATTTCTCATTATCCACCGGAAAAACCTCAGCATTGCCGGACTGATAATACTGCTGGGTATGTTTGGAAAAGATATGCCACTTCGTATCAGGAAATCTTTTGGCTTGCTTCAGAATAAATTCGTCGCCGTAAGCCGGCAAATAAACAGTGTAATGACCGTGGTCTTCAGGTTTCAGGTTTCTTATTTCGCTGCGGATGACCGGTGTATTGATGAAGTGATCGTACTTTTCAAAATGAAACGCAACGTGATGAGTGGAAGGCGCGTAATTATTCATAATTACTTTTCCCCAGTGAAAACCTTTAAGCTGCGGCGTCTTTTCGGACAGATAAGCAGACTGATGACTTAAAGCAACCGATTTTTTCCTTTTGAGTTTACATGCCCAGGCGGTAACAGGTTCAAAATCATTAATTACCAGATCATAATCGCGCACCGGAAGACTTTTAACATCTTTCAAAAACTGAACTGAATGAAAGCGGTTCCAGGTTTCCCTGAAATCTACACTTCCGTTTTTTCCGAAAACAAAACCAAAGCCGTTGAACTGAAACTTCACATCATCTTCAAGACCAACTTCTGGCTGAGTTCCGCTGATCAAAATATCTACCTCCCCGTGGTTCTTAAGATGCGGAATTATTTCCCTCGCACGGCTTACATGTCCGTTTCCGGTTCCCTGAATGGCATACAAAATCTTCATATTCAAAAATACAAGAACTGCCGCTTAAATGTTTCTCCGAGTGTAATAATTAATAATTCTGTAATCTTAAAAACAAAAAAGGCAGTCTTATTACCAACTGCCTTTCCATTATATAAAAGATTTGTGCTATCTCCTTCCTCCCATTGATCCGCCGGAACCTCTGCTGCTGCTGGAACTTCTTGTTCCGCTGCTTCTGGTGCTTCCACTGTTGGAAGACCTGTTGCTTTCCATGGTTCTGGTTCCTGTAGGCTGGGATCTTACACTGGTTGCTGATCTGTTTTCAACTCTTGGAGAACTGCTTCTCACGCTGCTGGTTCCCGAATCATTTCTGAAACCGCCACTTCTCGATGTGGAAGTTCTTACACCAGACTGCGAACTGCTTCTTACCGATGATGAACCGGAGTTTCTCATGCCTGATTCTGAATTGCTTCTCACCGATGATCCGGACGTTCTGAGACCTGTGTTATTCTGGTTTCTGTAACCGCTGCTGTTGGTGTTGGATCTGTAACCGTTATCCTCACGGAATCCACCTGGCGTTCTCTGGTTTCTTGGCTGGTTCCATCCGTAGTTGTTTCCTACGCTTCTGTGGTAATCGTTACGGTTCACACGGAACAAGTTGATGTTTACATTTACATATGCCGGTCTTACACGGAATCTTGGCTGATAGTAGTTGTGCCATCTGTTGGTGTAATAGGTGAACGGACTGTAACCATTATAATAGTTGTTCTGGAAAACAATGAAAACCTGTGGTCCCAGAATTCTTTCCAAAGCGTAGAATCTGTCGTAATACCAACGGTTCGGATTCATTCTGTAATAGTTGTTCCAAACATAATAGGAATTAAACTGACGGTTGAGATCCATAATCATTTCCATCTGCATTCTGGTAAGCTGATACTGCATGAAGAAACGCTCCCAGTTAATCATGCTGATGCTCCGTCTGTAATCGTTATAATAACTTCTGTAATAGTCGTCGGAATAATAATCGTCCGGATACTCATAGTAATAATCTTCCGGGAAGTAATATGAATCATCGCGGTCGCCATAATAGCCGTTGTTATAGCCATCATTTCCCCAACCGTTATTCTGGGAATACTGAGCGGAAAAAAGTGATGCGAAAACCACTGATAATCCTAAGAATATTTTTTTCATTTTTTTACTAAATAAGGTTAACTAATAATTTATTCATAAAAAGCGGGACAATTACCTGCTTCAAATTCAATTGTTTGATGTAAATAAAAAAAAGAAGTTAAATCCGCAGACTTAACTTCTCTAAACATTTGCTTTAAACGCTGATAATCAGCACTATTATTTTCTTCCGGAATCCTGAATCCAGTACGCAATTTTATTATTGAAATCTTCCTGAGTGTTCAGTTCTTCAAGGTTGATATGAAGCCTGTAACGCCAGTAATGCGGAAATATTGCTGGAATGTTGATTCGTTCGTTATTTATATCCGGATTTCTCAACTGATAATCGGTCGCCAAAAATTCCTGGATTGGGAAAATCGCAAGCATCGCATCGTTGTACAGATGCTGTTTCATGATCATCTCTCCGATTTCCGGAACCATTTCTCCCGGTGCGCTTCCGTGCTGATGAAGCTGCTCGTGGAAATACTTCACAATCAGTTCACGGTCTTCCTGCCACCACTGTCTCAGCGTAGAGCTGTCGTGCGATGAAGCAGTAACCACATTCAGATAAGAAGCGTTTTTCGGATTGTAGAACGGAATACTGTCGGAAGGCATTCTCTGCACTTTCAGTGCGGTAATCGCAAGTTTATCCATCACCTGAGGAACGCAGTCCGGAACAAGACCTAAATCTTCACCACAAATCAGCATTTCTGTTGAATTAAGAATCACCGGAAGTTTTTCCATCGCGCTTGCGTACCAAAGTCCGTCCTGACGCTTGAAGAAATAATCTACGTAAAGATCATAAATACTTTGCTTTTCCCAGTCGGAAAGGTATTTGTAGGAATCCGTTTTTTCAATGTTGAATCTCGGATGGTAAACGGTTTCACCATCGCGTTCTTCAGTAAGGAACAGAACATTCGCGCATAAAGAAATCAATTTGTCTTCTGCCCATTCGTGTGGATTTTCAGCAAAATATTCTTTGAGTTTTCTCTGCGTGTCGTATTCCGGTTTGAAGGAATACGTTCCGTTGAAATGATTGTTCATGAAATGATTGTGAATTGTATCCCTTTCATCTCCAAAATAATCCCAAAGAATCTGATCGTTGATGTACGGTTGGGTATAACGGTCTTCATTGAAAGGAATATGTCTTGCATGAAATTCCTCCATTTTAACCGGCACGGCAGGATAAAAATAACCCAAAATTCCCTGTGTTGCCGAAATTGGCATTCTCCAGATTCTGAAAAATCCAAGAATATGGTCGATTCTCATTGCATCAAAATACTGCTCCAGCGCTTTGAAGCGGTTTTTCCACCAGTTGTAGCCGTCGGCTTTCATGGCTTCCCAGTTGTAGGTCGGGAATTCCCAGTTCTGCCCTAAATCTGTAAACTGATCCGGCGGTGCACCGGCCTGAAAATCCATACCGAAAAGTTCAGGTTCCGTCCATGCTTCTACAGAATAACGGTAAATTCCGATCGGCAAATCACCTTTTACAGAAACCCCAAGTTCATGCGTGTAATCAATGGCATCTTTAAGCTGAAGATGAAGCTGATACTGAACCCATGAGTGAAGCATTGTTTCCTTATAATCCTTGCTTTTCGCAGTGAACATCGGCGCCACTTTACCGGCGATATATTTTTTATGGGTTTTCCAGTCGTTGAAATTCGGTGTTTTGTATTTGTCGCGGAGTACACAGAATGCGGAGTAAGGTAACAGCCAGCTTTCATTATCCTTGATGAACTTCTTGAAATTTTTGTCTTTCAGAATTTTCTCGGAATTTGCCGTGAACACTTCGCGCAGAAACTTCCACTTGCCGGACATCATTTTTTCGTAATCAATAAGATCAAAGCCGTTCAGTTCTGCTTTCTGAGTTTCAAACTCTTTTTTCAGATCTTTGGACAGCTTGTACTCAAGATTATCAATTGAAATATACTGTGGATGAAGCGCATAAACGGAAATCGCAGCGTAAGGATATGAATCGGTCCAGGTATAATTGGCCGTCGTATCATTAATCGGCAGAATCTGAAGAATTCCGAGATTGGTTTTCTTCGCCCAGTCTGCCAGCAGTTTAAGATCTGCAAATTCACCGACTCCGAAACCGCTTTCGGACCTTAAAGCGAATACAGGAACTGCAACTCCGGCTGCATGATAAAGCTCAAAAGATTTGTAACGGAAAAAATGATCGGCCTTAATGTGAAGCTGTTCTGAATCTTTATTCGGAACTGCCCATCTGTTTTCACCGTATTCAACATCAAATACATGTCCGGATTCGGTATCCATCACACCGTATTTATACTGAATGAAGTGATCTTCACGAATTTCCACCGCTGCTTCCCAAACACCAAGTGAAGTCTGAGCCATCGCAATGGTCCGGAGATATTCCCAGTTGCCCAAAGCTTCGCAGTTGCCAAGAATAACCATTTTCCAGTTAGGCTGATACAGCGGAGCTTCAATTCTGAAGAGATGCGTGTGCTTTTTCAGTATGGAAAGTTTTTCCGGTTTAAAACCGCTGATTCTGTTCTGATAAACCTTGTTGTTCAGGTAATTTTCCGGGAAGTTTTTGGAATTCCAGACATCAAAAATCCTGAACTCTTTTACGTTGTGCGGAAAAGAAAGATGATGCAGCGCGTATTCTTCATCAAGAATATTTCCGCCCTCATCCGTAAGCTGATATTTGTAGGAAATTGCCTTCGAATAAAAATCTACTTCGGTTTCCCAGTTTCCGTTATCGGTATAATTCAGATCGTGAATCTGATCGTCATGACCTTCTTCCATCACCAAAAGCTGCATTTTCTCGCCCATTTTGGTATGGAAATTAATATTAAAAAAAAGTCTCATTGAAATTTACTGTTTTGTGTGACACAAAGTTAAACATTAAATGCCAAAAACAGCATAATTCCGAACAAAAGAAAAAAACAGTTTAATTATTGATTATCAGTAATTTACAAGTTACATTTCAAACTATGACAAAATTCATGAAAAAACCTCTCCAAAATTCAGTCGGGAGAGGTAACTCATTAAAAATCGGAATATTCGCTATCGGGTAACGATTACTTTTCTTGTCGCCAGAATTTTTCCGCTTTCATCCTTTACGTTAATGATATAAACGCCTTTGGTCAAGCTCTGAAGATCTATTTTCTCCTCTCCGGAAACGCTCATTTTTCCGCTGTGAACCCTGCTTCCGGCGGCATCAAACACTTCCAGCTGATAAGTTCCTTTCGGAGCACGGATATTTACATGTTCCTGATCAATTTTGGTAGGGTAAATCTCTATTGCTGCGCCCTTATGAAGACCAGCAATGCCACGGTTATTCAGGAAGTTGTTGCTTGCGAGATCATAGACCGGAAGTCCGTTACCTTTATTCATTGCCGTTGCCTGAAGCGAGTTGATATCCACCTGATAAAAACCGCTTCCCTTTGCACTCGCCACCATCACCTTTCCGTTTTCCAGAACTGCAGCCCCGTTCAGAGAGTAATTTTCGGGAAGTCCATCAATTTTTCCGACAAAAACCGCTTCCATTTTCCCTGTGTTCAGTTTGAAAACATTACCGGAAGCCGCAAAAATGTAGAAATTATTTTCCGCATCTGCCACCATATCACCGCCGTAACCTGAAGTCATTACTGAAAGTGAAATCGCGGGATCGTTGGAAACAGTTTTCACAGCTCCAAGATCTTCAAGGGCATATTCGCCTCTGTTATTGGTAATTTTCACCAAAGATGTACCTGCATTGTTCAAAAGATACACTGCGCCGTCGTAACCTGATGCCATTCTCGTGAAATGCGAACTGATATCGCAGGCAGTCGTTTTGATGACACTGTTCTCCACCAGTGTAAGGTTACCGGACTTACGGTTGATGACATAGACATTGGAAGAATACATCGGCGTATAAATCAGGTTTCCGGCTTGGTCTTCAGCAAGATTTGCCATCACCTGGAACTGGGAATTGTGGTAGGTTCCTTTCGCTTCAGCAAATTTACTTTTCAGCCGCTGTGAGAATACATTCGGAACCGATTCTGCTGAAAAAATACTTCTTCCGGAGTTATCATTCTGCAAGTCAAGCGCGCGGAAATCATTAAAGATAATCTGGGAACTGCTCTTTCCCGTTAATGCAAAAACGTCTTGCGCACTTGTGGAAGCGCCCATCAATAAGGCAGCTAAAGGTAGTAAAAGATTTTTCATACTGTAAAGTTTTTGGTTGTAATGTGTTTGGGAATGACTAAGTTACACAAAAAACCAATTCAAAAACACTCTTCGGATTTATTGCCTATTTAAAATCAAAGCTAAAAAAAAGAAAAGCTGTATTTTTACGCAAAAACAAACTATGATATACGGCGGCAACCGTCACACGGAGCTTTTAGACACACAGATCAGGGATATTAAATGTGAGCACTGCAAGCAGAACACAGAGCATCAGCTAATTATTTACTGCAGCAGTTTTGTACTGGGTATTTTTCTTCCGCTGCACTGGTGGAGCCGCAAAAAAGAAGGTTATATGCGATGCAAAAACTGTGGAACGCGAACAAAAATAACCGACCAGTCTGAGAATCTTCCAAAAAAGATTGTGGATTACTGGAACGAGACAAATATTCCGTTTTACCATAAACTGCCGACAATTCTTGCTGTTTCCGCACTTTTTATAACCGGATATTTTCTGATTTTCAAAATGGCATCATCAGTTTTCACAATCCTACAGCCGGCAGAGAAAAAACTGTCCGGCAGATGGGAAGACACCTACAATGTTTACGCTCTGTATTTTTATGATGATCAGCAGTTCACCGCTGTAGGTTATGATACCATTGCATTCGGCAAGTACGAAATTGAAGAAAACGCTGTAAAAATTCCTCTTTTTGGTGTAGAAAATGAAATTCCCAAAAGCCAGATTATTGAAATACCGCTGCAGAACCATCTTGGCGACCGTTACCGTTTTACAAAGAAAGCAGACCTTGAAAAGTTTGACGAAATCTACCGCGCAGAAAAGAACCTATGGAGAAAAAAGGCCGTTAAACCGCAAACCGATGAAGAATTGCGTCAGCGTGTTCTGCAGTACCTAACTTTTGAAATGGAGAAGTTCAGAATTGCTGATGAGGAAAAAGTGCCTTTTGTAAGAGAAGATGTAAATGGACCTGTCGTTTTCGCTGCGAACGGATATCAGGTGAACAGCCAAAGTTCAGAGAAATGGCGGCTGCTGTTTCACAACGATCTGGACTGGCAGAGAGCCAATGAGATTTTGCTTGAGGAATTTCCGCGTGAATTTAAAGGCGATCCGAATGAAGAAAATATGTTTGACCAGAATGTGCGTTTTCTGGAACTGTACATCCGGAAAGTGAAAGCATCAGATCTGAAGTTCCTTGATCAATTGCTGAAGAGCGAATAAATAAAAAGCGGAATCTCAAATAGATTCCGCTTTACTTTTTAACTGATCTGGTAGGTGGTTCCTTCCCTTCCGTCTTTCAGTTCTATGCCCTGTTCAAGCAGTTTATCACGAATCTGATCAGAAAGTTCAAAATTTTTGGATTTTCTGGCCTGGTTTCGGAGTTCAATGAGAACCTGCAGAGTCTGATCAAGCTTTTCACCGCCATTTTCTTCAATATTCTGTAATCCCAGAACGTCGTAAACAAAACCGTTCAGCGTTTGGGAAAAATCTTTAAGATCCTCTGCAGAAATGGTTTCTTTACCGTCTTTAATGGCAAAAACAGTTTTAACGGCCTCAAAAAGATGTGAAATCAGAATCGGGGAATTAAAATCATCCGTAAGAGCATCAAGACATTTTGTTTTCCATTCGGCCAAAGCGAATGAAGTTTCATTCTTAGCTTCAAGAGTTCCTAGTACTTTCATTGCTTCCATCAGCCGCTGATAACCTTTTTCCGAAGCCACCATTGCATCATTGGAAATATCCAGAACACTTCTGTAATGCGCCTGCATAAAGCAGAACCTTACAACCGTAGGATGAAAAGGTTTCTCAAAAAAATCATTTTCACCGTTCACCAACTGCATTGGCAAAATATAATTTCCGGTAGATTTTGACATCCGCTGTCCGTTCATCGTCAGCATATTGGCGTGCATCCAGTAGTTTACCGGTGAAGTTCCGTTGCAGGCTTTTCCCTGTGCAACTTCACATTCGTGATGCGGAAACTTAAGATCCATACCGCCACCGTGAATATCAAAATTCTCACCTAAATATTTAGTTGACATGGCTGTACATTCCAGATGCCATCCCGGAAAACCTGCGCCCCAAGGAGAATTCCAGCGCATAATGTGTGCAGGGGAAGCTGCTTTCCACAATGCGAAATCCTGTGGATTTTTCTTTTCATTCTGTCCGTCCAGATCACGAGTATTGGCGAAAAGCTCTTCAATATTTCTTCGGGAAAGTTCGCCATAATTCAAACCGCGCTTATTGTATTCCAGCACGTCGAAATAAACAGAGCCGTTGCTCTCGTAGGCAAAGCCTGTGTCTATGAGTTTCTGTGTAAGCTCAATCTGTTCAAGAATATGGCCGGTTGCCGTAGGTTCTATCGTTGGAGGAAGAAGATTAAACATTTCCAGAACCTTGTGGAAATCCACTGTGTATTTCTGTACAATTTCCATGGGCTCCAGTTTTTCCAGACGCGACTGCTTCACAAAACGGTCATTGTTCACATCTCCGTCATCAGTTAAATGCCCGGCGTCGGTTATATTTCTCACGTAACGAACTTTATAGCCCAGAAAAACCAGTGTGCGGTAGATAAAATCGAAAGACATGAATGTCCTTACATTGCCCAAATGAACATTACTGTAAACCGTTGGCCCGCAGACATACATCCCGACATTGTTCTCCAGAATGGGTTTGAATTCTTCTTTTTCGCCGGAAAGCGAGTTGTATATTTTAAGATTCATCGTTTAAATTTCTAGTTTGAAGCAGACGATTTCTGATGATTACAATATTTGTGAATCTAATCGAACTTTGCGTGGCTTCCTACATAATGAAGGAATTCCTGACGCGTAATCGGATTGGTTCTGAAAATTCCGCTTAATTCTGCTGTAATGGTTGAGCTTGCTGTATCTTTAATTCCGCGGCAGTTTACACAAAGGTGTTTTGCATCGATGATACAGGCAACATCTTTCGTTCCGAGCGCTTCTTTCAGTGCATCCACAATCTGCATCGTCAACCGTTCCTGAACTTGAGGCCTTTTCGCGTAATAATCCACAATCCTGTTGATTTTTGAAAGCCCAATCACTTCACCGTTTGAAATATAGGCAACATGCGCTTTTCCAATAATCGGCAGAAAATGATGCTCACAGAAAGAATACACCGTAATATCTTTTTCCACCAGCATCTGGCGGTATTTATACTTATTGGAGAACGTGGAAATTCCGGGTTTGTTTTCCGGCAGCAGTCCGCCAAAAATTTCGTTCACATACATTTTCGCAACGCGCTTTGGTGAATCCTTCAGCGAATCATCCGTCATATCCAGTCCCAAAGTATGCATAATCTCTGCAAAAAGACCTTCAATTTTCTGAATTTTTTCATCGGGTTTCATCTGAAAAGCGTCAGGGCGAATCGGGGTATGTTCCTTACCTGTGAAAATATCGTCGTCGTTATCGGCAAAATTGTCCATAATAATCTGTGTAACTGCAAAAATAAGCAATTTTACAAAGATTTCGACTTTCTGATTTGTAAAGAAACTGCAGGAATACTATCTTAGTTTCAGAATTAACATGGACAGAAAAATCATCATCAGGCAGTTTGCCCTCATCTTTCTAATATGCTTTGTGCTAGTATTTGGCTTCAAATATTTCAGTGAGAAAATGCCGCTGGAAGAAAGCGTAAGACTTGCTACCATACAGTCGCTCCTGTTCAGCGCAGTTTTTTGCCTGCTGTCCTGGTTAAGTCCCCAAAAAAAATTGAGAAAAAAGAAAAATGCTGAAGAAAATAAAAGTTGATGATGCCGCAACAGGAAAGGAATTTCTTGAATTTCCGGCAAGACTTTATAAAAACGACAGAAACTATATCCGGCCTCTGGACAAGGATATTGAAGCTGTTTTTGATGCTTCAAAAAACAAGAATTTTAAAAACGGTGAATGCGAACGGTATATTTTTGAAGACTCCAGCGGCAAGACCGTCGGAAAAGTTGCTGTTTTTGTGAACAGAAGGTATAAAATGGAACAGCCCACCGGCGGCATTGGTTTTTTCGACTGTATCAACGATCAGGAAACTGCCAATTTTATTTTTGATTTCTGCAGGAACTGGCTTCAGGAAAGAGGAATGGAAGCCATGGACGGTTCCATCAACTTTGGTGAACGCGATAAGTTTTGGGGAATTGTAACTGAAGGATACGATGAACCGCTGTACGGCATGAACTACAATCTGCCCTATTATAAAGATCTTTTTGAAAATTACGGCTTCCAGATTTATTTCAACCAACTCTGTTATACACGTCCTGTACACGGTGATGTGTCACGCGTTTTCACGGTGATGCATTCAAAGCATTCCAAGAATCCTGCAATTACTGCCAAACCGATGAAAAAAAATCAGCTGGAAAAGTTTGCAAAAGATTTTACTGAAATTTACAACAAAGCCTGGGCAAGCCATGGCGGCGGAAAGGAAATGGAATATGCCAAAACGCTGAAGATGTTCAAAAGCATGAAACCTGTGATTAACGAGCATATTTCATGGTTCGTATATGAACATGACAAACCGATTGCCATGTGGATTAACATTCCGGATCTGAACCAGTGGTTTAAATATCTGGATGGAAAATTTGGTCTTTTGCAAAAACTGAAGTTTCTGTGGGTGAAAAAGTTCAGAAAAAATACCAAAATGGTCGGGATTGTTTTCGGCGTTGTCCCGGAATGGCAAAGAACCGGAATCGACGGATTCATGATTTGGGAAGGAACAAAACATCTGCGGAAACATACCGATTTTCAGGTAACCGAACTCCAGTGGATTGGTGATTTCAATCCGAAAATGATGAAAATTGCTGAAAATCTGGATACTACAGTTACAAGAAAACTGTCAACTTACCGTTATTTATTTGACAGGAATAAAGAGTTTGAGAGACATCCAATACTCTGATTTCAAATTAATTATCATTTTAAGAAAAATCCGATGAAGAAATTTTTGACATTCAGTTTTGCTATTTTCAGTTTTCTGGCTTTTAGCCAGACACCCGATATATCATCCACAGGAAACTATACAGGCGATAAGATACTGGCGGATCAGTTTTTTAAATCTGTGCTGAAAGACGGAAACGCCCACATTGAGGGAACACCTTACCTGCGGAAAGATTTTCACCCTGCAAATATTGCCGGAAATCCTGAACAGATCATGATGCGCTATGACCGCTTTAATGACCGGTTTGAATTCCTGAGAAACGGAAACATCATGATTCTTCCAAAAATAAATCAGTATCAAAGTGTTGAGTTCAAGGAATTTAACGATAAGATAGAGCTTATCGGAAATTACTATTATTTTAATGTTCATGAAGGAAAAAATATTCAGACTTACAGAAAAGTTGCGAGCAAATTTCACGAATATGAACCGCCAAAAAACGGATATGTAAATGTAAAACCGGCGAAATTCATCAATCTTCCGGACAGTTTCTATATCAGAAAGGACAATATCTTCAGTGAGTTTCCGAAAAACAAGAAAAAGCTTATTGAACTGTTTCCCGACAAAAAAACTGAAATAAGCAAATACCTGAAGAAAAACTCTTTGAAATTTACCGAAAAAGCTGATGTGAAGCGTCTGAGTATTTTCCTTGATCAGTTATAAATATATTTATTAAAAACTGACTTTTTCTACCGAAAGTCCACATTATCAAAAAAGTTCAGCTGCAACTTTCTTAATATTATCGCTTTTCCCCATCGAGTAAAAATGCAGCACCGGAACACCGAAATCCAGAAGTTCCTTACACTGCTGTATCGCCCATTCTACACCAATCTGTTTTACTGCGGCATTGTCTTTTGCTTTTGTAATTTCGGAAATCAGCTCTTCGGGCAAATCAATTTTAAACGTTTTCGGCAGCATTGAAAGATGGCCTTTTGTGGCAATCGGCTTGATACCCGGAATAATCGGAACATCAATTCCTGCGTTTCTTGCTTCTTTAACGAATTCAAAGAATTTTTTGTTGTCAAAAAACATTTGCGTTACCACATAATCCGCTCCGGCTTCTACTTTTGCTTTCAGTTTCTGCAGATCGTACTTCATGGAAGGTGCTTCAATATGCTTTTCAGGATAACCGGCAACACCAATGCAGAATTTATTGTCCTCATCACAGCGCTTTTCATCGGTTAAATATTTTCCGCGTCCGATATCATTTATATGTTCTACCAAATCAACAGCAAAATGATGTCCGCCTTCAGTTGGCACAAATTGGTTCTGACCTTTCATCGCATCACCGCGAAGCGCCATCACATTATCAATTCCGAGATAAAGACAGTCGACCAGAAGATATTCGGTTTCTTCCTTTGAAAAACCTCCGCACAAAACGTGAGGAACGGTATCAACATCGTATTTATGCTGAATGGAAGCACAAATTCCTAAAGTTCCGGGACGCATTCTTGTGATTTTTCTTTCCATCAAACCGTTTCCTTTTTCGATGTAAACGTATTCTTCGCGCGAAGTCGTCACATCAATAAACGGCGGCTTGAACTCCATCAAAGGATCAATGTTTTTATATAAATCTTCAATTCCGGTTCCTTTTGTGGGCGGAATTACTTCGAGCGAAAACAAAGCTTTGCCGTTGGCGTTTTTTATGTGATCAGTGATTTTCATTTTATAATGAGATGTCAGATTTCAGACATCAGATTTCAGATTATAGTTTTATTAATCGGCTAAGTTTGGAGAAAGCCATTTTCTGGCAAATTCTACATCAACATTTTTGCGGTTGGCGTAATCCTGAAGTTGGTCGTCGGTGATTTTGCCGACGCCGAAATATTTGGCTTTCGGATTGGCAAAATAATAACCGGAAACAGAAGCGGTCGGAAACATAGCCAGACTTTCGGTGAGTTCCACTCCAATATTTTCTTTGACGTTCAGTAATTTCCAGATAGTTTGTTTTTCAAGATGATCGGGACATGCAGGATAACCTGGAGCGGGACGGATTCCCAAATATTTTTCCGCAATCAAATCATCATTTTTAAGATTTTCATCCGAAGCATAACCCCAGAAATCAGTCCGGATTTTATGATGAAGAAATTCAGCATACGCTTCTGCACAACGGTCTGCAAGTGCTTTCACCATAATTGCTGAATAATCATCGTGTTCATCGTAATATTTTTTCGCGAGCTCTTCGGTTCCGAAACCGGCGGTAACGCAGAAACTTCCGATATAATCTTCCTTTCCTGAGTTTTCCGGAGCGATAAAATCCGAAAGTGACAAATATTCCTTTCCTTCCGATTTTTTCAGCTGTTGACGAAGAGTATGAAACTTAACCGTTTCTCCCACTTCATTTTTCACGAGAATATCATCGTTTTCATCAGCGTTTGCAGGGAAAATTCCAAACACCGCTTTTGCAGTCAACAGTTTCTCGCTGATAAGTTTCTGCAGCATTTTCTGCGCATCGTCGTAGAGTTCTTTTGCGTGTTCTCCAACCAATTCATCTTCCAGAATTTTAGGAAATTTTCCGTGCAGATCCCAGCTTCTGAAAAACGGCGACCAATCGATAAAAGGCAGTAAATCTTCGAGATTCTGGTCTTCAATAACCTTCACGCCTAAAAAATTCGGTTTGAATATTTCTTCGTTCTGCCAGTCGATTCTGAATTTATTTTCACGCGCTTCCTGAATGGAAACGTATTCTTTTTCAGTTTGTCGGTTCAGAAATTTCTCACGGAAATCGGCATATTCAGTTTTCAGATTAGTCTTGAATTCCACTTTTTTTCCACTCAGTAAAGAACTTACGACACCAACCGCTCTTGAAGCATCATTTACGTGAACGACAGAATTTCGGTATTTCGGATCAATTTTAACTGCAGTGTGTGCTTTTGAAGTGGTTGCGCCGCCAATCATCAAAGGAAAATCCAGATTTTTACGCTGAAGTTCGTCGGCAATGTGAACCATTTCATCCAGACTCGGCGTAATTAAACCGCTTAAACCGATGACATCCACATTTTCATCAATCGCGGCCTGAATAATTTTTTCAGCCGGAACCATCACTCCCAAATCCACAATTTCGTAATTGTTGCAGCCCAAAACCACACTCACAATATTTTTTCCGATATCGTGAACATCGCCTTTTACCGTTGCCATCAGAATTCTCCCGTTGGATTTTTGGGTGGAATCTTTCTCAGCTTCAATAAACGGCTGCAGATACGCAACAGCTTTTTTCATTACTCTCGCCGATTTCACCACCTGCGGAAGAAACATTTTTCCACTTCCAAAAAGATCGCCGACAACGCCCATTCCGGTCATTAAATGTCCTTCAATAACCTCTAACGGACGGTTCACAGTTGTTCTGGCTTCTTCAACATCTTCCTCAATAAAACGGTCGATTCCTTTTACCAAGGCGTGTGTAATTCTGTCCAGCAAAGGATTTTTGCGCCATTCAAGTTCTTCAACAATTTCTTTTTTGACGGATTTATGTTTTTCAGAATAATCCAGAAGACGTTCAGTTGCATCATCGCGCCGATCAAGCATCACATCTTCCACCAGTTCCAGTAAATCTTTCGGAATTTCGTCGTACACTTCGAGCATGGCCGGATTTACAATTCCCATATTCATTCCGGCTTTGATGGCGTGATACAGAAAAACGGAATGCATCGCTTCACGCACAGAATCATTGCCACGGAACGAAAAAGAAACATTGGAAACACCACCGGAAACCGAAACATTCGGCAGATTTTCGCGAACCCATTTTGTTCCTTCGATGAAATCGAGGGCATTTCTGCGGTGTTCTTCCATTCCGGTTGCAACGGGAAAAATATTCAGATCGAAAATAATATCTTCCGAAGGAAAACCGACTTTATTCACCAGAATATCGTAAGAACGTTTCGCGATTTCAATTCTTCTTTCCAGATTATCGGCTTGTCCAACCTCATCAAAAGCCATCACAATTGCAGCTGCGCCGTAACGTTTGATGATTTTTGCGTGTTGAATAAACTCTTCTTCGCCTTCTTTCAAACTGATGGAGTTTACCACACATTTTCCCTGAACAACCTGAAGTCCGGCTTCCAGAATTTCCCATTTGGAGGAATCAATCATAATCGGAATCCTTGCAATATCCGGTTCTGAAGCAATCAGATTGAGGAATTTTACCATGCAGTATTTTCCGTCCAGCAAACCGTCATCAAAATTAACATCGAGAATCTGAGCGCCGCCTTCAACCTGATGCCGCGCAATATCAAGCGCTTCAGAAAATTTTTCTTCTTTTATTAAACGGAGGAATTTTTTGGATCCTGCAACGTTGGTTCTTTCACCAACATTGATAAAGTTGGATTCCGGCGTGATCACCAAAGGTTCAAGACCGGAGAGTTTTAGGTATTTCATTGTTTTTTACATCGCTTCCTCCATCACTTCTCCGATGGTGGTTGCGTTCGATTCTAATAGTTCGTAGTGTTTTCGCAGCGCCACAGTCATTGGGAACTGCTTGTAATTAAAATGGTGTTCTTCGGCAAAAAGTTTTATTTCATCGGTAATTTCGTTGTAATAGGCGTAACTGTAATTCGGAAAAAGATGATGCGCAACATGGAAATTGAAATTCCCAAGAACGTGTCTTACAAACCAGTTGTTTTCCTTCAGATCGTTGGTTACCTCAAACTGATGACGAAGCCAGCTGTAAGGAAGTCCGTTTTTCTCATCCAGAATCGGGAATTCGTTTTCCGGAAGCGGATGCAGCGGCAGAAGTACAAAAAGTGCGAAAACACTTGCCACGATAATCTGTAAAAACCACGCTCCAAGCGCAAGTTTCCAGGAAACGCCGAAAAACAAAACCGGAATAAAAATCTGATAGAAAAAATAAAACACTTTGAACAAAATCATTCTCACTTTTTCCTTGACCGGAATTTCGCCCTGTGTTTTGTTGATGACTCTTTCTTTATCAAAAAAATCGCGAAAATCGCGGATAAACATCCAGTTGAACAGGTAAAGCGGATAAATCAAAAAGAAAATACGGTGCTGAATTTTCTGAATTCCTGTAGCTTCAATGTGCGGATAAATCTTCAGAACGCCGCTCTGCTCAATATCGGTGTCCCAACCGTCAACATTCGGATATGCGTGATGACTTACTATATGTCGTTTTTTCCAGATATAGGAGTTGGCGCCAACAAAATCAAAAATTTTCAGAACGTAATCATTCAGTTTTTTGCTTTTAAAAATATTATTGTGAGCCGCCTCGTGAATAAGATTCAGATAAATAAGAACGAGTGTAGTTCCCATCAGAACGAAAGAAATCACGTAAACTGCCGGTTTCTGTGCATTGAAAAGAGCCAGAAAATAAAGTCCGAAATACAGCAAAGGCAAAACCACCGCTTTAATCTGAATATAGATATCGCGGTTTTCGGGAATTTCCTGTACTCTTTTGTTTACTCTTTTTCTCAACTCGCTGAACAGTGTGTTATCTTCCTGAATCTTATTATATTGTGGTTTCTTCATATCAGTTATTTTACTGCTAAAATAAAAAATACGGCTCCAATTCTATTTTAGAAGATTTTTAAACTTTTACAAAATTTTCAATTTTTCGCGGCTCAAATTCTTTCACCAAATCTGCGATGGCTTTAATGTGAGCCGGAGTTGTTCCGCAACAACCACCAATAATATTAATGAGACCTTTCTCCGCATATTCCCTAATCTGTTCCGCCATAAATTCCGGCGATTCATCGTATTTCCCGAAAGCGTTCGGTAAACCGGCGTTCGGATAAGCGGAAACAAAAAATTCGGAATTATTGGAAAGTGTCTCCAAATAAGGCGTTAGTTGCTTCGCGCCCAATGCACAGTTGAAACCGACACTCAGCAAATTCAAATGTGAAACGGAAATCAGAAAAGCTTCTGCGGTCTGTCCACTCAAAGTTCTTCCCGAAGCATCAGTAATGGTTCCGGAAACCATAATAGGAATCTGAATTCCTCTTTCCTCCTGAATTTCATCAATGGCAAACAATGCCGCTTTTGCATTCAGCGTATCGAAAATAGTTTCAACCAAAAGAATATCGGAACCGCCGTCGAGCAATGCTTCACACTGCTGTTTGTAAGCAATTCTTAGTTCATCAAAAGTAATCGCACGAAATCCGGGATCGTTAACATCGGGAGAAAGTGACGCCGTCTTGTTTGTCGGACCGATTGAACCCGCAACAAATCTCGGTTTTTCAGGATTTTTTGCTGTGAATTCATCACACACTTTTCTTGCGATTTTGGCTGACTCAAAGTTTAGTTCATACGCCAGTTCTTCCATGTGATAATCGGCCATCGCAATGGTTGTGGCGGAAAAAGTATTGGTTTCGATAATGTCAGCACCGGCTTCCAGATATTCTTTGTGAATGGCTTCTATAATGTCGGGACGCGTTAAAGAAAGCAAATCGTTGTTGCCTTTTACCGGATGTTCCCAGTTTTTAAATCTTTCGCCGCGATAATTTTCTTCTTCAAGTTTGTAGCGCTGAATCATCGTTCCCATCGCTCCGTCGAGAACCAGAATTCTTTCGGACAACGCTTTGTATAATGTATCGGTGTTTTTCATAATTTCAAATTAATCAAGTGCCTGTTTTAAATCTTCAATAATATCATCAATATGCTCCAAACCGACAGAACAGCGAACCAGTCCCGCCGAAATTCCAACTTCATTTCTTTCCTCCTCAGAAAGTTTGGAATGCGTTGTGGAAGCCGGATGCGTAACAATTGTTCTGGTGTCGCCTAAATTTGCTGAGAGTGAACACATCTTAATTTGGTTCAGAAAATTTCTGCCTGCTTCAATGCCGCCTTTTACTTCGAAAGCGACGATATTTCCGCCCAGTTTCATCTGTTTTTTGGCCACTTCATAACTCGGATGCGATTTCAAAAACGGATATTTTACCAACTCAACATTCGGATGATTTTCCAGAAATTCAGCAACTTTCAGTGCGTTTTCACAGTGTTTTTCCACACGAATTGCCAAAGTTTCCAGACTTTTACTCAAAACCCACGCATTGAACGGCGACATTGAAGGTCCGGTGTTTCTGGCAAACAGATAAATTTCGCGAATTAAATCGGTTTTTCCAACAGCAACGCCACCTAAAACTCTTCCCTGTCCGTCAATTAATTTCGTGGCAGAATGCACAACGACATCGGCACCAAATTTAATCGGCTGTTGTAAATAAGGTGTAGCAAAACAGTTGTCTACTATAAAAATTAGGTTGTGTTTCCTGGCAATTTTTCCGAAAAATTCAAGATCAAGAACTTCAATCGCAGGATTTGTCGGTGTTTCGAGATAAAGAATTTTAGTATTCGGTTGAATGTATTTTTCTACGTTTTCTGCATCTTCGGACTTGAAGTAAGAAGTTTCTATATTCCATTTCGGAAAATATTTCGTGAACAAAGTATGCGTGGACCCGAACACCGACTGACAACTTACAATGTGATCGCCCGAATTGAGCAGCGCCGCCAAAGTGGAATAAATTGCCGCCATTCCCGTCGCAAACGCATAACCGCTTTCCGCACCTTCCATTTTCGCAATTTTGTCGATAAACTCGGTAACATTTGGATTGCTGAAACGGCTGTAGAGATTTTTGTCCTTCTCCTCCGCAAAACTTGCGCGCATATCTTCCGCATCTTGAAAAACAAAACTTGAAGTAAGAAAAAGCGGTGTTGAATGTTCATCAAACTGAGTTCTTTCAGTCTGCGTTCTTATTGCTAAAGTTTCAAAATTTTCCATATTACTGTTTATTCTCGCTAATTCTTAAAATATCTCCAAAAACACCTCTCGCTGTAACTTTTGCGCCGGCACCGGCTCCCATAATTACGATAGGATTTTCGCCGTAACTTTCGGTGTAGATTTCAAAAATGGAATCGGAACCTTTCAGCTGACCCAATGCAGAATTTTTCGGAACGGAAATCAGCTTCACATCAAGTTCGCCTTTTTCCTGCTGCAAATCACCGTGCAAATCTCCAACATAACGCAAAACATGATCTGCTTCCTGATTTTCTTTGATTTTCTGATATTCTTCATCCATATCGGAAATTCTTGAAATGAATTCATCTTTCGGAATTTCCAGCAGATTTTCAGGAATTAAATTCTGAATATTGATATCGGAAAACTCGTTGATTAAATCGAGTTCTCTTGCCAAAATCAGAAGTTTTCTCGCCACGTCATTTCCGGAAAGATCTTCACGCGGATCAGGTTCGGTAAATCCTTTCTCCATTGCTTCTTTCACAATGGTTGAAAATCTTTCATTACGAACCGAAAAATTATTGAAAACATAGCTCAAAGAACCTGAAAAAACGCCTTTAATTCTGGTAATATTTTCACCTGAAAGATGAAGGAGCTTTATCGTGTCGATTAATGGCAAACCTGCACCAACATTGGTTTCGTAAAGATATTTCTTATTGCTTTTGTTGAGAATATTTCTGAAATTCCGGTATTCCTGAATTGGCAAAGTATTGAAAATCTTGTTGGAGGAAACCAGATCGAATCCGTTTTCCGCCAACGCCGAATAATTTTTCACGAAATCTTTGCTTCCGGTATTATCAACCGCAATTAGATTTTCCAGCTGATTTATTTTCGAAAACTCAATCAGTTCATTCACATCAGAAGGCGTTTCCGCAACAGCAACCTCATCGCTCCACGAATTCTGGAAACCGTTTTTGTTTAAAGCCAGTTTCTTGGAATTAGCTATAGCAACCACTTTCAAGTTGAGTTTTTTTCTTCTGCGGATTTCTTCCGCACTTTCCAGAACCTGATCAATAAGCGTTCTTCCTACATTTCCATGACCGATGACTGCAAGATGAACCGTTTTCGGATGACCGCAAATTTCTGCTTCAATGATATTTTTTGCTTTTTCATCCTGACCAGAAGTTACGACGATATTCACGCGGTTCTCGGCTGAAATCTGATTAAGAAGCAACGGAAAAATATTATTTCTCGCCAGTTCAGAAGCAATTTTCGTGTAATCATCTGTCACAAATCCCAAAACCGTCACATTGTTGATGCTAAAAATCTGACTTACTTTTCCGGTTTTTCTTTCTTCCGCAAACTCTTCTATCAGACAGTTCACCGCATTTTCAGAATCTTTGTCGCTAACCAGAACGGAAATTCCGTTTTCAATAGCCTGCTGCGAAATAACACCAACACTGATTCTCGCATAAGTCAATGCCTTGAAAATTCGTCCATCGACACCGACTTCTCCCAAGAAATCAGCGCCCTGAAAACGGATGATTGAGCGGTTTTTAATTACTTTTATTTCGTTTTTATTTCTCATTCAAAAAAGGGTTTTAAAATAGTCTTCAGCTGTTCATACTCCATCAGAAAAGCGTCGTGACCGTGAAGAGACTGAATTTCATGGTAGGATATATTCTGCTTTACTTTCTTCAGCTCATCATAACATTTCTGAATTTCAAAGGCCGGAAAAAATAAATCGGAATCCACTGAAATCAAATGTATATCTGCACTGATTTTTGAAAGATTATTAGAATTTGCATCAATCGTCATCAAAAGTTGATTCATGAGTTGATATGCTTTTAAACTAAATCTTTCGTTCAAAGCGTTTCCATGGTAATTCAACCATTCATGAGATTTTAGAAGAGTTGAGCTTTCCGTTTTTTCAAGATTGAATCTTTCGTTGATAGATTGTGGAGTTCTGTAGCACAACATTGCATGAATACGCGCTTTCTGCAGCGAATCTTCTCCAGAATTCAGGAGAAACTGCTGAACCAGACATTGTGAATGAAGCCAGTCTGTTGTTTTATAATCTGATGCAATCGGAATAAACTGATCTGCAAGATTATTCTCCAAAGCCAACATTTGCCAACCGATTGCGCCACCAACAGAACCGCCGATAATGGTATGAAGTTTTAAAATATTCAGTTGTTTAAAGCCTTCAAGAAAAATTCTCGCGACATCTTTGGTATTAAAACTTTGATAATCATTAATCAGAAAACCGTCGTAACCGTTTCCGGGAATATTGAAGCAAAGAACCGTGTAACGATTGGTATCAATCACTTTTTCTTTTCCGACCAAAGTTTTCCACCAACCGGTTTCACCGCTCACCGAAGAATTTCCGGTCAAGGCATGATTGACCAAAACAATTGGCGCATAATGAAGTTCGGGACCAAAAGTTTCGTAGCTCAAAGGAACGTCAAGAATTTTTCCTGATGCTGTTTTAAACTGTGCTAAAGTGATATGTTGCAGCGAACTTTTCAATTTCTAAAATCATAAAAACTGAAAATGCCACCAAAAAAGTAGAATTGGAATTTCGCGTTATCTTTCTCAAAATCTCTGAGTAGAATTTAGCACCTTCTCGCCGTATTGCAAGGGTTGCCAAGGTTTCAAAGGGTCTATTCCCTCCACCTTTCTGGATAACATTTTCAATATGTAAATGAACAAATCTGCTGCAAAAGTACTACTTAATTTCTTTCCGGCAAATTTTGGATATAAATTAATCTTCTGTAAAAATGATTTCTTTTTCCTTCAAAGCCTTTGCTTCAGCGTCTTTTCCGATTTCCTTCAGGGTTTCTATACGCACAGCCAACATATGCCTGACCTTTTGAAAAAGTTCATTTAAAGAAGTCGCCTCAGTCTGAAGCCCGTCCATTTCCTGTGAATAGCAGGAATACCCTCTTAAAGTTGGATGATAAACAATGTGAATTGGTGCCGGTGTTTGAGATTGTGCTTCCATGTTTTAAAATTATTAATTATTTGATTCTGTGTATATTAAATCTCATTCATACTATGTTCAAAAGATTTTAATCTAAAATATTTTATTTTAGCGTTTCAAATGGAGATTTCATGAATGCAGAAAAGGAAAGATTACAGAATCCCGACTGGAAAAAATGGGGGCCATACGTAAGCAACCGTGCCTGGGGAACCGTGCGCGAAGATTACAGCCACAACGGAAATGCATGGGGTTTTACTACCTATGAGCATGCGCTGAGCCGCGCTTACCGCTGGAGCGAGGACGGTATAGCAGGAATCTGTGATCCGAAACAGCGGCTTTGTTTTGCCCTGTCGTTCTGGAATAAAAAAGATAAATTCATTAAAGAAAGGTTTTTCGGACTCAGCAATTATCAGGGAAATCACGGCGAAGATATAAAGGAAATATTTTATTATCTGGACAGTACACCAACGCATTCCTACATGAAAATGGTGTACAAATACCCGATTAACGCATTTCCTTACGATGAACTGATTACAGAAAACGGGAAACGCACCAAAACCGATCCCGAATATGAATTAGCTGACACCGGGATATTCACGAACAATGAATATTTTGATATTTTTATAGAATATGCCAAGATCAACCACGATGATTTCTGCATCCGCGTAACCGTCGTCAACCGCAGCGCGCATAAAGCACCGATTGTGATTATGCCGACCTTATGGTTCCGTAACAACTGGAGCTGGGGATACGGCACTTACAAACCTCAACTAACTTCTTCGGTAAACGGAAGAATCGACATTGAGCATGAAGCGATCTGCCTGAAACATCTTTACAGCCGAGAATCCAAAGTACAGGCTGCCTTTTGCGACAATGAAACCAATACCAAAAAACTTCACGGCGTTGCGTCCGAAAACAAATTTTTTAAGGATGGCATCAATGATTTTCTGGTTAAAGGTCTGGACACCATCAATCCGAAAAATGAAGGCTCAAAGGCGTCTTTCCTTGTAGATACAGAACTTGAAGCGGGTGAAAGCCGGTCTTTTGATTTCCGTCTCAGTCCGCACGAAATGGATAACGCGTTTTTCGATTTTGATGAAATCATCGCAGTCCGCAAGCAGGAATCGGATGAGTTCTATGGAGAAATTCAGTGCGAAATTCAGACTGACGACGAAAAAAATGTACAGCGCCAGGCTTTCGCAGGTCTCATGTGGAACAAACAGTTTTATCATTACAATGTCGCCAAATGGCTGAACGGAGATCCCAAACTTGACGCGCCCAGAAACTTTGATCATTACGTCCGGAACAAGGACTGGGAACACATGCAGAATAAAGACATTATCTCGATGCCCGACAAATGGGAATATCCGTGGTTTGCCACTTGGGATCTGGCCTTTCACTGCGTTCCTTTTGCAGTCGTAGATTCCGATTTTGCGAAACACCAGCTGAAACTGCTCACAAAAGAGTGGTACATTCATCCTAACGGACAGCTTCCTGCATATGAGTGGGATTTTTCTGATGTAAATCCGCCTGTGCATGCGTGGGCAACTTTCAGGGTTTTTAAAATTGATGAAAAGAAACACGGTAAGGCAGACATTCCGTTTCTGGAAAGCGTTTTTCAGAAACTGCTGCTGAATTTCACCTGGTGGGTAAACCGAAAGGACAAAACCGGAAAAAACGTCTTCGGAGGCGGGTTTCTAGGGCTTGACAACATCGGAGCCTTTGACAGGAATATGGAATTCAAGAACGGACAGCATCTTGAACAGGCCGACGGTACAAGCTGGATGGCGATGTTTGCACTGAACATGATGAGAATTTCCATGGAACTTGCACTTCATAATCCGGTTTACGAAGATATGGCCATTAAATTTTTTGAACATTACCTCTACATTGCAGATGCCATGGAAAACATCGGTGAAAACAATGTGGGACTATGGGATGAAGAAGACGGCTTTTTCTACGATGTACTTCAGACTAAGGAAGGCGTGGCACTGCCGTTGAAACTCCGAAGTATTGTTGGGCTTATCCCGATGTTTGCAGTGGAAGTGGTGGATCATGACATTCTTGAAAAACTTCCCGGATTCCGTACCAGAATGGAATGGATTCTTAAAAACAAACCCGAACTCGCCAATCTCGTTTCGCACTGGGAAGTTGAAGGGAAAGGCCGTAAACACCTTATGAGTATCCTCCGCAAAACCAGAATCACCAAGATTCTGGGAAGAATGCTGGATGAAAACGAGTTTCTTTCCGATTTCGGTATCCGGTCGATGTCCAAAATCTATGAAGACCACCCATTCGAATTTTCTGTAGACGGCATTGATTATTCGGTAAAATATCTGCCTGCAGAAAGCGACAGCAGGATGTTTGGAGGAAACTCCAACTGGCGTGGGCCTATCTGGTTTCCCATCAACTTTTTGATTGTGGAAAGTCTGCAGCGCTTTCATTATTATTACGACGAAAGTCTTCAGGTAGAATTTCCTGTTGGAAGCGGCGAAATGCGGAACCTGGATTTTATTGCCAACGATCTCAGCAAAAGACTGCAGCACATTTTCCTGAAAGACGAACACGGAAACCGCGCATTCAATGGCGGAAACGAACTGTTTGACTGCGATGAAAACTTCCGCGACTACATCATGTTCTACGAATATTTCGACGGAGACAACGGGCGCGGAGTCGGCGCATCGCACCAGTGCGGCTGGACGGCAACTATAGCAAAACTGATACAGCCAAGAATGAGCTGATAACCAACAGCAGACAGCAATATATCAAACTGCATGTCTGCTGTTTTCCAAACTTTAAACAACAGTTTCTCCGTTCACCGAGACTTCAAAAACAACTTCAACATTCGGTTCCAGTGTTTTGGAAACCGAACAGTACTTGTCAAATGAAAGTTCTGCCGCTTTGAGCGCTTTTTTTGGATCTACATCGCCCTCTATCATAAATTTTACGGTGATTTTTCTGAACGGTTTCGCCTCGTCTACCTGTACCCGTTCGCCCTCAACTTCAGCGGAAAAACCGGTAATTTCCTGTCTTTGTTTCTTCAGAATCGAAACCACATCAATACCGCTGCATCCTGCAACAGCCATCAGCACACTTTCCATTGGTGAAACGCCTTTTGCGTCCGGCTGCGAGGTATTGTCAAGCAGAATACTGTTTCCTGCAGAATTGGTACATTCAAAAAGATAATCGTCGTTAATTCTATTGAGGTTTATTTTCATTTCTGTCTTATTTATTGATATCTGATTAAATTTTGGGTGTTTTTCCTGTAAACTGTTATCTGTTTTAAGAGTACATTGGCTGGAAAAAAAATGAACTGGTTCCAGATTCTGTTGGTGGTTGTGCTGATTACTGCATTTTTCAGCTATCTCGCAAACAAGAGAAAAAAATTCTAAAGCAATCCTCTTGATTTTATTTCCAGATACTTGTTAATCACTTCGATATTAAGGTTTTCCGGAAGTGTATACACAGTGTATATGCCATATTTTCTCAGTTCCTGGATAATCAGTTTCTTTTCAAATTCAAATTTCTCAGCGATGATTTCATCATACACTTCCTGCATGCTTTCGGGATTGGAATGAATGATTTTCTGAAGTTCAGCGTTCTTGAAAAAAACCACCACCAGCAGATGATTTTTGGCGATGCCCCGCAGATATTTCATCTGACGGTTCACCGCATCAAGGGTTTCAAAATTGGTAAAGAGCAGAACCAGACTCCGCTGGCTGATTCCGGTTTTCACATCCTGATACAGTCTGTTGAAATCACTTTCAAAAAAATTGGTCTGTACATTGTAAAGCGCTTCGGAAATCTTTTTTAACTGGCCGGATCTGCTGTCCGCTGCCACTCTGTTTTCAGTTTTCTTACTGAAAGTCATTATTCCCGCACGGTCGCCTTTTTTCAGTATGATATGCGAAAGCGCCATTGCGGCATTAATGGAATAATCCAGCAGACTCAAGCCGCTGAAAGGCATCTGCATGGTACGGCCTTTATCAATCAGAAGGTAGATTCTCTGGGATTTTTCGTCCTGATACTGGTTTACCATCAGTTTGTTCTGTTTGGAAGTCGCTTTCCAGTTGATGGTTCTGATGTCATCGCCGGGAACATATTCCTTAATTTTTTCGAACTCCATCGTGTGTCCCAGTTTACGGATTTTCCGGATTCCGCCCATCATAAATTCGTTCTGAATAGCCATAAGCTCATACTTTCTTAAATGAATAAATGAAGGATAACTGGGAATCACCGCATTTTTCTGAAAAGCGAATCTGCGTGAGACCAGTCCGAGCGGTGAAACGGCATAGACATTAAGGTTGCCGAAACTGTATTCGCCCCGCTGTTTCGGTTCCAGCATATACTGAAACAGAACATTTCTGCCCGCTTCAACTTCACGCTTTATGAGAAAATCCCGCTTCTGAAACTGAAAAGGGATCTCATCGATAACCTTCACAGAAATTCTGAAAAAATAGTTATTCCGGACATCCACTTTAACAGAATTTTCATCTCCGTTGGACAGCTTTTCTGGCAGTATTCTCTGTGCCTGCACGCCTTTTTTTGTCCGGAAAAGTAACAGCGCATCCAGGAAGACGGCAAGAAGTAACAATACCAGCATTCCGTGTGCCACCCACATCATCCATGAAAAGAAAAATGCCATAATATAAGCCGTTCCCACTGCGAAAAGCGAGAAGAAAAAACGGTTATTAAGGAAGAAATTTTTCATTTAACAGAAGGGCAATACAAGTGTTCTATCTTGGAATTTCAATGGATTCCAGAATCTGGCGTATGATTTCATCTGCTGTGAGACCTTCCATTTCACGTTCGGGCGATACAACAACCCGGTGACGCAACACCGCAAAACTTGCTTCTTTGATATCTTCAGGAGTTACGAAATCGCGGCCTCTTACAGCTGCAAATGCCTTCGAGGCAGTAAGCAGCGCCAAACTCGCTCTTGGAGAAGCTCCAAGGTAGAGAAACTGATTTTCCCTTGTGTTGATGATAATTCTTGCAATATATTCCAGCAAATGCTGCTCTACCACTACTTCTTTTACCAAATGCTGATAGTTTTTCAATTGCTGTCCGGTCACCACTTTGTTTACCGGTGCTGTTTTATCATCCAGTTTGCTTTCATGCTGGTTTCTGATAATCTGAATTTCTTCGCTCAAATTCGGATAGCCAACATTGATTTTGAAAAGAAAACGGTCCAGCTGCGCTTCCGGCAGACGGTAAGTTCCTTCATGTTCGATAGGATTCTGCGTAGCGACAACCAGAAAAGGTTCTTCCATTTCATAGCGGATTCCGTCCATCGTGATCTGTCGCTCTTCCATTACTTCGAAAAGTGCTGCCTGTGTTTTTGCCGGGGAACGGTTGATTTCATCAATCAGGATAAAATTGGAAAAAACCGGGCCTTTTTTAAACTCAAAATCCGCATTTTTTACATTGAAAACCGAAGTTCCCAAAATATCCGAGGGCATCAGATCCGGCGTAAACTGAATACGGCTGAATCCTACATCCACCGTTTTGGCCAGCAGTTTCGCAGTAATCGTTTTGGCAACACCGGGAACGCCCTCAATCAGAACATGACCGTTGGATAAAAGAGCAACCAGCAAATGCTCAATCATACTTTCCTGTCCTACAATTACTTTTCCGATCTCTGTTTTTACTTTTTCCAGGCTTTCCCGAAGTTCTGTCATATCAATCCGTGAGCGGAATTCCGACTGAGAATTCTCAGTTGGCTCAAAACGTTCCAAACTGTTTTCGGGATTCTGATTATCAAAATTTTCCATCAATTCTTAATTGTTAGTTTACACTGATCTATTTTAAAATATCATCCAAAAGCCTGTTCATTCTTATCAGATCTTCTTTAATTACGGCTGCGTAAGGATCCTGGGCTTTTTTAATTAAACTTACGGCTTCGTTGATTTTTTCAACTGGCTTGCCTGTTTTCAGCTGCAGTTTGTTACAGAAATCTTCATCAAGACTGTACGTATCAATCAGTAAATCCATACGGATTCTGTTAAGAAAATACTGTGCTTTCTTTGCCATCATATCATGAAAATCGCCTTCCTGAAGGTAAAGGTTACCGATACTTTTTACAAACTCCGCTGACTTATTCTTTAACTCCGGGATTTCGGGAATTACACGCTGTCTTCTTTTCGCATTGAAAAATACGAAAATCAAGAGCCCTGCGAGCAGCAGCCACCATGCATAACGCAAACCGGGATTGGCCAGTACAAACCGCAGAGGCGAGTTAGAGCGTATATCTCTGGTTTCCATAAACCATACCGTTTCGCGATTCGGAAAATACGAAAAAAAATCCTGTGCGTAACGTTCGTAACCGGGTTTCAAAAGATAATAATTGGTAAGGAACATTGGATCGCTGTGGAGATAGATATTTCCTTTCCCGAACCTTATTTTTATGAATGAAGCCGCATCCGGCACAATCGGTGATTTTGCCGCACCCAGAATCTCGGTTTCTGCATCAAAACTTTCAAACACAAGCTGTCCCGGATATTTCTCAATGATGATAGAATCTCCCAGGAATTTTCTGTCGGTGAGATAATGCGTCTGGTTTTCTTCGAAGAACCGCAAACCTGGATTAAACTTCAGCGAATCTGCAATTTCCATACTGAATCTTGTTGAAATCACCATTACATCCGAACCTTCTTTTGCTTTATCCAGTAATTTTTCCCACGAAGTTTTCGAAATATTGCGTTCGATGATGAGATAATTACGGTTTTTGGCTGCAGGATTCTGATTAAAGTAATCGAAAGGCGAAACAACAGTACGGTGAAGGTTTCCGACAAGATGTTCGGCTTCCTGATTGAAAATGTAAAGTCCGAACGGCGTCTTTTCAGTTACATCAAAATTTTTCCGCCAGTCTGTAACGTTTTTCTTCCCCAGCTCCAGAAGAGCCAGAAGAATGAGGACGATTCCAAACAGAATAGCGTATAGTTTTAATGTTTTATTCATTACCATTTAAATCCGGTAAATTTTTCCCGGAACTTACTATAACTCTCTTCACTGATTTCGAACTCACCGTACCAAACATAGTCGAAAATCCGTACAAGCTCAGCAAACTGTGCCTTCAGATCACTGTTTTTAATTTCAGCAAGATAATCTTTATTGGTTTTTTCCGGATTCCAGCTGATGATCCTGCTGTCCGAAATTTTCTTCAAAACAAACAGAAACTGGTAGCGCACCGCAGACCGGTAATTTCCTTCTTTCTCGTATTTCAGAATGTTTTCGGGAAAATTTATTTCATGGATATTTTCTGTAATATCACTCGACTGGATGTCGATTTTCCGGTTTTTTCTGCCAAAAAGGATATTTCCCTGTCGGTTAACGAGATAATTCAGTCCGTAATACAGAACGACAGCAACTGACAGTATCGCCAGAAGCCAAAGAATGATTTCCATGGCTTTCAGCGAAGCTTTCGGATCTGGTTTACCAAAAATTGATTCCCAGTGTTTTTTCAGCTGTCGCCGCACTCTCGACCAAAAGGATTCTCTTGGTTTAACAGTTTCGTAACTGAATTCGTCACCTCTGTATTTTCTCTGGAAACCGGCGGGAAAATTCCGTTCTGCAATCTGATTGTCGGTAACATAAGGATTTTTCAGAACAGAGTCGGATTCAACAAAACCTTTCTGAGTAATCAGTACGGTATCCAGCACAGCGGTTTTCGGAGGCAAAGCAACTCCATCTTTCTGCGCAGAGAAAAATGTACAGCAAAAAACTGAAAGGAATATGTAAGTATTACACTTCACCCGCGCCGATTGTTTCAATTTCCTGCAGATCCAGTTTCCGGTGAAGATCAGTTCTGCTGTCGTAATAGCTCAGTCCTGAATTGATGTAGAGAAGGTTCGAAATCAGCATCATGACAACCAATGATATCCCATAAATCAGAAAGAAAACAATTCCCATCGTTCCTTCAAAAAAAGCAGCCGGATTCTGCATATCCTGCATACCTTCCTGAGGAACCGTAAACATGACACCCATGAAAATAGCCATAGGAATCAGCGTGAAAATATATGAAATGATTACAACAATAAGATAAATAATAATGGTTGAACCCCAGTACTTCCAGAACGGAGATTTTTCGCTGGCATTGGAATAGGAAAACTGTGAACGGAAAGCATAGCTTAATGAACTGAAAAATCCTTTATCCGTATGAAAATAATCGAAAAGCGTAAAATTGATGACATTCATGAAAACCGGCATCGCCAGAATTATCACAAAGAAACCTACGAAAAACAGAATACTGCTTATGGCAAAAAAAGCGAGCATCAGCGGCATCATGATCAGCAGAATTCCAAAGAAAAAAATGAAAAATTTTCCTGCATTTTTCTTCAGATCAGAAAGCAGAAGATCAGACGAAATATTTCTGTTGCCTGTTTCGGAAAGCCGTTTCATATACAGTACCGGGAATGAATAAATAACCATCATTGCGCCAAAGCTCAGTATGAAAAACACCAGAGCGCCGATGATGAGCATAACCGGATTGTCCTGAAAATATGTCTCAAAATAATACGACTGCCCCTGCAGGTTTCCGTTGAGAATCTGTGCAAACATATTGCGGTATCCCACTACGAAAAGTACCACAAGCGCGATAAGAAGAATACCGTTGATGATGAGATAATTCTTGAAGAAGTTACGGCCGTAAAGCTTTACAAAGCCCAGTGAATCTGCAATGAGATTACCAAAATCTCTCTTTTTATAAAACTGCATGGTTTATGGAATTAAATTTTCTTTTATTTTCTGTGTTTTTCTGTAAACAATATTGGGATAGACAAGGTAGTAAAAACCGATAACGGCCAGACTTACCAGAATAATCATGATGTTAAGTACAAAAGGCATTTCCAGGGAGTAACGTGTGATAAAACCTTCCAGAACTCCTGCAGCAATTGTAAAAGGCACTGTACTGAAGAAGATTTTGAAACTGTCGCGGAAACCTCTTTTAAAGGAATCCAGCCTTGAAAAAGTCTTCGGAAACAGAATCGATGCACCCAGAACAAGCCCGGCAAACGCTTCAATAACCATCGCAAAAATCTCGAAAGTTCCGTGCACCCAGATTCCACGCGCACTGTCGAGAAGCGCACCGTTCTGATAGAAAAAATACTGGAATCCACCCAGCATCAAACTGTTCTGAAGTAAAAAATAAAGACTTCCCAATCCGCCAAAAATGCCTGCTACATACAGAATGGCGCCTACCTTGAGGTTATTCAGGGTAATCATAATCCAGCTTCCCCAGTTTGAACCTTCGCCATAAATCGCGATAGGATTACCTTTTTTAATGTTTTCCAGTGTCTGCTCAAAATACATTTCTCCGTTCGGCATAAAAATCTTCACAATTTCGGGATCATGTTCTGCAGAAAAAACGCCGATCAGTACAAAAAGAAAAAAAAAGGCAAAAGCATACAGCAAATAACGGCGGTACTGATGAACCAGCAGCGGCACTTCTGTACGGAAGAAATACAGCAGACGGTTTTCTTCCAAACGCTTCGTTTTATAGATCTTCTGGAAAATCTGCGATGAAAGATGATTCAGATAAACCGTAGTTTTGCTTTTCGGATAATAGGTTTGGGCAAAAGAAAGATCATTAATGAGGTTAATGTACAGAGATGAAAGGTCATCGGGACTTTTTCTTAGCTTTCCTCCGATAACTTGCTCCACTTCCAGCCATTTTTCTTTATTTTGCTTAATAAAAGCGACTTCCCTCATAACTGTGCTAAAATAAAAAATTTATGTCTCAAATCGGTATCAATACATCACAAAATGTGAACATCAGTTTTACACTTGCTGGTATCGGCGAGCGCATTGTCGCATTTATTATTGATATGGTGATTAAGATTGCCGTTTTTCTTCTTCTGATGTATGTTTTTACAAAGGTTTTAGGTCTTAACGATTATCTATCATCGCTAGATCCTTGGGCGGCCGGGGCGATTATTTCTTTGCTTACTCTGCCGGTTCATATTTACACTCTGGTTCTGGAAAGCCTGATGGAAGGCCAAACCTTCGGAAAGAAAATCATGAAGATTAAAGTGGTTAAAATAGACGGATATCAGGCCAATTTCGGTGATTATCTTATGCGGTGGATTATGCGGATTGTTGATATATGGGCGGCATCCGGCATCGTTGGAGTTGTAAGCATGATTGTTTCAAAGAATAATCAGCGGCTTGGAGATTTGGCTACCGGAACAGCCGTGATTTCTCTGAAGAACTCCGTCAACATTTCGCACACTATTCTGGAAAACCTTCAAAGCGACTATGTTCCGCGTTTTCCGCAGGTTGTTGGCCTCAACGACAATGACGTCCGTATCATAAAGAAGAACTACCATAAAGCGGTTGCTTTGGGTGACCGACAGGTGTTGTCGAAACTTTCAGAGAAAATTAAAGAAACCCTGAATTTGCAGATTGAACCGACTGAGTTTACTGAGAAACAGTTTGTTGATAAAATCATCAAAGACTATAATTTCTTCACCGGAAAGTAGAAAAATGAATAAACTGAACTGAATTCTGTAATAAAAGCAGTTTTTTATTTTGCTATTTTTACTGAAAAGAGAAATTATGAGATTCGAAAACAATAAGACTGGAAATGGCGGAGTAATAACTTTAAACAACGAAACAGAAGAAGTTGGCCGTCTCACCTACACGATTTTTCCTGAAGAAAACAAAATGATTATTTCTTTCGTACTGGTTCACGCAAAATTTGAGGGCCGCGGAATGGGTAAGTTTCTTGTTGAAGAAGGTATCCGTTTTGCGAGGGATAACAACTGGAAGATTTATCCGCACTGTTCGTATGCACGCGCCGTTATGATGCGGCTTCCCGATACGCAGGACATTATGCTGCACAGATAAAAACAGCTCCGGATTATCGGAGTTGTTTACTTTTAAAGACTTTCCATCAGTTCATCAGAAATTTCCATATTGTGATAAACGTTCTGAACATCATCATCTTCTTCAAAACGGTCCAGCATTTTCATGTTCGCTTTAAACTGTTCCTCACTAACTTCTTTGGTATTGTTCGGAATCCTTTGCAATTCCGCGCTTTTCGCTTCAATTCCAAGTTCATCCAGCTTGTGGGATAATGAGCCGAAATCTTCAAAAGCAGTGGTAATCATCACTTCATCCTGATCGCTGTCGATATCTTCTGCACCGCCGTCAATCATTTCCATTTCAAACTCATCCCAATCCATTTTTATTGCTGAACGGTCGAGGGTAAAAATCCCCTTTCTATCAAAGATAAATGCAAGTTCACCGTTTTTTCCAAGGTTACCGTCAAATTTATTGAAAACAGCCCGCACATTCGCTACCGTTCTGGTTGGGTTATTGGTTGTACATTCCACGAAAAAGGCAACGCCACCCTGTCCGTAACCTTCGTAGGTAATTTCCTCGTAGTTTTCTGCGTCTGCGCCGCTTGCTTTCTTGATTGCTCTTTCTACATTATCCTTGGGCATATTGGCACCTTTAGCATTCTGAATACATCGGCGTAAAGCAGGATTAGCTTCCGGATCCGGGCCTCCGGCTTTTACCGCCAGTGCGATATCCTTTCCGATCTTAGAGAATGTTTTAGCCATCTTATCCCAACGGGCCATCTTAGATGCTTTTCTGTATTCGAATGCGCGTCCCATAACTTTTTTAAATTGAGTGGTGCAAAAATACAAAAACAAAAAACACCCTCAAATAATGAGGGTGTCTTTTTATTTAGATTGAATTACTTCTTAGTAATCTCTCTTCTTGATAGCTTCCCAAGCAGCAGCGTCAACAGCGCTAACAACTACTTTTCTATCTTTCAGTCTTTCAGCGTTAGAAGCAGATTCAGCAACTGTAGCTTCAGCTTCACCAACACCTTTAGACTTCAGTTGGTTGTTGTTAACTCCTCTAGCTTCCAGAGCTTGAACTACAGCAGCAGCTCTTTTCTGAGAAAGTTTCAGGTTGTAAGATTCAGAACCTTTCTTATCAGTGTGACCTGTTAGAAGGAAAGTACCACCGTTAGAAGACTTGATGATTTCAGCAGCAGCATCCAGTTTAGGGTTAGATTCTGGTCTGATTGTAGCCTTATCGAAGTTGAAAAGGATATCAGAAAGTGCTGTTGTAGCTTCTTCAGCGTAAGCAGACTGTGGTTTAGGACATCCGTTGTACTGAGCTAGACCTGGAACTGTAGGACAAGCATCATCTTTGTCAAGGATTCCGTCACCGTCTGTATCTGGCCAAGGACATCCGTTGTTTTCTGCCGGACCTGCAACTGTAGGACAAGCATCATCTTTATCAACGATTCCGTCACCGTCTGTATCTGGCCAAGGACATCCGTTGTTTTCAACCGGTCCTGCTTCAGTAGGACACTGATCGTCTTTATCTGGAATACCGTCACCATCTGTATCAGGACATCCCTGGAATTCAGGTAGACCTGGTGTATCTGGACAAAGGTCATCTTTATCTAGGATACCGTCTTTATCCCTGTCTCTCTGACCGAATCTGAACAATAGGGAAGCAGATGCCTGCCAGAAGTTCATTGCATTAGATCCTTTGTTTCCTGGTGTAGATACATAATCTCCCTGGATACCAAGACCGAAGTTTTTAGTCAACCAGAAGTTAGATCCCAAACCAAAAGGCATAGCAAAATGGTTTGCTTTACCTTGAGTTGTACCGTCTTCATCATATGCAAGCATAACTTCGTTAGAACGGTCATAAGCAGGGAAAGTCATTCCTGAATAGTCATGTCTCAGGTAAGACGCTCCTACTCTCAAATATGGATCAAACCAAGACTCTTCATTCCAAAGACCGTTAGCTTTCAACTGAAGACCAAGACCTGTCATTAGCATGAATTCTTTACCCATACCAAATCTCTTGTTGTCCACGTTTCCAACTGAAGTCTGCCAGTCAAGAACCAAGAATTTACCAAGGTTTCTAGCAACAGTTAATTTTGACAATGGTGGCGTAATGGAATAGTTACCGATTGAGAAAAGTTTTTCAAAGTTGTCAAACTTATTCCCAAAATTTCCATTAGCTACAGCCATGTGATTCACTCCATGAGCACCAACTCCAATTAACCATGGATTGTTGGTAGTCTGAGCAAAAACAGTAGAGGCAACAGTAAGTGCCAATGCTGAAATTCCTAATTTTAGATTTTTCATAGAATTAAATGATTAAATAATTGATAATGCAAAATAAATATAATTTTTCTTTATACACAAAGATTTATTAAGATTTTTTTAACTCTTCTTCAGGATTCTGTCGAGATTTCGTTTATTTTCTCTATCTTTTATGCTTTCCCTTTTATCAAAGAGTTTCTTACCTCTTGCCAGTGCTATCAGAACCTTGGCTTTTCCTTTGTCATTGATATACATTTTGAGCGGCACGATTGTATTGCCTGCGTCCTTCAGTTTTCTTTCCAGTTTATCCAGTTCCCGGCCGTGCAGAAGCAGTTTGCGGTCGCGCTTGGTCTTATGATTATAAAACGTTCCCAGCTTATATTCATCAATCATCATATTAATGATAAACAGTTCGCCTTCTATAAACTGACAGAATGCTTCAGTAATTGACGCCTTCGAAGATCTAAGCGATTTGATTTCGGTACCTGTAAGAACTATTCCCGCCTCATATTCCTCCAAAAGCTCAAACTCGAACCTCGCACGCTTGTTTAAAATACTGACCGTCTTCTCTATCTTCATATCAATAATGCAAAGTTGAATGTTTGGCGCCTCCGATCCATTATATAATTCCTAAAAAATGTTTATAAATTTTTAGGATAATTTTAACTAAAATACTTGAATTTCAATCTCCATCAGCATTTCATCGGCACTAAAAAACCCAAATTCTTTTCGTATTTTTGCCGCAAATCTACAAAACTATATGTTAACAGTATCAAATTTATCTTTACAGTTCGGAAAGAGGGTGCTTTTTGACGAAGTAAACATCATGTTTACCAAGGGCAACTGCTACGGAATTATCGGCGCAAACGGTGCCGGGAAGTCTACTTTCCTAAAAATATTGACCGGAAAGCAGGAACCCACTACAGGACATGTTTCTCTTGAGCCAGGAAAAAGAATGTCAGTTTTAGAGCAGGATCACTTTGCGTACGACAATTTCACTGTTCTTGAAACCGTTTTACGCGGTAATAAAAAACTCTTTGAAATCAAGGAAGAGATGGACGCACTGTATGCCAAGGAAGATTTCTCGGATGAAGACGGCATTAAAGCAGGTGAATTAGGTGTAATATACGATGAAATGGGCGGATGGAATTCGGAATCGGACGCAATGACGATGCTTTCCAATGTCGGTATCAAAGACAGTATGCATTATCAGATGATGGGCGAACTGGAAAACAAGGACAAAGTAAAAGTTCTTTTGGCGCAGGCACTGTTCGGAAATCCAGATGTTCTGATTCTGGACGAACCTACCAACGACCTGGATATTGACACAATTTCATGGCTTGAAGACTTTCTTGCGGATTATGAGAACACCGTTATCGTGGTTTCTCACGACCGTCACTTCCTGGATGCTGTATGTACGCACATCGGCGACCTTGATTACGCTAAACTGAATCTTTATACCGGTAATTACTCATTCTGGTACCAGGCATCGCAGTTGGCAACAAGACAGAGAGCGCAGGCCAATAAAAAGGCAGAGGAAAAGAAAAAAGAACTTCAGGACTTCATCGCAAGATTCTCATCTAACGTTGCAAAGGCGAAACAGGCAACTGCAAGAAAGAAAATGATCGACAAGCTGAATATCGATGATATCAAGCCAAGTTCCAGAAGATATCCTGCCATAATTTTTGAAATGGAAAGAGAAGCCGGCGATCAGATTCTTGAAGTGAAAGATCTTGAAAAAACAAAAGACGGCGAGCTTCTGTTCTCGAATGTTGATTTCAAACTGAAGAAGGGCGATAAAGTGGCAATACTATCCAAAAACTCTTTGGCCATTTCTGAGTTTTTCCAGATTATTTCAGGAAACACAAAAGCAGATAAAGGAGAATTTCACTGGGGCGTTACCACAAACCAGTCCTATATGCCGATTGACAATACCGAATTTTTCCAGGATAAAAACCTCAACTTGGTGGACTGGCTGCGTCAGTTTACCAAAAATGATGAGGAAAGACACGAGGAATTTATGCGCGGATTTCTGGGAAGAATGCTTTTTTCCGGTGATGAGGCATTGAAATCGTGTACCGTACTGTCCGGAGGTGAAAAAATGAGATGTATGTTCAGCCGAATGATGCTACAGAAAGCCAATGTTCTTCTTCTGGACGAACCAACGAATCACCTTGACCTTGAAAGTATCACGACTTTGAACAACTCACTTTCAAACTTCAAAGGAAACATTTTGCTTTCTTCACATGACCACGAAATGCTTCAGACCGTGTGTAACCGTATCATTGAGCTTACTCCAAAAGGCGTAATCGACAGAGAAATGACGTACGACGAATATCTTGAAGACAAGAAAATTAAAGAACTTCAGCAGCAGATGTATTCATAAGCTCAGAAGTCTCAATTGATAAAAAAATCCACTCATTTGAGTGGATTTTTTATTGTTTTGTTACCGACCAGGTTCCGGTTAAAGAACCCTGTTTCCATGTTCCTGATTTGGTCTGAAGATTTCCGTAAAGCTTAAAATCTTGCTGGGAACCCATTCCTTCCTGAAAAGCGCCGTCATGCGTCACAAATGCGCTGAAATTTTCCGTTACACCGGCATATGTTTTCTTTATGTTCGTATTGCCTGATTTGGATACATTCAAAACCAGTGAGCCGTTCAGGTTTCCGCTGAAACTTCCGCTGTAACTTCCCTGAAAAGGATTTACATAATTTTCTTCCGCCTTATCGCGCCAGTGCTCATCCATAAGTTCCTGGCAGGAAACCAAAGACAGGGCAAAAGCCAGTAAAATAATTCTTTTCATAAGTCCTTTTTTTCAAAATTAAACAAATTTTGGAACGGAAGTCTAAAATTTATTTTCCGTATTTTTGTAACATTATGAGTTTAAAATGGATTTACAAGCCGGAACCCGATGAACAGATTGTTGACGGTTTAAGCATGTCGCTCGGTTTTGGTACATTTGAAACCAAACTTCTGGTGCTTCGCGGCATCGACAACTACGAAAAAGCCCGCGAATTTTTCAAGCCAAAAATTGAAGATATCCACAGTCCGTTCCTCATGGCCGATATGCAGAAAGCCGTTGAGCGGATTGCTACAGCCATTGAAAACGGCGAAAAAATACTGGTGTACGGAGATTATGATGTAGACGGAACAACCGCCGTTGCGCTGATGTACCTTTACCTTTCTAAAATTGTAGAAAAAAAATATCTGGATTTTTATATTCCAGACCGGAATTCTGAAGGGTACGGAATTTCAACTGAAGGAATTGATTTCGCCAAAGAAAACGGTTTTTCGCTGATTGTGGCGCTCGATTGCGGTATTAAAGCGCTTGACAAGGTTGACTATGCCAATTCACTTGGGATTGATTTCATCATTTGCGACCATCACCTTCCCGGAGAAGAAATTCCAAAAGCTTTTGCGGTTCTTGATCCGAAGAGAAGCGACTGCCGCTACCCTTTCAAGGAACTTTCCGGATGTGGAGTCGGCTTTAAGCTTTGTCAGGGTCTCAACACCATCTACAAAATTCCGGAAGCAGAACTTTTTGAACTTACAGACCTTCTGGCGATTTCAATTGCAGCAGATATCGTTTCCATGACCGGTGAAAACCGTCAGTTGGCAAAAATGGGCCTCAAAACCCTCAGAAAAACAAGAAAACTGGGAATCCGTCTTTTGATTCCCGAAGATAAACTGGCGAATTTTGACATTTCAAACATCGTTTTTGAAATTGCACCAAAGATTAACGCAGCGGGAAGAATTTCGCACGGAAAAGCTTCGGTGGAACTCATGGTTTCGGACAACCTGAAACACGCTCATCAGATTGTCGATAATATCATGAACCTCAACGATGAACGCCGTGAACTGGATATGAATTCCACACAGTCTGCCTTAACTCAGATTGTTGAAACGAAACAGGAAAAGAATTTCACGACAATCGTTTACGATCCGCAGTGGAACAAAGGTGTAATCGGAATTGTTGCCTCACGCTTAACTGAAACGTATTACAAGCCCACCTTGGTTTTTACCGACGGGAATAACGGCGAAATGGTGGCTTCGGCAAGATCGGTATCGGATTACGATGTTCATGATGCGCTGGACCGGTGTTCGGAGTATTTCCTGAAATTTGGCGGTCATCAGGCAGCGGCCGGACTTTCCATGGAAAAAGACAAGTTTGATGCTTTCCGTGAAAAATTTGAGCGAATCGTCTCTGAAAACATTCAGGATCACCAGAAAGAACCTTCAATTACCATTGATACTGAAATTGATCTGGATGACCTCAACCGTGAGTTCATCAATTTCCACAGAAAACTGGCGCCTTTCGGGCCTCACAACATGAAGCCGGTGCTGGTGCTGAAAAACCAGAAAGTTTCCGGATATGTAAAGACGATGGGAAAAGACGGCAACCATATCAAATTCTACATCCGTCAGGAATCTACCGGAAGAAATATCGAATGTGTCGGCTTTAAGCTGGGTGAATTTGCTGAGGATTTCCGTAACAAAAGATTCGATATTGCCTTTACGCTGGAGGAAAATCACTGGAAAGGAAATGTTACGCATTATCTGAGTATCCGTGATGTGAAGTTTCTTGAGTAGGATTTTAATCACCAGAATCCTGATTATCAAATATTGGAAATCTCAAAAATGATCAACACCTTAATCACAAGTAACGTAACTAAACCCTAACTCCTAAATCCTGATTCCTACTCTTGAAAAAAACAGGCCTCTTTTTCGGTTCTTTTAACCCAATTCATATCGGGCACGTTATTCTGGCCAATTACATTCTGGAAAACACAGACATGCATGAACTCTGGTTTGTTGTAAGTCCGCAGAATCCGTTTAAAGACAAAAAATCTTTGCTGAAAGATAACAACAGGCTTGATATGGTTCAGCTGGCGGTGAAGAATTATCCGAGAATGCGGGCATCCAATGTGGAATTCTCGCTTCCTAAGCCAAGTTATACCATTGATACGCTCACTTATCTGCACGAAAAATATCCGGATGTTTCCTTTTCGCTGATTATGGGTGAAGACAACCTGAAAAGTCTGGGAAAATGGAAAAATGCCGAAACTTTGATTAAAAATCATCATATTATCGTTTATCCAAGAATTTTTGACGGTGAAAAGAAAGATTCGGAATATCTTCAGCATGAAAATATATCACTGATCAAAGCGCCGGTAATCGAGCTTTCTGCAACGGAAATCCGTAATATGATAAAGGAAGGAAAAAATGTACGCCCGATGCTTCCTCCCGAGGTTTTTGAATATCTGGACGGAAGCAGTTTTTATAAATGATGAAAGAATACTATGGAAATCGTTGATAAGTTTTTAGCTAAATATCCTCAGGAAAAAATCATCAGATGGTTTAAACAGATCTGCCTTTTCGAGGCAATTTCCTGGGCATTTCTTTTCTCCGCGATGATCTGGATACGTACAGACCGAGACGCCTTGCTTCCAACAATTTATATTATTACTGTTGGCAACATTCATGGGCTGTTTTTTACACTTTACTTATTACTGGTTCTTCCTGCGAGAAAAATATTTAAATGGGATGATGAAGATTTTGTTTTCGCACTGATAGCCGCATTTTTTCCCTTTGCAACTATTTGGATAGATAAATCGCTCGCCAGATTCAACCGTGAGTAGTCCTGAAAGCGGTTATTTCAGTTTGCATAATTTTTGCTGATGAAACTAAAAATGAGCCTGTTATGAAAAATTTTCTGTTAGCAATCGTTTCTCTGTTATTCATCTCATGCGCAAGCGATTCCGCCGGAACCGGTGATTTACCGAGCAATCTTCCTGCAAAAGACGAGGCCAATATTGCCTACGGAACGCACGCTCAGCAGAAATATGATATTTACCTTCCGGCCGGAAGAAATGCTGCCACAACCAAAGTATTTATTTTCATTCATGGCGGTGGCTGGGTTGGCGGCGACAAAGCCGACCTTAACAGCGGAATTCCAACGATGAAGCAGCATTATTTTCCAAAATATGCCATCGTAAACATGAACTACGTGCTTGGAAATGTTTTCGCTCCGGGTTATGCACTGCCGAATCAAATCGATGATATTCAAGCCGTTATCAATCATATAAAATCAAAATCGCAGGAATATCAGGTGAAACCGGAATTTGTACTTTGCGGGTATTCAGCTGGCGGCCATCTTTCCATGTTTTATGCGTACAAACAGCATAATCCTGAAGTAAAAGCAGTCGTCAATATTGTCGGTCCGGCAGACTTTAACACACCTTCGTGGATCGGAAATCCAGTGAGCGGAATCTTTGCAAATCTTGTGAATCCGGCTGTTGTTCCTTCAGGAATGACCATCGCGACTTATGCGAGTCCGGTAACCTGGGTAACCAATTCTTCGGCTCCAACAATTTCCTTTTATGGTTCCGCCGATACTACGGTAAATGCCAACGAGAACAGAGCCAGCCTTGATGCGAAACTCAACCAGTTTGGAGTAGCCAATGAGAGTTATATCTACACCGGCGATCATATGGACTGGGCATTGGAACCGGAATTCTCCTGGATGCTGGGAAAAACCAAAACTTTTCTGAATGCACATAATCCTTAGCAAAAAATTTTGGTTTTTGCTTCCGCTCGTTTTTATCTGTCTTATTTCATGCAGGAAAAACCATCTTCAGATTGGCGGCCGAACTGCTGTTGTTGAAAAGAATCTTTCTTACGGGAAAGGCGATTCTCAGAAGTTTGATCTGTATACTTCTGACAAAAAAGATTCCGCATCAAGAACTTTTATTTTCATTCATGGCGGCGGTTGGCGCGGCGGCGACAAGAAAGACATCACCGGTTTTATGCTTTCCGTAATGGAAGAGTTTCCGAACGACATTTTTGTCAACACCAATTATACACTCGCTGATTACCGCAGTTTCGCTTTGCCTGAGCAAACCGATGAAATCCATCAGCTGATTTCTCATCTTAACAGTTATTCAGACAAATCATTCGCCAAAACTGAATATATTTTGGTTGGTAATTCTGCCGGCGGACATCTTGCTGCACTTTATGCTTATAAATACCGAAATCCGCAGGTCATCGCTGTCGTAAATATTGTTGGTCCGGTTGATCTCTCTGATAAAAATTTTCAGCGTTATCCTGATTATGGCTTTGTGCAGAACTATCTGGTGAATCCGGCGAAAGTAAGCGATTCCATTTCAAAATCCGAATTTGCCAGTCCGATAACGTGGATGCTTCGCAGCAAAGTGGGCATCATTTCATTTTTCGGAGAGAATGATACGGTGATTCCGCTTTCTCAGAAACTGAAAATGGACAGCTTAACCTCAACAGGTTCTGTACAAGGTGAAAGCTACACTTTTTCCGGCGGACACGAAGACTGGCGTAATGAATTTCAGAAGAAGGAAATTATCAGCAAACTGAAGGATTTCCTAGCCCGATGACCTGTTTCTTTTCCATATAAAACCGTCCAACAGATAATGCGTAAGCTGAGGAACCGTTAACAGCGGAACAAGCAGCATCAGCCAGTTTTCACTGAGATGGATCCCGCTCAGCGAAAAGTTTTCCCGCCACACCAAAACTTCCCAGAGATACTCTTCTGAAAACGCAATTACCAAAAGAATTCCGACAAACATTAAAACTCCAATTCCGGATTTAAACATTGAAAGACTGCGCAGATATTTTTGATCTTTATGTTCAATTTCGTTCAGATAAATGAGTGCCATGTAAGGAATTCCGTGCGAAACCACATTCAGAAAAGTAAAAATCAGATCGTTGTTGAAATAGACAATTCCGAAATACCATGACAGAAAAGTTCCGATAATGACAGCATTTTTTGGAACATTGAATATTCTGAATTTCAAAAACTCAAAAACAGTCTTTAAAAGCCAGATTCCTAAAATCGCAAAATAAATTACGGTGATAGTCGGAACATAATCCGGAAGTTTCCCCATCCAGCTGAATTCGTTTTCTACAAACCACGTGAATTTTCTCGGTGTCGCAAACCAGTACAGCATCGGGAAAACCGTGGCTGCGTAAACAGCCGCTGCATCAATTTTTTTATGAATATTATCCCGCTCAAACCTTGCGTAAAGGCGCATGAAACCGTATTGCTGCCGCACAAAATGATACACCGCAACCAACGCCAAAGCAGACCAGAAGAACAAACTTCCAAACTGATAAAAAATTATTCCCAATACTAAACTCAACGCCGGAATTCCGAGATACAGCAGCTTTCTTTTCTGAAATTCCTGCTTTACAAAATAGGTTTTGAACAGTGTAGAATAAACATGCGCAACATCCACAAAAACAATCAGAAAAAGCCACGTGTAAAAGCTGTACTGATCATTCAGCTGGGAGATTTGTTTCTGAAAAAGAAATACTATCAGCACAACCACAAATGGCGGCGACAGAATAAAAACACTGTCGGTTTTCGCATTATGAATCCACGGTTGTTTCATGATCTGAGCATTTCTTTGGCGGCACTGATTCCCTGATGAAAAGCCTCTTCAAAAATAGAAATTCCTGAAAGATCGGTATGGGCGAAAAATATTTTTCCGTTGATATTTTTTCTTGCTTTTGCACTTTCTTCTCCGAAAATCTGGTTCGGAACCGGCGCAATCATCGCGTGTCCCAGTTTATGAAACTGTATTTCAACAAGAAAATTTTCGATTTCCGGATGCGCAGTCTTCAAATCATCCAAAACCTTCTTTTTCAGTTCCTCTTCTCCGGCATTCAGCAGTTTTTTTCTTTCTTTTTTCAGATCTGCAGACGAAAAACTCCGGTAATAGGTAATAACTTTTTCACCAAGATTCTGACTCAGATTCTGATGCTGATCATAAATATAACCCAAACCTTCTGTACCGTAAATTACATTATCCCAAGCCAGTTCCGCATCGCCGCCAAATTCGTTTCTGAGTGTCAGCGTTGCCAAAAGCCACGGAACATACTGAAAATTATTCACCTTCCTGTCCTGAAAAATATAACGGTTTACAAACTGCGGCGTGGCAAAAAGAACTTTTTCGGCTGTAATTTTTTTTGAGATTTTGTTTGAATCATCATAAACATAAACTTCAACATTATCTGTTGTTTTTACATCGTAAGCCAAATGTTTTTTCAGACTTTTTCCTTCTGAAAATTTTGCCAGTTTTTGAGTAAGCCAGGAGTTTCCTTCCGGCCACGTAAAAACCTGATCACGCTGCGTAGAAAAATTGTTTTTACGGCCAGCAAAGTAGTGAATACCTGCCCATGCGGAAACAAATTTCAAGCCTAATCCGTAATCGTCGCGACAGGAATAATCCAGCAGCCAAAGCAATTCCTCACTTCTGAAATTATTGTCCTGAAGCCATTTTCCGAACGTTATTTTTTCAAGCTGAAGCGCTTCGCTGTCGCGGCTGGATTGCAGAACCGGAATATCAAACCAAAATTTCCCGGAAGAATCTTTCTTCTTTTTGAAATCATCCATCAGACCGAAAAAACGGTCGATTTCTTTCTGCGTTTCATTTGTGATGCCGTTTTTCGGAACCAGATCACTCTGCCAAGTATTTTTAAAAAAGAGACGTTCTTCCTGAGGAAATGTGAGATGATAATCGTCAAATACAGGCTCTCCTTTTTCGCTGTAGCCGGTAATCAGTCCGCATTCTTCCAGAAAAGAAATCAATTCCTTATCTTCTTTGTTTGGAAGCGGAAGGTAATGTGCGCCCAAAGGAAATTTAGAAAACCGGTTCTGGCTGTTTCTGGAATTACCGCCCAAACTGTGTTCCATTTCAAGCAAAAGAAAGTCTTCCGCATTGTTCTGCTGAAGGTATCTCACAGCAGAAAGTCCGGAAATTCCGGCGCCTACAACTAAATATTTAGTTTTGATTTCCTCCGTCGGTTGCGGGAAATTTTTCGCCCACAGTTTATGACCTAAAACATGATTGGTTCCCGTAATTTTCAGCAACAACGATTTTGTTTCCGATTTACAGTAATGAAGAAACGGAAGCGCCAATCCTGCCCAAAAAACGGTCTTCAGGAAATTTCTCCTACTGAACCCTGCCCCACTCTTCATCAAAATATCTTACAAGAATCTGGTTGTCCAGACGGTTTACTTCAAGGTTTTCCGCTTTCATGTCTTTGCTGAAATATGCCATTTTATCAAAATCGTAATCGTAGAATTTCAAACCGCCGACTTTTCTAAGATTTTTAGGCTTTTCCAGATCATTCGAAGCCAATGAAAAACCCCATTCACCAAACGAAGGCACATAAGTGTGAAAAGCCGTTACTTCCGGAAATACCTCTGCAAGGGTTTTCTGAATACACCAGAACGATTTCGGCGCAAAATAAGGCGATGTAGTCTGCACAACAATTCTGGTTGAAGCGTTGGTGAGTTTCTTAAGCTCATGATAAAACTGAAGCGAATACAGTTTTCCTACGGAATAATTTGACGGATCCGGAAAATCAATTATAATGACATCAAAATCGTTCTTCTGCTCTTTCACCCACATGAACGCATCCTGATTTACAATGGAAAGCTTGTTGCTGTTCAGCGCGTTGTTATTGAGTTTTTTCATGGTTTCGTTCGTCTGAAAAAATTTAGTCATTTCACCGTCAAGATCAACCAGGGTGATGTGTTTTACTTCTGGATATTTCAAAACTTCACGAACAGCAAATCCGTCGCCACCGCCCAATACCAATACATTACTGATGTTTTTGGCCATTGACATTGCCGGATGAACCAGCGCTTCATGATAGCGGTACTCGTCGGCTGAGGAAAACTGCAGGTTGTTGTTAAGATACAGCCGGAAATCATGATTGTTTCTTGTGAGAACAATTCTTTGGTAAGGCGAAGTCTTGCTGTAGATGATGTTTTCACCATAAAGCTTTTCCTCAGAAAAATTCAGAATACGGTCAGCCAAAATGAACAGCGAAAGCAAACCCACAAAAACAGTAATGGATTTGAATTTCAGTGCCACCGGGTTTTTGAGTTCCTTGCTCAGATAAAAGCAGAGAAAAATGGCGATGGAAACGTTAATCAGGCCAAAAAAGAGTGAAGTCCGTACAATGCCAAGATTCGGAATCAGAACCAATGGAAATAAGATGGAAGCCAGCAAAGCACCGATATAATCAAACGCAAAAACATTGGAAACCAAATCTTTGAAAGCAACTCTGTCCTTCAGAATATTCATCAGCAAAGGAATCTCAAGACCAACCAGGCAGCCGGTGACAAAAACAAAAAGATAAAGTACCGCCTCAAAATGCTGGACAGTGTTGAACAGCAGAAAAAGAACAACGGATGAAACACCGCCGATTAAACCGACCAGGATTTCAATGTCTACAAAGCGGTCGAGAAGGTTTTTATGAATGAATTTTGCAAAATAGGAACCTACGCCCATCGAAAAAAGATAAACGCCGATAATAAAGGAAAACTGCTTCACACTGTCGCCCAGAAGATAGCTTGCAAGCGCACCCGCGACCAATTCGTAAACCAGCCCACAGGTTGCAATTACAAATACCGAAAACAGCAGCAGCAGTTCAAACGGAATGCGTTTTTTATCCATGTATTGCCATTCCGATGATAAAGGAAATGCCTAAAATAAAGGCGCCAAAGATAATTGCCAGTGCAATATTCTTGTTTTCCACGATTTCTTTCCAGGTTTTCTCCGGCGTCAGTTTTTCAATGATAATATATCCGAAGAGCAGAATCAGAATTCCAAGGAAAGAGAAGACAACAGAGTTGATTAATGGTCCAAAATTAAATTCCATGATGTTCATTTTATTTGTGATAATAACGGTAATAAGAAGTTCCTGAGGAACGGTAACGCGTTGTTCCGTCCTTGTATGTTTCAGTTTTGGCACAGTCGCACAGCTGATTTCCCGAGAAAGTAAGCCACGAGAACCAACCCAGAAAAACCGCTGCAATAAAGAAAAGCAGCCAATGATGTTTGATATAACTGATGATATTCTGCATAACTATTACTTCAACTTGAATAAGGTGAATTGGAGGAATTACTCCATTTTGAGCGGTCAAAAGCAGATTTCCCCCAATACGAAGCGGCAATAAAAATCACCATAAGAATCATGATAATGATATAGTTCCACAGCGAAACCGGCAGCCAAGTTGCTTTCAGGTAAATGGTTTTTTCTGAATTATCGGCTGTAGGTTCTGATAACGGAACCGGCGCCTGGTTTATTCCGGTAACAGTGTCGGCAGAAATTTTCTGGGCAGCCGCAGCGGAATCTCTTTTATAGGTTTCCACATCACCGTAAGTAATGATATTTCCGGTTGACAGATCAAGAACCTCTACAAATCCGCTTGGACTGATGGAAACCATTGTTCCCGGATTTCCAGGATAGGAAACAGAGGTTGTGGCTTTCCCGGAGTTTTCATTTACTGCAGAAATACGGAAATGGTATTTTCCCGGAGCCACACCGCAAATATTAATTTCCTTGGATTTTTTTCCTTCACTCCAGCTTTCTCCGTCTTCGTAACCGTGATAGTATTCCACATCCTGCGTGGTATACGTAATCTCGTTCGTATTTTCATTCACCAGACTGATTTCAGCATTGGCCCACGAATTGTCAACATCCGATCTTAAATCCAACTTCATTGGAGCAGAACCGCCACTCAGTGTGAAGGATTTGCTCACCAGCTCTTTATTTTTTACGTCGGAGAAACTGATATTTTCTTCAAAAACAGTTTTGTTGCTTCTTGAAATATAATTGTACAGCTGCAGACCTGAAATCAGCAACGCGGTAATCCCAAGAATATTAATCATATTACGGATACTGTAGTAAAACGGCTGAACCATTCCTACACCGTAATAATTCGGCATGTAAGGCGGTTTGAAGGCGCGTTTTATTCTGTTCCTGGGAATGTGCTTTCCCCAGAAAAACTGTTTTTCACCTAAAGTTTCTTCCCATGAAACCATTTCGGTTCCGTTGAAAAATTCTTTGTAGTTGGAGAGTTTAAGACTTAATCCGTCCTCGAAAAAACCGGTCGCGGCATGAACTGCATTTGGTGTACTTTCATACCAGCGGTATTTCTTGCCTTCAAATTCCGAATAATATTTGAATTCTTCGAGCGGTTTGTCTTTTGGGAACATCAGAACCCAGTGTCCGTCGCTTTCACTTAGAAAAGCGTTATTCAGAAGTCTGTCCTTAAGGTAATATTCGCGCCAGAATGTTGAAGAACCGTATTTCTTAACTACAACTGCAACAACAGTGTACTCGGTTCCGTCCAGAATACCTTTCATTCCAACATCCAGAACAGCATTTTCAGTTGGTTTTCTGATTTTTCCATGTGAAGAATTGGTGGCGGTTTTAATCAAACTGCTGCACGATTTGCATACGTAATCTTTAACATGATAGGTTAAATCAAGTTTGTTTTCGGTTTTGCAGTCTGGACAAGTATAACTGATCATCGGTAAACTTTATCCTGTTGAATGATGAAACCTCCGAAAAAACCGACATACTTACCGGCAATACTTTCTACCTTTTCGGCATTGTCGTTAAGATAGTTGCAGAGAAAAATATCCAAAGTAAGCCGCTGAAATTCCGGCCAGGTGTGAATGCAGATGTGTGATTCCTTCAGGCAGATCGCAGAAGTAAAGCTCCCGTTTTCAAAAATATGATGGGATTCGCCAACAATTTCGGTATCCTGTTCCTGCAGTATGATTTTTGAAAAATCAAAAAAACCGATGTAATCAAGCAGTTTAGACGGTTCTTCTACACCGAGCGTCAGCAGAATATGGAGTCCTTTTGAGTTAGGAAGGTTATTGTTCATTCTGAAGATGAAATTAATATTTTTGGAAGATTCTGCCAATTATTTTTCTGGTTTTTGGAAGAAAATTTTTTGGGCGCGGCTTTGCCGCGCCCAAAAACTTCCACATTCTTTTTTCTTAGAATTTTCAGTTATTTTTTTGGCAGAAAAACTTCAGCCAGCATACATCTTGCGCTTCCGCCGCCGTTGGTTTCAATAGTATTTAGATCTGAATAAATAATTTCGGAATATTTTTCAATCGCAGCAATCTGTTCAGGTTTTAAAGATGAATAAGCTGTTTCACTCATGACCAAAAAAGTTTTTCCTTCTGAATTTCTTACCTGAAGCATATTTCCGGCAAACTGCTGCATCTGTTCCTCGGAGATTTCAATCAGTTCTTTTTCGCTGGCCTTGATGACTTCCTGAACTTTTTCACGTTCCATTTCATCATCAATACAGTCCAGACAAATTACAACGAACTGGTCTGCCACACACATCATTACGTTGGTGTGATAGATTGGAAGTCTTTCCGTTCCTGCATTCTGATAACTGTGAAAAACTACGGGTTCATAACCGGTTTTATGGCAGAATTTTCTGAACAGTTCTTCATCCAGCCGCAACGAAACAGAACCGTAAGCAATTTTATGGTCATGATCAAAAATGATGCTTCCCGTTCCTTCAAGGTATTTCTCTTCATTTTCGTAATGCGACAGATCATCAATCTCGGCAATTTCAAAACCGGCGTTTTTTACTTCCTCCAGGATTTCAGGGCGCCGTTCATCCCGGCGGTTGGGTGCAAACATCGGATAAAGGAACACTTTGCCGTCTGCACCGAAACTTACCCAGTTATTTGGGAAAATGGAATCCGGTGTGTGCGGCTCTGCGGTATCTTTCACAGTAATAACGCTCATTCCTTTTGAACGGAGCTTTTCAACGAAATTCTTGAATTCCTCCAGTGCTTTTGTCTGAGTGTCAGCATTTTCTGAGTTTACCTGAAAGTAGTTGTTTTCGGCAGTCTGAGCATTGTAACCGAACGCAACAGGTTCAATCATCAGTACGGTATCTGTAGTTTGCATGCAATATTTTGTTTTCACAAAAATACTCAATATTTTTCGTAATTTAGGAAGCAAAGACTGATATGAGCGACCGCAGAAATTTCATTAAAAAAGCAGGAATTCTTTCCGCTGTTCTGGCAATAAATCCATCAAAAGCTGCAGAATTATTACCGAAAAATACCGCAGTACAAAGAAAACCGGTAGTTCTATCTACTTGGCGTTTCGGAATTGAGGCAAATACTGAAGCGATGACGGTTCTCCTGAAAGGTGGAAGAGCTTTGGATGCCGTGGAAAAAGGTGTTCGACTTGTTGAGGGTAATCCCAATGAAAGAAGTGTAGGTTATGGCGGAAGACCTGATCGTGACGGAAAAGTAACACTGGATGCCTGTATTATGGATGAAAAAGCCAATATTGGCTCTGTTGCTGCATTGCAGCATATTAAAAATCCGATTTCTGTCGCGCGTGCGGTCATGGAAAAAACGCCGCATGTGATGCTGGTAGGCGAAGGCGCACTTCAGTTTGCGGTATCACAGGGTTTTCAAAAAATGAATCTTCTTACACCGGAAAGTGAAAAAGAATGGAAAGACTGGCTTGAAAAGTCCGAATATAAACCCGTCGTGAACATCGAGAATCATGATACCATCGGAATGATTGCGCTGGACGAACACGGAAATCTTTCCGGCGCGTGTACCACTTCAGGAATGGCGTATAAAATGCACGGAAGAGTCGGCGACTCACCGATCATCGGAGCCGGACTTTTTGTAGACAATGAAGTTGGCGCCGCAACCGCAACCGGCCACGGTGAAGAAGTTATCAGAACCTGCGGCAGCCACTTGGTTGTGGAACTCATGCGGCATGGATTTTCACCTCAGAAAGCATGTGAAGAAGCCGTGAAAAGAATTCATAAAAATTTCATCACGCAAAACCGCAGTCTGAAAGACACGCAGATTGGATTTATTGCTTTGAATAAGAACGGTGAATCCGGCGCGTTCTGTCTGCAGAAAGGATTTAATTACGCTGAACACGATGGAACTAAAAATGAATTGAAGGACGCAAAATCGCTTTTATAATCTATTTTTTAGAGGTCTGATTATTTAAGCGTAAAGTTTTATTTAACTGAAATGTTTTAAGATAGCAAAGAATAATCTGCTGTGCCGATTGACTAAGCTTGAATCGGATTTATCCGAAACTTTGCTGACTTTTATATGTAAGAAAAAAGTTACTTCGCGTTTTTAATTGGTGTTATTGATCAATATTAAATCTGATTAAAAGGATACATTTAGAAAGTGGCCCTAGTTTACAGAAAATACGATGAATGAAAATGAACTTTCTTATAAAATTATAGGTGCAGCGCTGGGAACAAGTTTGCTTGCCGATTCAACATAAAAATATGCTGATTGAAAATGCTTATAGAATTGACTTGCTTGTAAATGAAAAAGTAATTATCGAAATCAAAGCAGTTGCGGAGATCCATCCGGTTTGTTTTTCGCAGGTGCTGACTTATCTAAAATTATCCGGGCTGAAGTTAGGATTATTGATTAACTTTCATGCTCCACTTTTAGAAAATGAAATCCACAGAATTGTAAATAAAATATAAAATGCTAGAAATTGCCTGCTTCGAAATTACTTCCGCGGAAACTGCACTGAAATCTGTTGCGGACCGAATCGAGTTCTGTGCCGAACAGCAGTTGGGCGGCATTACTCCGAATATCGATGAATTCCGTTATCTGAAATCGGTGTACAGGAAGCCCATTTACGTGATGATCCGTCCGAAAGGCGGTTCTTTTATGTATTCTGATGAAGAGTTTCGGCGCATGAAACACGATATTCTTGAGTTCAAGAAATCGGGAGCTGACGGATTTGTTTTCGGTGTTCTTACAGCAGGAAATTCCGTTGATAAAGAAAAAAACCGTGAACTGGTTGAACTTGCCGGCGAAATTCCGTGTACTTTTCACCGCGCGGTCGACCGAACTCCTGATCTGGAGAAATCTGTGCAGGTTTTAACAGATTTAGGTTTTAAAGCGGTTTTGACTTCCGGTGGAAAGAGTTCTGCAATGGAAGGAAAAGAACATCTTAGAAAACTTGTTGAAAAATACAGCAATAAGATTGACATACTGGTTGGCGGCGGTGTACGTTCCGGAAATCTTTCCGAACTGAAGGATTTTACAGGCGGAACTCAATTTCATTCGTCTGCCATTCCGGATTATGAGATTTTTGCAAGCGATGATGAAATCAAGAAAATGAAGCAGCTTCTGTAAATAACTGCTGTTGTTGTAATAACGGTTTTACTAGCCCCGATTGCAATGGAAATCCTTTTATTTTTCTTCCACATAAGGAAAAATAAAAGATTGTAATGAAAAGCGGGAAAAAGCTTCTGAAAAAAAATTATTCGCGTACCAAAGGCATGGTGGAACATCTGAGCAGGCCGCCCATTTTGGAGATTTCGCGGTACGGAATTTCTTCAACCGTCATTCCCCATTCGTTTCTTAGGTGATTGTTCATGCGTGTAAAAGCCTTGTCTGAAACCACAATTTCAGGTGAAATAGAGAAAATATTGGGGTTCATTTCGAACATTTCCTCTTTGGTAACATGGAAGCAGTTTTCTTCGCCAAAAATATCCAGAAGCAGTTTGTAATCGCTTTCGTCCACGAAACCGTCTTTGTAAATAATGCATTTATCGGTTCCCACCGGATTGAAAGTACAGTCAAGATGAAGAATTCCTTCGTACGGAATGGTATCGCTTTTTTTCAGTTCAAGGTCTATGATTCTTTTCTTGGGAAAATATTCCTTCAGGATTTCGATGGCGTATTCGTTGGTTCTGGCCGTCTTATAATTACGGTAATCCTCTGAGAAACAAGTTCCTATAAACAGAAAATCGTTCCAAACAATAACATCTCCGCCTTCAATATGTGCGGTATCCGGTAAGTTGACAATTTTGCGCCATTCCACTTCTTCAAAAATCCTGCGGTACGCTTCCTGCTCGTCTGCGCGGTCGGCAATAACGTTTGAAATAATCATTTTATCCTCAATCACAAAAGCTACATCGCGGGCGAAAACCTGGTTGTAGTCTTCAATAATTTCGGGGCGGTAAACCCGGACATCATGTTTCTTCAGTACAGCTTCGAAAGCATCCATTTCAGCTGTGATATCCTTTTCGTTCGGATAAACACCGTTCTGAATGGTATGATACGATTTTGCATCGTAGCTTTCTTCCAGAGTAGGATCCGGGCCCATTGATTTCGGCTGTCCCAGAACCACAGATTTCAGCTTTCCTGTTTCGTTTTTGATGTTGAGTTTCATAAAATTGCTTGAATCACAAATATAAACAAATGAAGGTGGAAGCAAAAATATTTACTGCATATTATTTAACATAAAAACCTCCCAAAATTTGAGAGGTTTCCGTTTATAAATTTTCTGAAAATTATCTGTTTTCCATTGCAACGTAATCTCTTTTCGCTGCACCCTGGTAAACCTGTCTCGGTCTTCCGATCGGATCGCCTTTCAGACGCATTTCCTTCCACTGTGAAATCCATCCCGGAAGTCTTCCCAATGCGAACATTACGGTAAACATTTCGGTCGGAATTCCCAATGCTCTGTAGATAATTCCTGAGTAGAAATCTACATTCGGATACAGTTTTCTTTCTACGAAATATTCGTCTTCCAAAGCTACTCTTTCCAGCTGCATGGCAATATCAAGGGCTTTATCATCAATGCCGAGTGCATCCAGGATATCGTCTGCCGCTTTTTTGATGATTTTCGCTCTCGGATCGAAGTTTTTGTACACTCTGTGTCCGAAGCCCATCAAACGGAAGTTATCTTCTTTGTTTTTCGCTTTTTCAACATATTTTGCAACATCGCCGCCGTCTGCTTCGATCAACTCCAGCATTTCGATTACGGCCTGGTTTGCGCCACCGTGAAGCGGCCCCCAAAGTGCAGAAACACCTGCAGAAATTGAAGCGAAAAGACCTGTATGCGCAGAACCTACCATTCTTACTGTTGAAGTGGAACAGTTCTGTTCGTGATCGGCGTGAAGAATCAAAAGTTTGTCAAGAGCAGAAACTACTACAGGATCAATCTGGAATTCCTGGTTTGGCATTCTGAACATCATTCTGTAGAAGTTTTCTACGTAGTTCAGGCTGTTGTCTCCGTGGTTCAAAGGTAATCCTTTGGTTTTTCTGTATGTCCATGCTGCAAGATGCGAGAATTTCGCGATCAGCATTTCAGCAGCGTGGTCCAGGTCTTCTTTGGATTTAACGTCAACCGCTTTCGGGTTAAACGCGACCAAAGCAGATGTAAGTGAAGAAAGAACACCCATCGGATGCGCAGAACGCGGGAATGCGTCCATAATTTTCTTCATTTCCTCAGCTACATAATTGTATTTTTTGATATCGCCTTCAAATCTCGAAAACTGATCTTTGGTTGGCAGCTCACCGTGAAGCAAAAGATACATTACTTCTGAAAAATTAGATTTTTCGGCAATCTGCTCAATAGGATAACCGCGGTAGTACAGTTCACCCTGATCACCGTCAAGATAAGTAATATCACTCACCGTGGCTCCGGTATTTTTGTAACCTAAGTCTAAAGTAATAAGACCGGTCTGGTCTCTCAGTTTTGAAATATCAATTCCTCTGTCACCGATGGTGCTGTCTACGATTGGGTATTCGAAAGATTGTCCATCGTAATTCAATACAACTTTGTTATCTGCCATTTTGCTTGAAAAATTTTTGTTAAAATTAAGGAAAAACTGCGTAATACTAAAATTTACAGAAGGTTTCCTTCCATTAATTTTTTCTATTTCTGTAATTATTTAGAGAATAGAAGCTGGTCTTCACTTTACTTCTTAAATTATTATTTTGAAAGTCAGTATTTTAAAAAAATCACCGGAAAATTCCGGTGATTTCTGTTTATTATCTGATTGGTTTATCTTTTTACTTTGAAAGCATCAAGACCCGGGAAAATTGCATTTTCACCAAGAGCTTCTTCGATTCTCAGAAGCTGGTTGTATTTCGCCATTCTGTCTGAACGGGAAGCAGAACCGGTTTTGATCTGTCCGCAGTTTGTTGCAACTGCAAGATCTGCAATTGTAGAATCTTCAGTTTCACCTGAACGGTGAGACATTACCGCAGTATACTTGTTGAACTGTGCCATCTGTACTGCATTCAGCGTTTCGGTAAGGGAACCGATCTGGTTCACTTTCACCAGAATAGAGTTTGCAATTCCTTCGTTGATTCCTCTTGAAAGTCTTTCAACATTGGTTACAAAAAGGTCATCACCTACCAGCTGAACTCTGTCTCCGATTTTCTCTGTCAGCAGTTTCCAACCGTCCCAGTCGTTTTCCTGCATGCCGTCTTCAATGGAAATAATTGGATATTTGTTAACCAGCTGTTCCAGATAAGAAGCCTGTTCCGCGCTGGAATACTGCGCTGCATCCGGAGTCTGGAATTTTCTGTAATCGTAGGTTCCGTCTTTGTAGAATTCTGAAGAAGCACAGTCTAACGCCAGCATTACATCATCTCCCGGCTTATAACCTGCCTTTTCAATGGCCTGAAGCAAGGTATCCAAAGCGTCTTCAGTTCCTGTAAATGTAGGCGCGAAACCACCTTCATCACCAACTGCTGTAGACAGACCTCTGTCGTGAAGGATTTTCTTAAGATTGTGGAAAATCTCAGTTCCTTTTCTCAAAGCGTGGGAGAAAGAATCTGCTTTTACCGGCATTACCATAAATTCCTGGAAAGCAATCGGCGCGTCAGAGTGTGAACCTCCGTTGATAACATTCATCATCGGAACAGGAAGTGTATTGGCATTTACACCACCAATGTATTTGTAAAGCGGCATTCTCATTTCCGTAGCAGCAGCTTTCGCGGCAGCAAGAGAAACACCAAGAATGGCATTAGCGCCAAGATTTCCTTTATTTTTTGTACCGTCTACTTCAATCATGATCTGATCGATCAGATTCTGATCAAAAACCGGAAGACCTACCAGTTCCGGAGCAATAACTTCTCTTACATTTTCAACTGCCTTCAGAACTCCCTTACCCATAAATTCGGAACCGCCGTCGCGAAGTTCCACTGCTTCATGTTCACCTGTTGATGCGCCTGACGGAACTGCTGCGCGTCCCATGGCACCGCTTTCAGTGAAAACGTCAACCTCCACTGTAGGATTTCCTCTGGAATCCAAAATCTGTCTTGCTTCAATGTACGAAATGTAGCTCATAATATTTTTTTGATTTTGTTTATTAATTTGAATATTTGTGATCGTGCGTCAACCCTTCATTTTCAATGACGCACACAAATTTACGCATTATTTCAGAAAATTAAGTTTAAGAAATGGTAACAAAAGTCATGATTTTTGCATTCATTTGGGAATACGGCATAAAAGCTTACATTTGACTAAAAGTACAACCACATGAAAAAATCAGCATTAATTTTAGCGGCATCATCACTCATTCTGTTCAGCTGCCAGAAGCAGGAAAGCGGAAACAAAGGTGTTATCGTAGACGAAAATGTTTCTACAACGGTTACTGACAATAACGGAGTTGTAGACAGCACCACCACTTCATCCAAAACAGTAACACAAGACGGCCAGGAAACGCAGGAACACAGCTACCGTTATGTTGCTACCGACGGCAGCAGCGCCAAAGTTACGTTCTTTAATACGCCGGAAGGCAATTACATGACAGTTTTCAGTAACGGCAGAATTATCCGTGCAGAACAGACTGATGCTTCCGCGAAAAACGCAGTCTACAAAAATCAGGATGTTGAAATTGTTTCTGAAGGAGATTTGGTGACCATTACACAGGGTAATAATGTGATTGAACTGAAGAAAGCCAGAGGACAGTAGAAGAATCAAGAGCCAAGAGCCAGGACGAAAGACTATTTTATAATTATACAAAAAACCGTTCAGAAATTCTGAACGGTTCTTTATATAGCTGAGATAATTTCTTATTCTTCAGTTTTCTCTGCTGCGTCTGCTTCAGGAGCTTCCGGAGCTTCAGCTTTTGGCTCTTCAGCCTTCACTTCTTTTGCAGGACCTCCTTTAACTTCAGCAACTGCTTCAGTTTTCTTGGCAGTAGTTCTTCTGCTTCTTCTTGTTGCTTTTTTCTCTTCAGCGTTAGGGCTGTAAAGTTCGTTGAAGTCTACAAGCTCAATCATTGCAGTATCTGCAGCATCACCAGGTCTGAAACCGGTTTTGATGATTCTTGTATATCCACCGTTTCTTTCAGCAATCTTTGGAGCTACTGTTCTGAACAGTTCAGTAACCGCTTCTTTACTTTGCAGGTAAGAGAAAACAGTTCTTCTGTTATGTGTAGTATCTTCTTTCGCTTTTGTAAGTAGAGGCTCAACATATACTCTCAAAGCTTTTGCTTTTGCAACAGTAGTGTTGATTCTTTTATGCTCAATAAGAGAACAAGCCATATTAGAAAGCATTGCACTTCTGTGAGAAGCCGTTCTTCCTAAGTGATTGAATTTTTTACCGTGTCTCATTGTTTTTTATTTATCAGCGTCTAATTTATATTTAGCAACGTCGAAACCGAAGTTAAGACCTTTTGCATGCACTAATTCTTCTAATTCTG
>JAEXBA010000007.1 GCA_023457935.1 Bacteroidota bacterium | reverse complement strand
AAAAAAATTCACAAAAACAATCAAAACCTCAATTTTAACTTAATTATTTCCTGTTAAAGCTAAAATTTAAGTACTATTTTCACTAAAATAAAAATTTACTTGTAGTTTTTGAAGTTAATCTTTATCCTTGCTGTATATTTTTAATCAATAATCAAATATCATTTATAATATGTGTGGAATTGTATGTCTTTTTGATGCAAAACAACCAACCCAGAGTCTGCGGCCGCAGGTTTTGGAAATGTCTAAGAAAATCCGTCACCGCGGCCCGGACTGGAGCGGTGTTTTTCAGAACGATAAAATAATTTTCTCCCACGAACGCCTCGCAATTGTTGACCCTACTTCCGGGAAACAGCCGCTTTACAGTACCGACGGGAAAATTGTTCTTGCAGTAAACGGTGAAATTTACAATCACAAGGAACTTCGTTTGGAGTTTCCTGATTATCAGTTTCAGACCGAATCCGACTGTGAAGTGATCATCCCGTTATTTCAGAAATACGGAAAAGATTTCATTGAAAAACTGAACGGAATTTTCGCTTTTTCCATTTACGATATGGAAAACGACGTGTATCTGATTACGCGCGACCATATGGGAATCTGCCCTCTTTATCACGGTTGGGACAGAAGCGGAAACTATTACGCGGCTTCCGAACTTAAAGCGCTGGAAGGCGTCTGCAAAACCATTGAAACGTTTCTTCCGGGTCATTTTGTGCACAGCAAAGAAGGTCACAGTCTTCAGAAATGGTATCACCGCGAATGGACTGATTTTGAGAACGTAAAAGACAATGAAACTGATATTTCCAAAATCCGTGAAGCGCTGGAAGCAGCCGTTCACAGACAATTGATGAGCGATGTTCCGTATGGCGTTTTACTTTCCGGAGGTTTGGATTCGTCCATTATCTCAGCTGTTGCAGCCAAATTTGCAAGACAGAGAATTGAAAGCGGCGACACTCAGGAAGCGTGGTATCCGCGTCTGCACAGTTTTGCGGTTGGCCTTGAAGGCTCTCCGGATCTGGCAGCGGCTCAGAAAGCAGCAGAACATATCGGTTCGGTTCACCACGAGATTCATTTTACTGTTCAGGAAGGTATTGATGCGGTGCGCGATGTAATTTATCATCTGGAAACCTATGATGTAACGACAGTCCGTGCTTCCACGCCGATGTACCTGATGGCAAGAGTCATCAAATCCATGGGAATTAAAATGGTGCTTTCAGGCGAAGGCTCTGATGAACTTTTTGGCGGTTATCTGTATTTCCATAAAGCGCCCGATGCCGAAGAATTCCATAAGGAAACCGTAAGAAAACTGGAGAAACTTCACCTTTACGACTGTTTAAGAGCTAACAAGGCGCTGATGAGCTGGGGAATTGAAGGCCGTGTTCCTTTCCTGGACAAAGAATTTATGGATGTCGCAATGACGGTAAATCCGAAAGACAAAATGGTAGGATCACATGAACCGAAAATAGAAAAATGGCTGCTCCGTAAAGCTTTTGAGGATCTACTTCCTGAAAGCATTGCCTGGAGACAGAAAGAACAGTTCAGCGATGGTGTTGGCTACAGCTGGATTGATACGCTGAAAGAAATTGCAGAAAATGAAGTTACCGACGAGATGATGGCGAATGCAAAATTCAGATTTCCGTTAAACACACCTCAGAACAAAGAAGAATACCGTTACAGAAGTATTTTCGAGGAACATTTTCCAAGTGAAACGGCAGCTGCAACGGTTCCTTCAGTTCCTTCCGTAGCCTGCTCCACTCCGATTGCTTTGGAATGGGACGAAGCGTTCAAGAAAATGAATGATCCGAGCGGAAGAGCAGTACTTTCTGTTCATGAAGATTCGTACTGATTTCAGAAACCAATCATAAAAACCAAACCTGTGATAACCGTTGCAGGTTTTTTTTGATTATTTCGGCAGAACATGAAATATTTCAGATTCAAATTTAACATAATACCATTTTACTTATCCAATAAATAATTATATTTGAGGACAAATTATAAATTTTGCAAATGAAAAGAAATATAGCTTTACTATTTTCAGTACTTATTTTCGGGTTTGGACTGGCACAAAACAAATTCGAAAAAACATTAAACTCGCGCAAACTTGGTGCTACTTTCAAAAACATTAAGGAGAAAGACAAGGATGAGTATTATCAGCAGTATTATTGGTTGGCAAAAATGGAAGAACTTAAAGCACAGCCGCATCTTAAGGATATCAAGCCAAAAATCCTGTATCAGTTTGTAAAAGAGATCAATCCGGTAATTCCGACAAAAAAACTGGAGCAGAAAGATAAGGATTTAAGACAGACTTCCCTTCACGCCCTGAATGAATTTTTCAGAAACAAGAAATGGGACAACCCTTTGTTGATGTACAATCTTGAAACGTACGTAGATCCTTCAGCCACTGCTTACTACACAATTGTGAATCCGGAAAAAATCCAGACACTTATACCTAAGCAGGTGTATTCTTTCACTTCGCTGAACAAGAAATCCAACGATGAAAAAGTATATTACCTTTGGGTACACGAAGATGATTTTGAGTTTATCGACTGGGTTCCTGAAAAGAAAGACGAAACATTCTACAGAAATATGAATGTTTATGTTCCGGGATATTCCATATCGTCATTTACACCTAAAATGAGACTTGGTGACAAGAAAGACCCTAAAGACAAAGAATTCTATTACATCATGCCTTTCCAGGAAGGTCAGACAAATATTGAGTACAGAACAAGAGATTTCAAAGATTACGAATTCGTAAGATATACCAGAAACGGCGAGCCGTGGACCGATATTGATTACAGAGAAAGATAATTATAAAGCCTGCAGAAATGCAGGTTTTTTTATTTTTACAGCATCAATTTACAAAATTGAGATTAGTAATCGCCATGAAACCTTTTAGGTTCAATTTTTGATAAACCTGAACAATGCCGGATTCCGTAACTCCAATTTCTCCCACCACAAAAAAAATTCTTCCGTTCATCCTTGCAACTGCGATTTTCATGCAGATGCTGGATTCAACGATTCTGAATACTTCACTGAACTCTATCGCCGCAGAACTGAACGAATCGCCGCTGCACATGCAGAATGCGATTATCAGCTACGTTCTAACGCTCGCTATTTTCATGCCGGTGAGCGGTTATCTGGCGGATAAATTCGGGACCAGGAAAATTTTTATTTTTTCAATTGTACTGTTCAGTTTGGGATCTTTGTTTTGTGCGATGTCTCAGAATTTGGATCAACTCGTAATTTCCCGTGTTGTTCAGGGTTTAGGCGGATCTTTAATGACTCCAGTCGGAAGATTGGCGCTACTTAAAACCTATGAAAAGAATGAGTTTTTGCGTGCGTTAAACTACGCCGTAATTCCGGCTTTAATCGGTCCGCTTGCAGGTCCGCTGGTTGGTGGTTATTTAGTAGATTATTTTTCATGGCACTGGATTTTCCTCATTAATATTCCGATTGGTTTGATTGGAATTATTCTCGGATTGAAATATATGCCGGATTTCCGCGCGACAGAAAGCGTTTTCGACTTGAAAGGCTTTCTGATTTTCGGCGCCGCTTCCCTGTTTCTTTCAATATCGCTGGAACT
>JAEXBA010000006.1 GCA_023457935.1 Bacteroidota bacterium | reverse complement strand
TTTTGGTAATAATGTACTAATTTATCCTCAAAATTTAATATGGATAAAAAATGATATCATCTATCAATTAACGCTTGAACCTTCCAATAACAATGTCGTTAACGTTCTGAATATTATTTCTAAAAAGACATTGGAAGATAAAGTTATAATGGGGTATCATAATCCGGAGAAGGATCCAATACTTGGCAAATATCTAAATTAACTATATGAGATTTAAAGAACCTTACTATTTAGTAGAATTTAATTCTTCTATTGTTAATTTTGAGATTTTTATAAATGACATGCCTGCTTTCATTCATAATTCAGGAGGTGCTATATTTTCTCAAGTTCCAATTAACCATTTTATTCTGGAATCAGGCAAGCAAAATATTAAAATGAATATACTGCCACTAAAAGGAAGTACAAACTTAAAAGAAGACGGATCTGTAAAAATAAGAGTGTTTTGTTATGATTCATCAACTACCAATTACGAAAATACAATTGAAGCATTTAAATTTGAAAAATTAGATTTTTCTCAAAACAATTTTCCAATCAAAAACTTAATAGATAATTTCAATGCAGAGGTGAATTACACAATTGAAGGTTGGGAAAATTCGGATTCATTTAAGGATTATTTAAGCAAAGATGAAATAGTAAATTATTTTAAAGCCTTACATCTAGATTTTAAGGAAAAAAATATTGACAGTATATTTAATAAGATGACTAAGAAATTTGAGGAAATCGATATAGCGATGTATTTAGATAATGTTGATAACAAAAAGGAGCTTTCTCAATTATTGAGTGATCTAGAAAATGGCAAATTTATATTAGAAGAGTTTCCCAGCTCTTATAAAATAGAATTATTTGGCTATGATAGAATTTGTACTTTGACGAATACTGAAAATCTGCCCATTATATATTACACTAATAAGGAAACAAATGAAGAGTTTTCTTTTCCAGTTTTTCTACACAAACAAGATTTTGTTTACAATATAATAAGATAGGATTTGACCTTTCTGTGTATGGTGCACGTCTTCAAAAGTGTATGTCTTCAAAAGAAAGTGTACTTTTTCTTAGAGAGTGTTTTCGTTTTCAAATATAGTCATAATAAAGTTTTTTCTGTTTTTTAAAGTTTCAATTTTTATCAACTGTCTGGTTTTCAGTATTTTGTCTGTTCTTCCGTAATAAACGTCTGCGGGAGTCAGGTTTTTCGGGATTCATGGTAGCGTTCGTGTAAATCGTAAGCAAAAAAGTGGACTGATTTACATAATTTTATACTTTTAAATTACACTATTTTCGGGGGAGCTTACACCCTTCCTGTAACCTTGCGCAAAAGAACCATACAACCCGGATAATATGAAGAAACAAATAATACAGTTGATTAGTATGTTGTGCCTGTTTTCGCTGGCACAATGTCAGAAAAAACAAACGGATATGAAAAATCTACCGGAATATAATGTGATGATATCCCATCCGGCGAACGAATATTTAGTTGAATTTGTCTCGGACAGAATAAAAACCTTAGAAGACGTGGCAGCACATCTTCCCTATGGTGGTACTTCCGGCAGTTGGGGAGATTCCGGTAAGGGCTGGACGGAACAGCATGGAACACCCATAGGGGCGGATATTGTGTATTATGCGGGTTATGAAGACACTTTTTATCATCTGGATGTAGACTTTTCAGTAGAAAAGATGAAAGATCTGGTAAAAAGAGCATATGCAACGGGCTACGTAGATGAGTATGACAAACCGATGCAAGAGTATATTATTACCGATAAAAAGATGCGTTATGATAGTTATAATAATCCTTACGACAGTTTTAGCGATCTGGTGTTTGGTTTTGCTCCCAAAGGAATGGTGGTGGTGTGGCTATGGTTTGGTGGAGCTGGACCTGTAATAGAAGTCGGTCGGTATCAGGCAAAAGTGATAAAAGATGATAAAGAGTTCGAAAAAAAACTTTTTGCGAGTTGGTCGATGAATAGGGCGGAAGTAAAAGAAAGGGATTTAATCCCCGACGCTTCTCCTGATAAGTGGGAAAACTACCGTAATAAATACAACTGGAAGCCTGTTTTATCTCCGGACGACAGTAATATACGCATGGCAGCGTATACAGCATGGTATTATAATGGAGAAAGAGAGGTAATGTTTCGTCCCTGGATTATAAAGCCAGAAGCCAGAGAACGTGCCATACCCAAAGAGATACAGTTTTTTTGGAAGACAGGAAAGGAAGAGGTGTATGAAGGAAGATTATTTTTCAATTGGGAAAAAACGAACGAAGCCTTCAAGAAACTGGGTAAAACTCAAAGGAATTTAGAGATAAAGGTAGCTGCAGACAATAATAGTGTAAATGTTTTACTGGACGGACAGCCTTTGGAAACAGACAGCATACGTATGTATAGAAGCAACTTCAAATTTCCGATTGATTAACTGTATTCAATAAGTGTAGCGTGGAACACGCTGAAACTCATCTATGCGAGCAATGTACGTCTTCAAAAGAAAGTGTACTATTCCTTAGAGAGTGTTTTCGTTTTCAAATATAGTCGGACAAGACATTTGTTTGTTTAAGATTTCAAACAAAGATTTTTGTTTTTGATTCTTTTTTTGGTTCTATCTTCATAATAAAGTTTTTTTCTGTTTTTTAATGTTTCACTTTTTATCAGCTGTCTGGTTTTCAGTAATTCTTCTGTTCACCCCAAATAGATGTATGCGGGGTAAGGGTAGTGTAAGCATTCCTAAACTGGACATTAAATAAAACCTAAAATTACCCTAAAAAACGCCTTTTATGTCGAAGGTATGGAACAGAGGATGACGAAGCTGATAACTTAAATGGATACGACTTTGGTTCTAAAGAAACAGGAATTACTTCAAAAGTAAGAATTGATTGTGAAAAAACTGCAGAAAAAGTAAAAAAGCATTTAAGAATGTAAACCCAATAGGAAAACTGCAAACTATATCTCTGGATTTATTCGTGCAGCAGAGGCAGCAAGGCATTTGTTGATGAAGCTTCAAAGAATGAAAAGTTTGGATTGAAAGGCTAAGAATTAAGAAAACAAGGAGTTGACGTTGACGATTTACACTAAGTTCTTCTTTTCATAATTTCCCTATCAATATGAGTTGACATTACATTCTGTTACTAATTACCTAAATTTGTTTTTAACTATAGCAACACAAATGAAGGTTCTAATTATTTTTCTAACAGTTTTTGCTGGATTTTTTGCTTTAAATAATTGCCAAACGGATCAAAAATCAATAGTTCCGACCTACAACGTGCAGATTTCGCACACCGATAATAAACACTCAGTTCGTCCAATTGAAGACTCCTTAATAACATTAGAAGGTGTTTCTGCTCACTTGCCTTATGGTGGTTCGTCAGGAAGTTGGGGGATGTCAGGGAAAGGATTTACAGAACAGGGTGGAACCCCTATCGGAGCAGATATTAAATATTATGCAAGATACGAAAGCGCCTATTATCATCTAAAAGCTAATTTTCCTGTTGATAAAGTAAAAGAATTGGTTCAGAGAGCGTACGCTGTGGATGAATCGGAATCATCAGATGAACCGATGAAAGAGTTTATCAATATTCTTGATGAGCCTGATTACCGCAAAAAATATAATGGATATGTAAAATCTTATTATAAAATGTCTGATCTCATTTTTGGCTTTGCACCAAAGGGAATGGTTGTAGTCTGGCTCGGGTTTGGACCCACACAGATAGAGTTAGGGCAATATCAGGCTGAGAAAATTACCAATGAATCTGAAATCAAAAGACTCAAAGAAAAATACCAGAAAATTTTCAGCATTGATGCAGCTTTGTTTGAAGAATTGGAAAGGGAATATCATCTTGCTGACGAGTCGCCGGAAAAGTGGATGAAGTACAGAACAAGATACAGTTGGGCACCCCAAATAAGTTCAGAGAACAGAAATTTTAAACTGTTTTCAATAAATACAGATTATTATAATGGCGAAAGAGATATTCTTTTGAGGCCGTTCGTAGAAAATCTGTCAGCAAAAGTAAAAGCAATTCCAAGAGAAATGGATTTCTTTTGGGAGACCGGTAAAGATGAAGCTTTTGAAGGGCGAATTTTCTTTAATTGGGAAAAAACAAATGAAGCATTCGCGAATGCAGGAAAAAATTTTAAATTGAATATTACAGTTGCTCCGGATAATAACAGTTTTGAAGTTTATCTGAACAGTCAGCCGTTTAAAGCAGACAGTCTAAGGATTTATAAAAGTGAGAGAAAGTTTAAAGAATCCTATAAATAATTTTTTGAAGCCTGTCTAATAGTACGACTAAAGCGATGGCAGATGTGCACTTTTAATCTTTAAGATATACCAGTTCCCCGGCAAAATCGTCGTTTAGTTTTTCCAGAATCTTTGCGGTTTTTGTTTTTTCAAAAAGCTTGTCAACGAAAAAGGAAGTTTCAAAAAACTGACGGTGAATGCCTTCCAGCATTTCCATAAAAAGATCCATACCGACCTTATTGTTGTGAAGATCCATTTTCTTCTCCAAAGGTTCGTTCGGGAAAAGTTCTTCATGCAGATCTGTAATTTTTTTACAGAAATCAAGGGATTTGCGGGCAGAAGAAATCTTGCAGCAGTACATCATAATGAGACAGGTCCAGAGTGCGTGCCGGAATGCGTTTCCGATGCCGTTGGCCGAATTGGTTTCCGGAAAGTACTTTCTGGCAATTACAAAAGAACGTACCGTTGCATAAAAACTCAGTACTGAGAACAGCGGATGCGGAAGCGTCACAGAAACAAGTTTCACAATCTTTTTGAAAGTGAGTTTCCGGAAAGTGTTATAAAATAGGCGCGCCGTTCTTCTCATAAAAAGAAATCTCACCAATTAGGTGAGATTTTTTAATATTTGTTACAAATTTTATTTGTTGTAAAGCAAATTCACGGTTTTGGAGACGGTTTCCTTGATTTCGGTTCTTTTAACAATAAAATCAACAAAGCCTTTATCCTGAATGAATTCTGAAGTCTGGAATCCTTCCGGAAGATCTTTTCCGATGGTTTCACGGATAACTCTTGGCCCTGCAAAACCAATCAGAGCTCCCGGTTCAGCCATAATGATGTCGGCCGTCATTGCAAAAGACGCAGTAATACCGCCAAACGTCGGGTCGCAAAGATAGGCGATATACGGAATTTTAGCTTCGGAAAGCTGCGCCAGTTTACTCTGAACCTTTGCCAGCTGCATCAGTGAATAGGTTGCTTCCTGCATTCTTGCACCACCGGACTGGCAGATAATCATGTACGGAAGACGGTGTTTGATACAGTAATCTACCGCTCTTCTGATTTTTTCGCCCATTACCGAACCCAAAGATCCGCCGATAAAAGCGAAATCCATACAGGAAATCACCATTTCGGTTCCGTTTACTTTTCCTACAGCATTTCTGATGGAATCCTTAAGTTTTGTTTTTGCCGTGACTTCTTTAAGACGGTCGCTGTATGCTTTGGTGTCTTTAAACTGAAGCATATCAACACTTTCCACATGGGCGTCCAGCTCAGTGTACTGGTTGTTGTCGAAAAGCATTTCGTAAAACTCGTTGCTTCCGATTCTTACATGGAAACCGTCTTCAGGCGAAACATAATTGTTCTTCTTCAGTTCTTCGTGTTCCACAATTTTACCTGAAGGCGTCTGATGCCACAGTCCTTTCGGAACATCTTTCTTTTCCTCGGTGGAAGTGGTAATATTTTTTGCTTTTCTTTTAAACCAGTCGAATGCCATCTTTAATCTTTATTTGAATCCGGAAATTTTGAAACGCGAAATTACGAAGAATCTCAAATTTCAACCTCCAAATTGTAAATTATTTTAGCGTATTAATATTGTTAAGATCTTCGAACGCTTTTACAAGTCTTGCTCCGAAGGTTTCTTCACCTTTTCTTACCCAAACTCTTGGGTCGTAGAATTTCTTGTTCGGTTTGTCTTCACCGTCAGGATTACCGATCTGGGCTTTCAGATATTCAACATTGGTGCCCATATAATCGCGGATACCTTCAAGGTAAGCAAACTGAAGATCGGTATCGATATTCATTTTAATAACACCGTAATCAATCGCCTCGCGGATTTCTTCAAGGCTTGATCCTGAACCGCCGTGGAATACGAAGTTCACCGGTTTTTCGCCTGTTCCGAATTTTTCCTGAACAAATTTCTGTGAATTGTCAAGGATTTTAGGTGTAAGCTTCACATTTCCAGGCTTGTATACACCGTGAACATTTCCGAAAGCAGCAGCAACCGTAAAGTTTGGTGAAATGGCTTTCAGTCTTTCGTATGCGTACGCTACTTCGTCAGGCTGCGTGTACAGTTTTGATGAATCAACGTCAGAATTGTCAACACCGTCTTCTTCACCACCGGTAACACCCAGTTCTATTTCCAGCGTCATGCCCATTTTGGCCATTCTTTCGAAATATCTGCAGGAAATATCCATGTTCTCTTCAATCGGCTCTTCAGAAAGATCCAGCATGTGTGATGAGTAAAGCGATTTTCCGGTTCTTGCGAAAAATTCTTCGTTAGCGTCCATCAAACCGTCAATCCAGGGAAGCAGTTTTTTTGCGCAGTGGTCGGTATGCAGAATTACGGTTGCACCATACGCTTCAGCAAGTGCATGAATATGCTGTGCGCCTGCAATACCTCCGAGGATCGCAGATTTCTGGTTTTCTGAACTTAATCCTTTTCCGGCGTTAAATGCAGCACCGCCATTTGAAAACTGAATGATTACAGGTGAATTCAGTTTCGCAGCAGTTTCCATTGTTGCATTTACATTGCTGGAACCAATTACGTTTACTGCCGGAAGCGCAAACCTGTTTTCTTTTGCATACTGAAAAATGTCGGTTACCATTTGTCCTGTGGCAACACCTGCCGGAAACATTCTGCTCATAATTTTTGTTTTTTTAGAAGATTTATCTGTGTGATTTATATCCCGTAAAGTTACGGAATTTTTAGGCAAATACGATCAGTTTCGCTTGTCTTTTCCCCAAAGGAGACGCTCTCTCAGTTTGTCGAAAAAATTAATGTCGCTCGGAAGAAGCAGGTTCAGTTCAAACGGTGCTTTTTTAATCCAGACTTCCTCTTCAGTATTGATCTGATAGATGCGAGAATCCAGTGACAGAGAATACTGCGGGACACGGCTTTCAACCTTCAGATGTATTTCCACATCATCTTTCAGCACAATTGGCCTTACGTTAAGATTGTGTGGCGCAATTGGCGTAAGTACGAAGTTGTCGTTTGTTGGTGCGATGATGGGTCCGCCGCAGCTCAGTGAGTAAGCGGTAGAACCGGTTGGTGTTGAAACAATAAGTCCGTCGGCCCAGAAAACCGTAAGAAAATCGTTGTTGATATACGTATCAATGGTAATCATCGAGGTCGTTTCTTTTCGGATAATACTGAGGTCGTTCAGCGCAAAAGGGAAATCAATGTTGTTTTCACGCGTAAAAACCTGAATGACAGATCTTTTGCTGAGAACCAGTTCGTTATTGATAATACTGTCGATCTTGTTGAAGATATCTTCCTTGCTGAAACTTGCCAGAAAGCCGAGTCTTCCGGTATTGACGCCGATAACCGGAATTTCAAGATCCTGAATGTACATCAGCGCATTCAGGATGGTTCCGTCGCCACCAAAACTGAAGAAAAAATTCACATTCTGGTTCTGCAGATCCTCTTTGGAAGAAAAAACAGAAAAATCTTTGGAAAACTGGAGATTTTCTGCGGTTTTCTCATGAAGAACCACTTCGATGTCGCGTTTTGCAAGCTCCGAAATAAACTTACTGAGATACAGAAAGGTATCAAGATCGGTTTTCTGCGAATAAACTGCTGCTTTCATGGTTCTTTTACTTTAGAATTCAAGGAATTTCTGAAAAAATCCGAACCGGTCTTTCAGCAGATCTTCTTTTTCGTCGCTGTAATGTTTGTGCACAACGTTGTAGCCGTATCTTTCGAAGGTTTCATCAATGGAACTCAGGTTTTCATTGCTGATTTTCATGGTGAGCCAGAAGTTGTCTTCGTTAATCGCACTCACGTAACAGCCGTAAATCTTGGCGTTGTTTTCCTCAACAATTCTCGCAATTTCGGTGAAGGAATAATGCTTGGAAGTAGTCTGCACGGTTAATATTGCTCCGTTTTCAGAATACAGCGGATATTTGGAAAACTCATTGAAGATATCATCGCAGGAAATATAGCCCAGATATTTTTCGGTATGGCCGATTACAGGCACTACATTCGAATTGAAAATATGAAAAAGTTTAACGGTGTCCAGGATATTGCCGTCTTCAAGAATCGCAAATTTTTCGAAATGCAGTTCCAGGGAACCAAGACTGCCTTCCGGACTTTCTTCCAGAAAGCTTTGGCTTAAAGCGCCTACATAAGTTCCTTTTTTCTTGATGAAAATGTGGGAATACCCGAATTCCTTGGCTATTTCAGACGCTTCTTCGATAGAGTCGGACCAGTTAAACGCAGGATAATCTTTAGAAATATATTCTCTGATAAACATTACGCTAAATTACTAAATTTTGAAGGAAAGAAGAGCTTCGAAAAAAATATTGAAAAAAACGAAAGAAAACTTTTACAGTATAGAAATTAAAGTATATCTTTGTCGCCTTTCATTTTTACTTTTTATTAGATTTATTTCAAACTGCACCGCTCACAAGGCGTTGCGGTTTTTTATTTTTTAAGGGTTTTGAAAAACTCCCACATCACCACTCCTGCACATACCGAAACGTTGAGCGAGTGCTTCGTTCCGTGTTGCGGAATTTCAAGGAAGGCGTCACAATGCGGAAGAATTTCATCCGAAATTCCTTCTACTTCATTTCCTAAAACAAGCGCGTATTTTTTCTCCTTCACAACTTCATAATCACTAATCATTACCGAGTCGGAAGTCTGCTCAATTCCCAGTACTTCATATTTCATGGTTTTAAGATCAAGTACTGCTTCAGTTACAGAGCCGTAATGCTGCCACGCTACACTTTCAGTAGCGCCAAGCGCCGCTTTATGAATTTCACGGTGCGGTGGAGTGGGCGTGATACCGCAAAGGATTATTTTTTCAATCAGAAAGGCATCGGCGGTACGGAAAACTGCGCCTACATTATGCATGCTGCGGACATTGTCGAGTACAACCGTCAACGGAATTTTTTCTGCTTCTTTAAAGGATTCAACATCCAGCCGGTTCAGTTCTTCAAGCTTCAGTTTTTTCGTCATGTCTTCTAAAATTCTGCACAAATATAATAAGTCCGGAATTTAGTTACGGGTTCATCTCAATTCAAAAATTATGGTAATTTTGTGGAAAACGTATGTGATGATCCTTCAGAAAGTTGATGAAGTAGAAAATATCAGTAAAGAAGAGTTTCAGGCTAAGTATTTCAAGCTGCAGAAACCGCTTCTCATCAGAGGTTTGGCGCGCGAATGGGGCGAATTCAACAAATGGAATTTCGACTATATCCGTGAAAAAGCCGGCGAACAGACGCTTCCTATTTACGATAACAAACCTGCGGATGCAAACAAAAGTTCAGATGCGCCTGCAACACACATGAAGATGAAGGATTATATTGATACAATCCGGAAAGGACCTTCAGATCTGCGTATTTTCTTCTACATTATTACGGATAAGCTTCCGGAACTTCTTAATAATTTTACTTATCCGGATTTGGGAATCAGGTTTTTCAAAAAAATCCCGACTTTATTTTTTGGCGGAAGTGAAGCACATGTTCTGATGCATTATGATGTTGACCTGGGCGATTTTGTTCATTTTCATTTTGAAGGAAAGAAGAGAATTCTGCTTTTTGATCAGGAACAGTCAGATTTTCTGTACCGCGTTCCGCTTTCCGTTCACACCATAGAAGATATTGATTACGAAAATCCGGATTACGAAAAATATCCCGGACTGCAACACGCCAAAGGCTATGAAATTTTTATGGAACACGGCGACGCGCTTTATATTCCCGGCGCATGGTGGCATTTCAACCGTTACCTTGAACCTGGATTCTCGTTATCGCTGCGTGCGCTTCCCAATAAACCGGGACGTTTTCTGAATATGCTGTATCAGGTTTTTCCGATGCGCTATACCGACAAGCTGATGCGTAAACTGTTCAAAGCCAGATGGATTCAGTATAAAAAGGACTGGGCATTCCGTAAAAGTACAGAAGCCATTTCAGCAAAAAAATCATAATTGCTTAACTGAAGATGTAGTGCACGTTTTTTTCGATGTTCTGTGCTAGTTTTTCGGTTGGCAAATCGTTTTCATCGTTGTTGAAAGGGTCTTCAATTTCCTCAGCAATTACTTCCAGACTCATCAACACGTAAAATACAAAAACAGTAAGCGGAATCATCAGCCATCCAATGCTTACGACATACGCTACGGGCAGTAAAAGCACATAAAAAATAATGAATTTCTTTACAAATGAAGAATAGGAAAACGGTATCGGTGTATTCTTAATTCTTTCACAGCCGCCGCAGACATCCATGAACCCTGTAAGCTGTGTGTCCAGATAAATCATTTCTTCGCCGGAAATCTGTCCGGACCGTCTGAGCTCGGCGATTTTTTTCATCATCAGATTGGTAATTTCCAGCGGGCCGTTCCTGTTGACGTGTTTTTCCACTTCAGAATAATCGCTGTCCAGTGCCATTTTGGTTGATTCTTTGGTGAGATGACGGCTGAGTGCATGTGGAAAAAAACACAGATACTGCTCAAAAAATGCGCGTTCTTCGGTTTGATTTTGATCCAGAAGAGAATTTATTTTCAGCGCGAAATTCCGCGAATCATTCACCAGTTTTCCCCAGAGTTTGCGCCCTTCCCACCAGCGGTCATAAGCTGTATTGGTGCGGAACACCAGTAAAAGTGAAAGTACAAATCCCAGCAGCGTATTGAACAGTCCGAGATTTTTAATGACGGAACGTTCAGTGAGTTTAAAATATTCTATTTCAAGATAATAGATGCCGTATGAATAAAGAGCCATTCCTAAAATCGACGGCCCCAGAACTTTAAGAGTGTCGCCTTTGTGAAGACTGAAGAGGATTTTCAGGAAATTTTTGGTGTTGTAATAGTGCATTTCTGATGAATAATTATGCGAAAATAAGCATTTACAGTTTTTCGGTGCTCGCCCCGAATTTTGTATTTTTACCCTCCGAATTCAGCAAAATGGCCAAAGAGAAGAAAGAAACTCCGTTAATGAAGCAGTACAACAGCATTAAGGCGAAATATCCTGATGCGCTTCTGCTGTTCCGTGTGGGCGATTTCTACGAAACTTTCGGACAGGATGCGGTGAGAACTTCGCAGATTCTTGGAATTGCTCTTACCAAGCGCGGATCCGGTGAGGAAAATACCGAGCTTGCCGGATTCCCGCATCATTCATTGGATTCGTATCTGCCAAAACTGGTTCGTGCCGGTTTGCGCGTTGCAATCTGCGATCAGCTTGAAGATCCAAAATCCGTAAAAGGAATTGTAAAACGCGGTGTTACAGAACTGGTAACTCCTGGAGTAACGTTCAGCGATCAGGTTCTGAATTCCAAGAAGAATAATTTTCTGCTTTCGCTTCACAAATCAAAAGAACAGTACGGAATTGCTCTCGTAGATATTTCAACCGGCGAACTGTTGGTTTCAGAAGGAAATCTGGACAAACTGCTGCACATTGTGCACACTTTTGACCCAAGCGAAATCATTTACCAGCGCAGTACGCCGCTTCCGGAACAGCTGAAAAACCGGAGTGTTTTCAAGCTTGAAGACTGGGCATATCAGCACAGTTTTGCGTATGAAAAGCTTACGAACCATTTCAAAACGGGTTCCCTGAAGGGGTTCGGTGTTGAAGAAAAGAAACTGGCCATTACAGCCGCAGGCGCCATTTTTGCTTATCTTGTTGAAGATACACATCATTCACTTTTACAGCATATTACGAAAATTCAGGTGATTCCTCAGGAAGATTTTCTGATGATGGATGCATTTACGCTGCGGAACCTTGAAATCGTATATCCGTCTAATCCTCAGGGAAAATCGCTGCTCGATATTATCGATAAAACTTCTACGCCAATGGGTGGAAGACTGCTTCGCCGCAGGATTATTATGCCGCTGAAATCGGTTAACGAAATTAACAGACGCCTTTCGCTTGTTGATTTTATGAATGAACATGATCAGCTGAAATACGATATTTCCGGTTTGCTGAAGGCGATTTCAGATCTGGACCGTCTTATGGGAAAGCTCGCCTCGGAAAAAATCAGTCCGAAAGAGCTGGGTTATTTAAGGCAAAGTTTGGTTAATATCCATCAAATCAAGTCGTTATTGGGCGGTTTTCATGATACGATGGCGTGGATTGAGCCACTGAATAATCTTGAAGAACTAACTGTTTATCTGCAGGAAAATCTTAACGATGAACTGCCCGTAAACATTGCAAAAGGAAATGTCATCAGAGAAAATGTTGATGAAGAACTGGACCGTTTGCGGAATCTGCAAAGCAAAGGAAAAGGTTTCCTGGACGAAATGTGTCAGCGTGAAATTGAGAGAACCGGAATTTCTTCTTTAAAGATTGATTTCAACAATGTTTTCGGCTACTATATTGAAGTTCGGAACACGCATAAAGACAAAGTTCCGGCTGAATGGATCCGTAAACAGACTTTGGTGAATGCAGAACGCTACATTACTGAAGAACTGAAAGAATACGAAACGCAGATTCTTGGAGCCGAAGAGAAGATTTCAGTTCTTGAACATCAGCTGTACCGCAAAACCTGTGATCGTGTGATGAATTATATTGATCAGATTCAGGAGAATTCGCAGATTATTGCACAGTTGGATGTTGCGGTTGGATTGAGTGAACTTGCTGTTACTGAGAGTTATACAAGGCCGGTTCTGAATGACGGTTATGCTGTTGATTTACAGGAAGCAAGACATCCGATTATCGAAAATGCGCTTCCTTTAGGAGAAAAATATATTCCGAATGACATCTTTCTGGATAAAGATTCGCAGCAGATTATCATGGTAACCGGACCGAATATGGCAGGTAAATCTGCAATTCTCCGTCAGACGGCAATTGTCTGTCTTTTGGCTCAGATTGGAAGTTTTGTTCCGGCGAAACATGCAGAAATTGGAATTCTGGACAAAATCTTTACAAGAGTTGGCGCAAGCGACAATATTTCCGCCGGCGAATCAACCTTTATGGTGGAAATGAATGAAGCGGCCAATATTCTCAACAATATTTCTGAACGAAGCCTGATTCTTCTCGATGAAATCGGTCGCGGAACTTCAACTTACGACGGAGTTTCCATTGCATGGGCCATTGCGGAATATCTTCATCAGCATCCAACACAGGCAAAAACACTTTTCGCCACGCATTATCATGAACTGAATGAAATGACGCTGAATTTTGAGAGAATCAAAAATTTTCACGTTTCCATTCAGGAAAACAAGGGCAATATTATTTTCCTCAGAAAGCTGGTTTCGGGAGGAAGTGAACACAGTTTCGGTATTCATGTGGCGAAACTGGCGGGAATGCCTTCAAAAGTGGTAAACCGTGCCAATGAAATTCTCAAAACGCTTGAAGAAAGCCGTTCGCAAAGCGGTTCTTCAGATAAAATCAAAAGGGTTACCGAAGAAAACCTTCAGCTTTCATTTTTCCAGCTTGACGATCCTGTTCTGGAAAATATCCGTGAAGAACTGACGAAAATAGACATCAATACTTTAACGCCGATTGAAGCGCTGATGAAACTGAACTCGATTAAGAAACTGATAGGAAAATAGTTTTATGGAACTTTTAGAAAAATTTCGCGCAGATTTATTTTTAATCCAACTGCTGTCATTCGCAGCATTGGCTGTACTTCTTTTTTTGGTTTGGAAACTGATCAGAAAACTCCTGCAAAAGTGAAGCTGAGGTTCAGTTGGAAATATTTCTTGGTAACTGCAATTGTTTTTATAACAGAACTGTCCATCGCCACCGTTTTTAAGGATATTTTTTTTGTCCGTGCATTTCTGGGTGATGTTCTTGTCGTCATACTTATTTACACTTTTATCCTTTCCTTTTTTGAAGTGAAGAAGAGAACAATTCTGATCACGGGAATATTTTTATTCTCTGTAACTGTTGAGGTTCTGCAGTATTTTAAAGTTGCTGACCTTTTGGGTTTCAGGCCCGGAAGCTGGCAGCATATTGTTATCGGTAATTCCTTCTCGTGGATTGATATTCTGTGTTACGCGGTTGGTTGCGCTATTTTGTGGATGATCACAAAAAAAAGAGTTTTCCAGACGGTATAAAAAACTCTGATTATTCTAAATTATCTAAGGAAAATTCATTGTAAACAAGATGGTGACCGGACTTGGAACTGGAAGTTCCCGCAGCAGTTTTGGATTCCATTTTTGGTTTATTTTTGAAACCGCACGCAAAACTTCTTTATTAAAAATCCTGTTTTTTCCTGAAGTTCTTATTTGTGAAATCCTGCCATCCGTTCCGACAACGAAGGTTATTACACACTCTTCTACACCGCTGCTTTTTATTTTGTCCTTTCGCAGGTTAGTGGCAATGAGGCTTTTAAACACGTCTTCGCCTTGCGGAAATTCCGCCGGTGGTAAGGCGTCCTGAAAAGTTATGTCTAAAGGCACTCTAAATCTGTATCTTACTTTTTCTCCGTTTAATTCAGCGGGAATCCATTTCTTTGTAATTTTCGAAACTGCAGAAATTGCCTCTTTGTTGAAAGACTCGTTTTCACCGGTTGCTTTGATATCAGAAATACTGCCGTCTCTTTCCACTACAAAAGTTAATTCGCTGTGAATTTTTCCGCTGCCTTCTACAAGATCCATTCTGAAATTTTGGGAAATCAGATTCCTGAAAACATGTTGGCCGTCCGGAAACACAGCAATTGTGTCCAAAGAAGTTTTAATCAAAGAGTCAGACCGATTTCCTGTCCCAAACCATTAAAACTGACCAAGAATAACAAAAGAAATATTACTGTTTTCATCAAAGACTTTATTTTCTCATTTTGAATTTAAATCCTGCGCAATCAGCCAAGCTTCGCTCCAGCATGCCTGAAAATTGAAACCGCCTGTTACTGCATCAATGTTCAGAACTTCTCCTGCGATGTAGAAATTATTAAGGATTTTGGATGACATATTTTTGAAATTGATTTCTTTCAGCTCAATGCCGCCCGCTGTTACAAATTCATCTTTGAATGTTGATTTCCCTTCAACCTGAAAGGATTTTCTGCACAAATTTTCCAGAATGGTTTTCATTTCCTTACCTGAAATATTGGCAATCTGCTTTTCCGGATTCACTTTGGAAATCTCCAGAAGTTTGTTCCAGAAACGGTTCGTGACATCAAAAATTTTGCTTTGTCCAACGGATTTTTTCGGATTGTTGTCCTTGAATTCTATGAATAAAGCTTCGGCTTCGTAAATGGTTTTTCCGATAAAATTCACCACAAATTCAAAACGGTAATTCAAATCGAAAAGTTCTCGCGCTTTCCATGCAGAAATCTTCAGAATTGCCGGTCCGGAAAGCCCCCAATGTGTAATCAGGAGCGGGCCGCTTTCATCAGTTTTGAGTTTCGGAATGGAAACTTCTGCATAATCAAAGGAAGTTCCGGGCAAATCTTTCAGCAGTCCATCTTTAATATTGAAGGTAAAAAGTGAAGGAACGGCAGGAACAGTTTTATGTCCAAGGTTTTCCAGAATTTTCAGTGATTTCGGTGAACTTCCGGTGGTATAAACAACATAATCCGCTTCAAACTCGCCGTTATTGGTCAGAATGAGAAAGCCGCTTTCTTTCCTCTGAATTTCCTTTACTGAAGTTTTTGTGTTTATTTCAAACTTTTTTTCATTAATTTCATTGAGAAAAGCATCAATAATCGTCTGTGAAGAATTGCTTTCCGGGAAAATTCTGTTGTCGTTTTCAATCTTCAACGTAATTTTTCGTTGATCGAACCAATCCATTGTATCGCCTGGTTGAAATTTGCTGAAAACACTCATCAGTTCTTTGTTTCCTCGCGGGTAAAACTGAACAAGTTCACGCGGATCGAAGCACGCATGAGTAACATTGCATCTTCCGCCGCCGGAAATTTTCACTTTTTGCAGAACATCGGAATTCTGTTCAAGAATTTTGACCTCAAATTTTGTTTCATCCAGATTTGCTGCACAGAAAAAACCGGCTGCACCGCCTCCGATGATGATGATTTTCTTTCGGTTTGAATTAGTTTCAGTCAAAATTGCTATGCGGTTTCGTTTTTCAATGAATCTTTATAGAGTTTTGCGGCGCTCCATTTTGCGTGTGGCGACGGTTGGATTTTCAACCCTTTTTTTCGTGTGTATACTTTCGTATAAATGGCTCCGAAAAAAATAAGCGCACAGCTGTAATTCACCCACATCATAATCAGAATCACAGTTCCCGATGTTCCGTAAACTGATGACGGTTTCACTTCCCGGAAATACATGCTCAACAGATATTTTCCCAAAGTGAACAGAACTGTAGTGAGAAATGCGCCTGTCCAAACCGATTTCCACTGAATTTCTGCGTCGGGAAGCACTTTGAACATCAATGCAAAAAGCGTCATCACGACCAAAAATCCGATGGCAAAATTAGCAATTTCTGAAAAATAAAGCAGATCCATACCGAATGTTCTTGCGAGCAGATCGCTGAAATAACTAAGTACCGACGTAAGAACCATTGTAATCATCAGAAGAAAACCGAGAACCAGAATCATCCCGAAAGAATTGGCTCTGTCCAGAAGGAATTTCAAAATTGCTTTTTTGGGAGCAGATTCCACTTCCCAAAGTTCATTCAGGGATTTCTGAAGCTGAAAAAACAAAGCGGTTGCACCAAAAACCAATGATACAATTCCGATGATTTTCATAATCAGACTGTCGCGGTCAATTAAGGAATTGGTAATCATTTCCTCGATGCTTTTGGCAACATCCGTTCCCATAAAACCGGCAATCTGCGCGCTGATTTCTCCCTGAATCGCCTTTTCACCAAAGAAATATCCGGCAATCCAAATCACGATAATCAGCAAACCCGGAATGGCAAAAATTGCGGAATACGCCAAACTTGCAGAGTAACGCATCGCAGGAGAAGCGGAGAATTCTTTTGCTGTATCACGGATTGTTTCCCAGAAAAATTTTAGTTTTTCAATCATTCTAGAACGGATATCCGATGGCGATGTTCAAAATTAAATTGTCTCGTCTCCAGCTCCCGCTGCCGATATCAAATTTATTGAAAGTCCAGCGGTCGTTTTTCTCATAATACGGAACCCGTAATGGCGTTGCAAGATCAAGTCGCAGAATCAGAATATTAAAATCCAGACGTAAACCAACTCCGGCTCCGATTGCAATTTCGCTGAGCCAGTCTTTGGAAAATTTTCCTCCTGGACGGTCCGGATCTTCATTTACCAACCAAACATTTCCGGCATCTGCAAACACAGCAACATTCAGAAATCTCATCAGATGAGCGCGGTATTCTGCATTAAGTTCAAGCCGCACATCTCCTGCCTGATCAAAATAAAACGACTGCTGCGTTCTCGGATCAAAACTTCCTGGACCAAGATTTCTCGCACGGAAAGCGCGGACACTGTTACTTCCGCCAGCAAAAAACTGTCTTGAAAACGGAATGTATTCTGAGTTTCCGTACGGATAAGCCAAACCTGCAATGACTCTCGTTGCGATGGTCTGTTTATCGGTCAGCTTGTGGTAAAAGCGGAAATCGTGTTCCATTTTTGCATACTGACTGAAAGGAATATCAAAGATTTCTTTCTGGTCGCCTTTTTTCACATTCGCTCCTGTAACCAAACCTGTGATATTCGCAGAAAGATCAAGCATACCGCGGTAATAAATGGTGTTGGTTCGCGGAAGCATCGTATTCGTGTAGGTGTAAGTATAAGTTGGACCGAAAATCAGCTGTTTTTCCACAACACGCTGCAGATAAGGTTTTCCGGCAGCAAGAGAATCGTAAAGCGGCGTTACTTTTGCGGGCGCAACAAGCGTTGCATCAAAAACTTTAAGCTCATGCTCTTTGCGGACATTTTCTTTCCACTGATAACCAAACGACGCATTGAAATTATGCAAAGTGTACCATTTTGTCCGGCTCAGAAATTCATACCCGATACTTGCATTGGTTCTCGGAACAAAAGCACTTGAAGACCTGAATCTGAACGGTGCCACAATCCTCGGAATCGAAAGCTGCGCATTGGCTCCTGCACGGAAAATATTTCCGGTTCCTTTTTCTTCGTTTTCATTTCTCGGTCCTCCAATTTGCCAGTCGAAAGAACCGTAAGCCGAAACTTTCAGCTGTTCTGCGCCTTTGAAAATATTCCGGTGAGTCCAGTTTAAATTCAGTTCGCTTCCGGCATAATTCGCTGAGTTGCTTCTTCCCAAAGCTTCAACACGAAGTGACTGAAATTCTCTCGGCGTGAGTAAATAATAAGCATCAAATTTATTGTTAAGCGAATCCGAAACAATGAATTCATTCTTCACAAACTTGAAAACACCCAAACTGATCAGCCGGTTCAGGGTTACATTATGATCGGCTCTGTTGTACAAATCGCCGCGCTCAAACTGGAAAACACGGTCAAACATTTTCGGTTTGAAATTTCTTTCCGGATCAACAATGTATAAATTATTGTGAACGTAATTGGCAAGCGTATCTTCAATCGTCGGTACTTCAAATTTGTGGTTACGGACAGTTTGCAGACTGTAATCGGGATAAACCACCGTTTTATCAATCGTAAACTGTTCCTTTGCCAGCTGCGGCGTTGAGTTTTTCAGTTTTACCAAAAGTTCAACACGCGGTTCTTCCGTCACCGTGGAATCGGCCTGAACAATAATATTATCCGGATGGAAATAGTAGAAACCGCGTTCTTTCAGTGAATTGTCAATCCGCTCTCTCTCCGCTTTAATAACATCCAAATCAAAAGGATCGCCGGTTTTCAGAAAAGTTTTGTCGGTAACCTGATTGATTT
>JAEXBA010000005.1 GCA_023457935.1 Bacteroidota bacterium | reverse complement strand
TGATGGTTTGTTCCGGAGGAAATCTTCATATACTTCGTAAAACACCAAGCGAATGGAATAAATTTGCAGGAATTGGCGGGATCGTCCTTTTCACATCGGTTTTTGCAACACTTTCAGCAGGTTACGCCATGTTCACGGTATTTGATGACGTATGGATTGCCACCGGATTCGGGGTATTATGGGGCCTGATGATTTTCAACCTGGACCGCTATATTGTTTCATCCATCAAGAAAACCGGAACATGGTGGAACCAATTATTAATGTCTGTTCCGAGGCTTATCCTGGCCACATTTCTCGGTATCATTATTTCAAAACCGCTGGAACTGAAGGTTTTTGAAAAAGAAGTCAACAAACAGCTCAACACTATTATTCAGCGCAACAAAAAGCAGCTTCAGGCAGAAATGAACGGAAGAATCCTGCAGCAATCCGGCCCTTTTGAAACAGAAAAGAAGGAAATTCAGTCTAAAATCGCCGATTATCAAAAGTCTTACGACTCTGCTTCGGTTGAACTTGAAAAAGAAATTCTGGGTACAAAAACGGGATTAACTTCCGGAAAAGAAGGCTACGGACCGAACGCCAAACGGAAAGCCGAACTGAAAGAACAGCGGAGACTGGATCTGGAAAATTATCAGAAACAGATGCAGCCAAGAGTGGAATATCTTGATAAGGAAATTTCCAAAGTGTACAGCAACCTTGAGAGTGAACGCGGAAAAACAGAAGGCATTGAAGACCGCTTCAACGGTTTCGCAGCGCGGCTTCAGGCGCTTGATGAACTCGGGAAAAATTCAAATACTATCGCTGTTGCTGCTATGTTTATTATGGGACTGTTCATCTGTCTTGAAATTTCTCCGGTTCTCGTAAAACTCATTTCGAGCGCCGGGCCCTATGATTACTTATTGGAAAAAACCGAAAACGATTTCCGGCTTTATTCTAAAGAAAAAATTGAAAAAGGAAATGCTGCAACGGATTTCAGAATTCAGGATTTCGAGGAAAATCTGTACCGGAAGGAATAAAAAAACGGTTTATAATCTTCAGCGAATGCATAAACCGTAAACCTGCAAAAACTCATTCCGAAAAATTCATGCAGAAGATTACTGATGACTAATTTTGCAGAAAAATTGGTGAAAAATTCTACTACAAACCGGTGGCTGATCGCTTTTTCCGCAACATTAACACACCTTTTTCTGGGAACCGTTTATGCATGGAGTTTTTTTCAGAAACCCATCAGCGAAACGTACGGCTGGAGCCAAAGCGAAACTGCCTGGACTTTCAGCATTGCGATTTTTATGCTCGGAATCACCGCTGCCTGGTTTGGCGGAAAAATTGAAAAATATGGTGTAAAAAGACTCGCTTTAACCGGAACCGTTCTCTATGCGCTGGGTTACATTATATCATATTTCGCACTGAAATATCAAATGCTGCCGCTTTTATATTTCGGGTTTGGAACCGTAGGCGGCATTGGCTTGGGAATGGCTTACGTAACACCGGTTGCAGCAGTTTCCGGTTGGTTTCCCGACAAACAGGGACTTGTGACCGGAATGGTGGTGATGGGTTTCGGACTGGGCGCTTTTGTAATGTCTAAAATTCTGGCGCCTGCTCTCGTAAAAATATTTAACGGAAATCTAGCTGACGTTTTTCTATGGATTGGCATTCTGCTGTTGCTCATTCATCCTTTAACGGCCTTACTTTTAAAATCCAAACCTTCGGAAAGCGTTTCATCAAAATCTGACAAACAAAGCATTTACAGTTATATCTTCCGTGCTGATTACCTCTTCATCTGGCTGATATTCACGTTCAACATCATCGCCGGAATGATTTTCATTTCGTTTCAGTCGCCGCTGTTGTAGGATTTACTCAAAAATGAAGGAATAACCGAAACACTTACTTTGGAACAGAAAGGAGCAACTTTAATAGGAATCAGTGCACTTTTTAACGGAATCGGAAGGTTTTTCTGGGGAAGCATCTCCGACAGAATCGGAAGAATTACCACGTTCCGTATGCTGCTTTTCATTCAAATTCTGGTTTTTACTGTGCTGATTTTCACGCAGAATTCCCTGATTTTTTCAGTTGGAGTCTGTTTGGTTCTGCTTTGCTACGGCGGTGGATTTGGTGTAATTCCATCTTTGATAAAAGAACGGTACGGCTCAAAACTGATGGCTTCAGTGTATGGAATAACACTTATCGGATGGGGCGTTGGCGGAATTTTTGGCCCGCAGATTACTGCTTACATGAAAGATCATTTTGCAGCAAACGCTTCTTTGTATGCCTTCTGTACCGGTTTGGGACTGCTGCTTCTGGGATTGGTTTTTTCGTTTATGGTGAAAACCAGGAAATTTGAAACTTCTTAAAACTTTCCTTTACTGGCTGCTTTCTGAAAGTGTGAGTGTAATGCTGTCATCAAAAGTTCTGGATGAAGAATATCGTGACCGGCAAAGATTTGCGCCCAAACTGTACGTTCCTTTCTCCACTACGATGAAATTCTTGTTGTTCTTCAGAATGGGCATATTATAATATTTCGCACCGGAAAAACGCACGATAATATTGCAGTTCGAATTGTTTCTGATGATAACGGAGACTTTGTTACCGCTATAACCTTCGTTCAGAAGTACATCCAGAGATTCTGCTGCAGTCTGGTGTTTTTCAAGTGAATCCTTCTTTATTAATGCATCAAATTCCGGTTTTTCAATTTCCTCTGCCGTTCTTGCGCGGGGCGCTGCAGATTCATATGCTGAACACGAAATAACCGTGAAAAAAAGAAGCGGAACTAACCCTGATAAAAGTTTCAAAATTTATTTTTTTCAAAATTACCAAAAAAAGTCCGAAGAAAACTCCGGACTTCAAGTATGTTTTAAGAAGCTTTTAAAGTGAATAATTTGGGGCTTCCTGCGTAATAATTACATCATGTGGATGGCTTTCCTTCAGTCCGGAACCGGTAATCATGACCATTTTGGTGTCATTCTGAAGCGCTTCGATATCTTTTGCGCCACAGTAACCCATTCCCGCTCTGATTCCGCCTGTTAACTGAAAAACAACATCTTCCAGTTTTCCTTTGTGCGGAACACGGCCTTCAATTCCTTCGGGAACGAACTTTTTCGCTTCACTCTGGAAATATCTTTCCTTTCCGCCGCGCTTCATTGCAGCCAGACTTCCCATTCCCTGATAGGATTTGAATTTTCTGCCCTGAAAAATAATTTCGTCACCGGGAGCTTCATCAGTCCCGGCAAATAAAGAACCCAGCATTACAGCTCCTGCTCCACTTGCGATGGCTTTTACAATATCGCCGGAAAGCTTAATACCGCCATCAGCAATTACTGCAACATTTTTAGTTTTCGCGTATTCGTATACATTATAAATTGCGGAAAGCTGAGGAACGCCAACGCCTGCAACCACTCTTGTGGTACAGATTGAACCTGGACCAACGCCTACTTTCAGAATATTTGCGCCGGATTCAATTAAATCTTTAGCAGCTTCGGCGGTTACAATATTTCCTCCAACGATGTCCAGATCAGGAAAAGCAGTTCTGATTTCCTTTACTTTATCCAGAACCCCTTTGGAATGGCCGTGTGCAGAATCCACAGCGATAATATCAACGCCAGCATCAACCAAAGCTTTTACACGCTCCATAGTATCTTCTCCAACTCCAACTCCGGCTCCAACAATCAGGCGGCCGCTTTTGTCTTTGTTGGCATTGGGATATTCAAGCTGATTATCGATATCCTTGATGGTAATTAAACCCACCAGTTTGAATTCGCTGTCAACAATCGGAAGTTTTTCAACGCGGTTTTCAAGAAGAATTTTTTTGGCATCTTCCAGAGTTGTGTTTTTATCGGAAGTAACAAGATTGTCTTTAGTCATCAGTTCTTCTACCTTGGCATCAAGGTTTTCCTGATATTTCACATCACGGTTGGTAATGATTCCGATCAGTTTATTATCTGCATCAACAACAGGAAGTCCGGAAATCTTATAGCGCGACATCAGGTCTTTGGCTTCACCCAAAGTATAGTCTTTGGAAAGCGTAACAGGATCAGCAATCATACCGTTTTCGGAACGTTTTACTTTGTTGACCTGCGCGGCCTGTTCTTCAACCGGCATATTTTTATGAATAAATCCCAGTCCGCCAACTCTGGCTAAAGCAATAGCCATTTCAGCTTCTGTAACCGTATCCATGGCTGCGGAAACTACAGGAACATTCAGCGTTATTTTGTCGGAAAGTCTGGATTTTAGGGAAACCTGATTCGGTAAAACTTCTGAATAAGAAGGAATTAGAAGCACGTCATCGAAAGTGATGGCTGTTTCTACGATTTTGTTATGAATAGACATCTTTACTTTCTTTGCAAAATTAATCTTTTAAGATGAAATGTGAAAATTTCATCGGCTATTTAACGCAAAATTAATCCCGGACTGCTGATCCGGGATTGAACTTTATCTTAATAACCGTTATGAAACAGATACGCCAGAATCTCTTTATCTTCTTCAGTAAGCGACACTTTCCGTCTTGCCATAACGCGTTCGGCAACTTCAAACGCTTTTTCCAGCTGAAATTTTTCATCATCTTTAAATCCGCCCCAACTGAAGCTTTCAACAAGGTTCGGCGGGAAACCGCTTTTGAAAATATTGGAACAGACGCCAATCACGGTTCCTGTATTCAGCTGTGTATTAATGGCTGTTTTGGAATGATCGCCCATGATGACGCCGGCAAACTGAAGACCGGTATCCAGAAACTCTTTTTTATGATAATTCCAGAGCTTTACGGTACTGTAATTGTTCTTCAGATTGGATGAATTCGTGTCTGCGCCCATGTTACACCATTCGCCAATAACCGAATTTCCGACAAATCCTTCGTGACCTTTGCTGGAATATCCGAAAACGACAATATTACTTATTTCACCACCGATTTTGCAGTGCGGACCAACCGTTGTTGCTCCGTAGATCTTAGCTCCAAGATTGAATTTCGAACCTTCACCTAAAGTTACCGGGCCGCGAAGATTGCAGCCTTCCATTACTTCAGCATCTTTTCCGATGTAGATTTTTCCGGTTTTTGTATTCAGTGTAGAAAATTCAATCTGTGCGCCTTCTTCAATAAAAAGGTCTTCTTTGTTTCCTAAAAATCCATTGCTTTCAGACAGCGGCTGCGATGTTCTTCCTTCTGTAAGAAGTTTGAAATCAAAATCAATTGCCTGATCATTGTATGTGAAAAGATCTGTCGGTTTCTCAAAAAACAGAAGATCTTCATAAACATCGGTCATTTTTTCCACTTTCGAAAGCGAGAAATCATTCATATCCAGCTTTGCAGCCAGAACTTCGTTTTTATAAACCAATGCTTCTCCTGTTTGAAGATTCCGTATCTGTTCCAGAACACTTTCGGTAGGAAGGAAATTCGGAACCAAAAGAAATCCTTCGCTTTTGTCGTACGTTCTGTATTTATTCTGAAGATAATCTTCGGTAATAAACTTCACATCATTGCTTCGCAGCAGTTTCTGCCATCTTTCGGAAAAAGTGAGAATTCCGCAGCGCATTTCGGCCACCGGACGTGTAAAAGTTAAAGGCAAAAAGGCTTCCCAGTACTGAGCATCAGAAAAAATAATCTGCATCGGCATTAAAGTTTTAAGCTTGTATTAGTATCTCGTTCTGCACAAAATTACAATAAAAAAAGTCCTCCAAAATCTGGAAGACTTTAATTTATCAATAAACCTGCAAAATTATTTTGCGAATTTTTTGTATTTGTTCATGAACTTGTCTACTCTACCTGCAGTGTCAACCAGTTTCACTTTACCGGTATAAAAAGGGTGAGAAGTAGAAGAGATTTCCATTTTGATCAATGGATAAGTTTCTCCTTCGTACTCGATAGTGTCTTTAGTTTCTGCTGTAGATTTGCAAAGAAACATCTCGTCGTTACTCATATCTTTGAAAACAACAAGTCTATAATTTTCAGGGTGAATTCCGTTTTTCATAATTGCCTATTTTAAAATTAATTATAAAAAATTAGCGTTGAAATAAGTAATGGATCTTTCTCTGCTGAATTTTAGGTTGCAAAAGTATGAATATTTTTTTGATACTCAAAATTTTCGCGCTTTTTTTTCACCAAATACGTGAACGCCACCTCAATTAGATTTTCTGCAAAAAATCCTATATTTGAATCATTCAATTATCAGAAAAATGAAGCTTAAAATAATACTGTTCTCTTTATTCTGCACTGCGCTAGCAATGCTTTCGTGTAACAGAGATGAGATTTCTTTCGAAGAACCAAGCCAGCTGCTCAGGTTTTCGAAGGATACAGTGTTTTGTGACACCGTTTACCATCAGGTGAGAAGCGAAAGTTATGCAGTGAAAGTGTACAATCAGGAAGATAAGGATGTAATGATTCCAAAGATCGAACTGGGCTTTGGGGCAGCATCCAATTACAGAATAAACGTAGACGGCAAGTCCGGATACAGCTTTACAAATATTCCGCTGAGGAGAAATGACAGTCTGTACATATTTATCGAGATTGCGCCCACCGCCCACGGAACCGAATCAATCGCAGAAGACCGGATTCTGTTTACCAGTGGAGCCGGCCCGCAGCATGTTACGCTGTTTTCGGTGGTTCAGGACGCTGAGTTTTTCATACAGTCTTCTACCAGTCCTAATATTCTTACCGGAAACAACGTCTGGGACAGCAATAAGGTGAAAATTATATACGGCGACCTTACCCTTGACCAGAACGCGACTCTGGATATTATGCCGGGAACTAAAGTGTACTTCTTTAAAAATAGCGGCATGAAAGTAAGGAACGGCGCAACACTGAATGTAATGGGAAGTTTTGGAAATGAAGTAATTATGCGTGGCGACCGCAACGAAACATATTACGACACGATACCGAAAAACTGGAACTCCATGCTATTTGAAGCTGGATCTGCGCTGAATATGAATTATGCCAGGGTTTTTGGCGGAATTCGCGGAATAGATCTTAGAGAAAGCACGGCCACAATTAAGAATTCAATAATCCACACTTTTGACGAGTACGGTATTCATGCAGTAAACGCAACACTTAATGCAGAAAACCTTGTAATGAACAACAGCGCGAAAGCAGATCTGGGAATCTTCAAGGGCGGCAACTATAACATTGTTCATTCCACCTTAGCCAATTACTGGAGAGAAAAGTATTCGCTGGGAGACGGTGAAGCGCTCTTCGCCACAAACAGATGGCAAAACGGCTCCGGACAGACTGAATTTGGAGACCTTACGCTCAACATACGGAACTCAATTTTGTACACTTACACACCAAATGCGGTAAGATTTGATCCTGTTTCCGGACAGCAGTTCGATTATCAGATTCAGAACAGTCTGTTGAAATACAGTTCCGGCGCCGGATTCAGCTTTGATTCTAATCCAAATATTGTTTCATCATGGCAGAATCAGGACCCAAAATTCGAAAAACATTACACCCACGAAATGAATCTGCGTGTAAAAAGTGATTCTCCTGCAAAAGCCAAAGGCGATTTAACGGTTGCAGCTTCTGTTCCGCTTGATATCGCACAGATTGCTAGAACAACAAGTCCAACTTTGGGTGCTTACCAGTAATTTAAATTAATGGAAATAAAAACGCTTCAGAATCAGGTAGATGAATGGATCAATACTGTTGGAGTCCGTTATTTCAACGAACTTACCAATATGGCCATTCTAACGGAAGAAGTTGGCGAAGTGGGCAGAATTATCGCAAGAAGATACGGCGAGCAGAGTGAAAAGGAAAGCGATAAAACAAAAGATCTGGGCGAAGAACTGGCCGATGTACTTTTTGTTACTTTATGCCTGGCCAACCAGACCGGAACCGATTTACAGTCTGCTTTTGACCGCAAAATGAAACTGAAAACCGAGCGCGACAAAGACCGGCATCAGAACAACGAAAAACTGAAAGAGAATCGCTGAAGATTCCCATGTACCAAAATATTGAACGGAGAGGAATGCTGTTAAAGAAATCCGAATTAGTTGCGAATAAAACCATACAAATCTGCGGTTCGAAGAGTATTTCGAACCGTTTGCTGATTTTGAATGCGCTTTTTAAGAACATTAAGATGGACAATCTGAGTGATTCCGAAGACACAGCGCTGCTCCAAAACGCACTGAATTCAGACGAGGAAATCATCAACATTCATCATGCCGGAACCGCTATGCGTTTCCTCACGGCCTATTATGCTATTCAGCCCGACAAAACCGTAATACTTACAGGTTCGGAGAGAATGCAGCAGCGGCCAATTCATTTTCTGGTTGAATCACTTCGAAACCTTGGAGCGGAAATAGAGTGTCTTGAAAATGAAGGATTTCCACCGCTGAAAATCACAGGTAAACAGCTTGTGAAAAGCAATGTAAGTATTCCCGGAAATGTTTCAAGCCAGTTCATTTCTGCACTGTTGCTGATTGGCGCTAAACTGCCAAACGGACTTCATCTTGAAATTACGGGCGAAATTACGTCGCGACCTTACCTTGAAATGACCGTGAACACATTGGAAAGAGCGGGAATTGAAGTTAGTTTTGAAAACAACACTGTGCAGATACGTCCAAAACCTTTTACAGACAGCTATTCAAGTATTTTCTTTTTTGAAGTGGAAAGCGACTGGTCGTCGGCTTCTTACTACTACGCACTGGCAGCAATTGGGAGAAAAAACATCTGTCTGAAAAGCTTTAATAACCGTTCTGTACAGGGCGATTCACGGATCAAGGAAATTTACTGGGATAATTTTGGAGTGAACACAGTTACAGATATTCAGGAACATGAAATCTCAATTTTTCCGGAGATATTCGCGTATCCGGAAAGCGTAAATCTGGACATGAACGACTGCCCGGACATTGCACAAACCGTGTGCGTCACCGCAGCAGCACTGAAAATACCCTTTTATATTACCGGACTGGCCACTCTGAAAGTAAAGGAAACCGACCGGCTTCAGGCATTAAAAAACGAACTGCTGAAAATCGGCTGTGAAACGGAAATCACTTCAGATTCCATTCAGTCGGTGCGTTATTTTGAACCGCAGGAAAACATCTTAATACAGACCTATAACGATCACCGCATGGCGATGAGTTTTGCGCCCTATTGTCTGATACAGGACATTGAAATTGAAAATCCGGCAGTGGTCGAGAAATCTTATCCCAAATTCTGGGAAGATCTGAAAAGCGTTTTACAATAAATTAAAGCAAACTTGAAAAAAGTAATCATCATAACAGGAACTTCAACCGGAATCGGCTTTGCACTGGCAGAATATTTCGGTAAAAAAGGCGATAAAGTCTACGGTTTAAGCCGGAAAAATGTCGGAAATCAATACTTCACAACGATTCCGACCGATATTACCGATAAAGCTCAGATTGATAACGCTGTCCGAGAAATTCTTGAAAAAGAAAACCGGATCGACATTCTGATCAATAATGCCGGAATGGGAATGGTTGGCGCTGTGGAAGATTCAACCAAAGAAAATATTGAGCAGCTCTTCAGTTTAAATCTGATTGGCGCTGTGCAGATGATGACCGCTGTAATGCCTTCTATGCGAGCACAGAAACAGGGCAAAATCATCAACATTTCAAGTATCGGAAGTGAAATGGGTTTGCCGTTCCGCGGGTTTTATTCCGCATCAAAATCGGCTCTGGATAAAGTGACGGAAGCGATGCGCTACGAAGTTTCCCAGTGGAATGTGGAAGTGTGTTCGCTGCATTTGGGCGATATCAAAACCAATATTGCGGAAGGGCGTGTTCATGCAGAAGTTTCAGAACCTTACAGGAAGATTTACGACAGAATTTATCAGGTAATGAACGCACACGTAGACGAAGGAACTGAGCCTGAAGAAGTCGCGAAATACATTGACATGCTTTTAACAAAGAAAAAATGGAAAGCGCACTATTATTTCGGAAAATTCGGACAGAAAATCGGTGTTCCGCTGAAATGGATTCTCCCACAGAATGTTTACGAAAACCTGATGCGGAAATATAATAAAATGGACTGATTTCAGTTCAACACTAAGTACTGAAACGGTTGATTTTTGAAAAGTTTCCTTAAAATAATTCTTTTGCTTCTGGGTGTTCTGTTCAATGCACAGCAGAAAGAATTTGTACTTATTGACGTTCAGAATCAGAAGCAGTACATCAGAAAGGATTCTGTTTCGGCTGTTAAATTCCTGGATTCACTCACGCAGAACAGCTACTATTTTACAGAACTGAAGGAAGTACGAAAAAACGGTGAAAAGACCGAAATCTATTTCGACAAGGGAAAAAACTTCAATGAAGCGCACGTTAAAATGCCGGATTCTCTATCAAAAGCAATGAAAACATCGCCGGAATTCTTCACAAAAAATCTGGATTCACTAAAAAGAGAAATCAACAGAAAATACATTGAAAAAGGATTTGCATTCAGCCGTGTAACATCCACATACAGCGGAATGAAAGATGGAATTCCAGTCGTTCAGATCGGCGTTGTAGAAGACCGCAAAAGAAAAATTGACGGCTTTGTTGTAAAAGGTTATGAAAAGGTTCCGAAAAGGTTTATTAAAAACCTTGAAAAGGAATACCGCGGTAAAACGTATGATGAAAAAAACCTTGTAGCCATCAACCAAAGTCTGCAGAACCATCAGTACATTTCACTGGAAAGGCCGCCACAAACGCTCTTCACGAAAGATTCAACCAGTATTTATCTGTTTATGCAGAAGAAAAAAGTGAATACGTTTGACGGCATCATTGGCTTTGGAAACGATAAATCAGAAAAATTCACCTTCAACGGAACCTTAAACCTGCAGTTCCGGAACATGTTCAACGGTTTTGAAAGCATCGGACTCTACTGGCAGCGAAATCCGGACAAAGGCCAGACTTTCGACATGCATACCGATATTCCGTATCTGTTCAAATCCAACGTCGGCACCAACATCAACATTAATATCTACCGTCAGGATTCAACTTTTGCCAATGTCAAAATGCAGCCGGCGGCGTATTATCACATCAGCAACCGCCAGAAAATCGGTTTCCGCGGAACGTTTGAAACATCAACCGTGATGGATTCGCTCTATGTTCAGGGCAAAGATTACAGCAAAAAAGGAATTGGTGTTTGGTACGACTATTCGGAACCGACAGATATTGAGTTGTTCCTCTACAGAACACGTCTGCGCGCAGAAGCCGACTTGATTTCAACCCATTATTCAAAAGAAGAAATTACGGCCAGCCAGACTCGGTTTTTCCTTTTTGGCGAACGCAATTTCCATATATCGGGCAATCACTGGCTTAATCTTAAAGGAGAATCAGCGCTGATGAACTCCAAAAACGAATTTACGGTAAACGAACTTCTGAGGTTTGGCGGCTGGAATTCCATGCGAGGATTCAACGAGAATTCGCTTTTTGCAGATTTTTACTACTATGGGAATGCCGAATACCGTTATCTCGTCAGCAATCAGGCGTTTTTCGATGTCTTTTTACAGTACGGGCAGCTCAACAGCAAAACGCTCGGTTTAAAGCCAAAAATGTACAGTTTTGGGCTCGGTTTCAACTTCTTTCTGCCAATCGGGCTCATGAGTTTCCAGATTTCCAACGGAAGCGAATTCGGTAATGTGATCAGATTCGGTGATACAAAAATCCATTGGGGAATTTTAACAAGATTCTGACGGTTCAGGAGCATCAAGATTTCTATTTGTCCTGAAAATCCGGTCCCGCTGTCCACTGTATCTTTTGCTCTTCGCGCTGCTCATCACAAAAGGATGCCGCTTCCATCGCGGCTAGGTTGAAAAGAGGTAATACTTAACCAAGTTTAAATGCAGATTACTTTCTGAAGGTCTGATGATAAAGAACAGCGCCTTTTCCGTTAATAACCTGTACGGCCATTTCCTTCTCCGTCAGCGAGAAACTCATAAAACCACCGTCGGAAACAGCAAACTTGGTTCCTTCGCGCTCACCCGAAGGGCGTATGGCACTTCCGGCTCCGGAAATAAACTGAACGGTGTGCATTCCCTTCGGCTGAATTACCTGTAAGTCATGCTCATGACCTGTAAGATAGGCATCAACCTTATATTTCTGGAAAATCGGTTCAAAAACCTTACGGATATCCTCAGTTTCCTGTGCCGTTTTACGTATTCCTCCCGAATAAAGCGGATGGTGACCAACGACAATCACCCACTTGATTTCTTTGGATTTGTTGGACAGTTCGTTTTCCAGCCACCGTAGTTGTGCGCCGGTATCCTGCTTCTTTACATTTTCACCGATCATTCCTTTATAGTCGGTATACTTCGATACGAAAGGGTTGGTATCAATCACCACCAAAAGAACTTTTCCTTTTTTTTCCGGAAGTTTTAAAGTTGCAGAATAATAAGTTGAAGGCATATACCATCTTCTGCTGATTTTGGAATAATCAATCTGGGCCTGATAATTTCCGTAATAATCATGATTTCCCAAGGCAACATACCAGGGAAGATTCAGATCGTACTGGGAATAAATATCTTCAAACGACTGTTTCCACTGCGGATCCTGAACACTCATCACACCGTTAGGATAAAAGTTATCGCCAACAGAAACTACGAAATCAGCGCCGATAGTTTTGGAGGCAATATTCATTTGATTGGCAACAGGCTTCTGATGAAATTCACCGTTTCTTCCCCAGTCGCCAACAACAAGGAAATTCAGTGCATCTTTTACTTCATACTTTTTCAGGTCGCTGTTAACCGGTGGTTCATAATATTCCTGTGCAGAAACAGAAGTGGCGAAGAAAATACTAAAAACGAATAAAAAAGAATGCAATAGGTGTTTCATCATGAATTTTTTGCAAAATAAAACTCTTTTGTTATTGCTGTAAAAAGAAGCGTATTAACCTTCGTTAATATTAAGCAGAATTATTCTCAACGGGATAAATCTTCCACTGAAGTATATAACGAAAAAAATCCTTCACTCTTTCGAATGAAGGATTTGAAAAAAACTGGCGGCGACCTACTCTCCCGCGTTAGCAGTACCATCGGCGCTAGAGGGCTTAACTTCTGTGTTCGGAATGGGAACAGGTGAGCCCCTCTGCTAAAACCACCCTAAAGGCTTTATGCTGTAGGCGATAGGCCGTAAGCTTACTGCTTACTGCTTAAAGCATACTGCTTATTCGATAAAAACTTTCACAAAGAGTAAACCTTGGCTAAAGAGTGCCTGCATCAGGCTATAAATCTACGGGTAATTAGTAATACTCGGCTATGCTGTTACCAACTTTACACCTGTATCCTATCAACGT
>JAEXBA010000004.1 GCA_023457935.1 Bacteroidota bacterium | reverse complement strand
AAAAAGACACTTACAAAATTTCGTAAGTGTCTGATTTTTAGAGTGGCCCAGCTTGGGCTCGAACCAAGGACTTGCTGATTATGAGTCAGCTACTCTAACCAACTGAGTTACAAGGCCAACTTATATTTAGTAAATAAAAGTTTCAATTGGGTGTGCAAAAATAAGAATTTTTACGGCTTATCAAAATTTTTCAGGGCTTTTCCTGGCAAAGCTCAACCAAAACACCGTTCGTGGATTTCGGGTGCAGAAAAACCACCAGCTTATTATCGGCGCCGTCTTTCGGTTCTTCTGATATAAAAATAAAACCTGCATTCTTCAGACGTTCCACTTCAGCTTTGATATCATCAACTCCAAAGGCAATATGGTGAATGCCTTCACCTTTCTTTTCGATAAATTTTGAAATCGGGCTTTCAGTATTCGTTGCTTCCAGCAGTTCAATTTTACTTTCACCCACTTCATAAAAAGATGTCGTAACCCCTTCTCTCTCTACATATTCCTGTTTATAGCTTTCTTTTCCGAGTAGTTTTGTGAACAGTTCGTCGGATAAACCCAAAGATTTTACTGCGATGCCCAAGTGTTCTATTTTCATATAAACTGATTTGTTGATTTTAATTAAAGAATATCTTCAAACAGAACAAAGCAATCTGCTCCGTAATCCGTTCAAAATTTATTCAAACAAAAATACTAAATTTGCGGCATGAACGAAAGCAACAGACAGCGAAAAGTAGCACAGATCATCCAGGAAGATTTTGCTGAACTCTTCAGAAAGCAGGCATCAGAAAGCAAACAGAATTTTCTGGTTTCGGTTTCGGACGTGAAGGTTACGGCTGATCTTGGTATCGCAAAAATTTACCTCAGCATATTTCCGCAGGAATACCGAAAGCCGATTATGACTGAAATTGAAGCCAATAAAGCGCAGTACAGAAACTACATCGGTAATAAAATGGCCAAGCAGGTCCGTATTATTCCGGAACTGAGTTTCTACCTTGATACTACGCTTGACGACGTTGAGCGCATCGAAAAAGAATTGAAAGGCGAAGGCGACAATCCTTTTTTGTAATTCTGTGGCAAAGAATACAGCATTTTATATCGCTAAACGATACCTGCTCGCCGAGAAAGGAAGCACTGCTGTAACCTTTATTACGTGGCTTGCAGCCATAGCCATGATGGTTGCTGTTGCGGCCATGTTTATAATTATTTCGGTTTTTTCGGGACTGGAAGACCTTAATAAGGAACTCATTTCAAATCTTCATGCGGATCTTACTGTTAAGAGCAAATCGGGAAAGGTACTTCCAAAACTCAGCAGTCTTGAAAAAACACTGAAGGAAGACGCCGAAATCGCCAATTATTCCAAAGTAATTGAAGAAAAAATATATCTGGATTACAGTGGTAAAGGCGACATTGCGTTTCTCCGGGCTGTGGATTCCGCCTATGTTTTTGTAAACCCTGTTGATAAAAACATTTTCTACGGATCGTATCCAAGTTATGAATATTCCAACGAGGTTCTTATGGAAAATGGCCTGAACAACAGACTGTCACTTCCGGTTGGTTCCGAACGGGATTTTGCTACCGTGTACATGCCCAAACCCGGAAAAGGAATTATCAATAAAGAAGAAGACATTTTCAATAAAAAAGAAATCTATGTAACCGGCGTTTTTGCAGGAAACGACCAGCTGAACAATTATATCATCGCGCCTCTCGAACTTTCGCAGGAACTTCTTAATCTGCCAAAAAACTCGGCCTATCAGATTGTCATCAAACTGAAAAATCCGGACAAGGCAGAGGATGCAAAATCCCGTCTTCTGAAGAAAATTGGAAACGGATATGAAATAACAACGAAAAGTGAAGAAAATGCTGCTTTCTGGAAGATGATCAATATTGAAAAGCTTTTTATCTATCTGATTTTCGCATTGGTGATTTTTATTACCACATTTAATCTTGCAGGTGCCATCATTATTCTTCAGCTTGATAAAAAAGAACAGGCAAAATCCCTTATCTCACTGGGGTTTCCGATTAAAGATCTCAGGAAAACTTATTTTTACACGGGCGCACTCATCGTTCTGAGCGGCATTGTAACAGGTCTTGCCGTAGGAACTTTAGTCTGTTTTTTTCAGCTGCAGACCGGCCTTTTCAAAGCGAATGCCCTGCTGCCGTTTCCGGTTAGAATTGTTCCGATGAATTATGTTATTGTCGGAGCTACTGCATTGCTTTTCGGATTGACAATCTCCTGGATTTTTTCTAAAATCAACCGTCAGTATATTACCCAGAATTAATCTTACTGCAGTATTTTTTTTGTAATTTTGCAAGTTCAAAACAAGAACTTCTTATGAAAAAAATATATTCCTTCGTGCTGCTCTCACTGATGACTGTCAGCATGCTTGCGCAGGCACCTGTCGGCTATTACAACGGCACAGCAGGACTTACCGGTCAGCAGCTTAAAACTACTTTATCACAGATAATCAGCAACGGACACGTTGATTACGGTTATAGCGGTTTGTGGGCTGCTTACGAGAGCACCGACCGTGATAAATATTATGAAAACGACAATACCATACTGGATATTTATTCAGAGAATGTAGCAGGTGCAGATCCTTACAATTATACTTATTCCTCCGACCAGTGCGGAGGCAATACACCAGCTAATGAAGGCGGATGTTACAACCGCGAACATATCGTTCCTCAAAGTATGTTTGGAAGTGCCGCTCCAATGGTTAGCGATATTCATTTTATAAGACCTACAGACAGCAAAGTAAACGGTTGGCGATCTAACTACCCGTTCGGAATGGTATCTTCAGCAACAGTTACAACATTAAACGGGTCTAAATTGGGAGCATCAGGATCTTCCGGTTATAGCGGAACGGTTTTCGAACCTGCAGATGCATTCAAAGGTGACGTGGCAAGAATGGTTTTTTACTTCGTTACCAGATATGAAAGTCAACTTTCAAATTTCGGATCCAGTTCAATGTTAGGCGGATCAGCATATCCGGGTCTGCAGGACTGGGAACTGCAGCAACTGCTCATCTGGAACAGTCAGGATCCTGTTTCCGCAGCAGAAATTGACCGCAACAATAAATCACAGACCTATCAGGGCAACCGAAATCCTTTTATCGACAATGCCAACTGGGCCAATGATATCTGGGGAACTCCGGACACCGCTGCACCGACTTCACCGACGTCTTTAACAGTTACGGGTACAACCAGCAACAGTGTTTCATTATCCTGGGCAGCAGCAACAGACAATGTTGCCGTAACATCTTATGACATTTATGTAAACGGTGTTTATACAATTACAGTTACCGGAACAACTGCAACTGTTTCAGGACTTTCCGCTTCTACAACCTATACCTTCCATATTATTGCCAAAGATATGGCCGGGAATGCTTCACCTCAAAGCAACACTGCTACCGGGACAACAACAGCCGGAGGTTCAACAGGCGGAAGCTGTGGAACAGAGACTTTTGAAAACATTCCTGCGAATAGCAGTTCTTATTCAACGAATACCTGGACTGCAAATGGTATTGACTGGACTGCAACAGATTCCAGGACGGATGGAACCATAAACTCGAGAGCGATTACCATTAGAAACGGAAGCCTTACTTCTTCGCAGATTTCAGGAGGAATTTCCAGCCTTACCGTTACAGCCAAGCCAATGTTCACTGCTACGGCCGGTGCATTTAACCTGTTGATAAACGGTGTTAGTGTGGGTACGATTCCTTACAATGCACAGGCAACAGGTGCTCCAGGTGCAGCAATTACCACAACTATTAACAATATTAATGTTACAGGAAATATAGTAATTGCACTTCAGCAACCGGTTTCCGGAAACAGAATCGGACTTGACGATCTGTCATGGACATGCTACAGTTTAAGCACAAATGAATCTTCTGCAGAAAAAGGAGTTTCAATTTATCCGAACCCAGTCCGCGACGGAAAACTGTTTGTGAACGGAAAAGGTCTCGGTGAAATTAAATCTGCTAAAATTTACAGTCTGGACGGAAGAACGGTAAAAACCTTCGCCAACCCTTTCAGAAATGCAGAGTATCTGGACGTTTCCAGTCTGCCGAGCGGTATTTATATACTCAACGCGGGCAGCATTGCAGAAAAGTTTATTATTAAGAAATACTAAGTTTACTTAAGGCCGGTTTTCACCGGTCTTTTTTTGTAAATTTGATTCATGGAAAAACAGGTTAAATTCGGACTGATAGGTAAAAATATATCGTATTCGTTTTCCAGAAAATATTTCGAAAACAAGTTCAGAAACAAGATGCTTGAAGGATATAGTTATGAACTGTTCGACCTGGATGAAATCAGTCAGGTAGAGAATATTTTTACAGATACTTCTCTGAAAGGTTTTAATGTTACAATTCCCTATAAACAGCAGATTGTTCCGTTTCTGGATGAACTGAGTGAAGAAGCCGGGGAAACCGGAGCTGTCAACTGCGTTCTTATAAAAGACGGTAAGAAAAAAGGGTTTAATACGGACGTTTACGGTTTTGATAAAACACTGCTCCTTCACAGAACTCCGGAACAGCAAAAAGCACTGATTCTGGGAAATGGCGGAGCCGCTAAAGCTGTACAGTTTGTGCTTAATAAATATGGAATACCTTATCAGAATGTTACGAGAAACGGCGATTTTCTTTACGAAAAACTTACGCCGGAGCTGGTTCAGGAACACACCCTGATTATACAGTGTACGCCGGTAGGAACCTTTCCGGAAACTGAAAACTGTCTGCCTTTTCCGTTTGAAGGCCTCACCGAAAATCACCTCGTGATAGACCTTATTTACAATCCGAATTACACCAAATTTATACGCAACGCTGCCGAAAAAGGCGCTCGAACAGTTAACGGCTTCTACATGCTTGAGCAGCAGGCTGAAAAATCGTGGCAAATTTGGAACAGTTAAACAAAATTAATTATATTTATTGACGATTTTGCACGCAGTGCATTTACCAGACACAAAATATTTCAATTAAAAGATTTGCTATGATCACGGAAAATCCAAACTCCGAAAACGAAGAACTGAAATCCACCGAAGAACTTCAAACTACTCCGGAAAATCAGGCTGACGCTGACACCCAGAAATCTGTAAAGATACCTGAGGAAAAGGTTTTGTCCGAAGTTGACACTCAGAAGGAAGATATGCTAACCGAAGAAACTGCGCCGGAAACTCCGGAAGCATCTAAAACTGAGGTTATGTCCCAAACTCCGGAAAATCAGGAAAACATGCATGTTCAGAAACCTTTCGAGATTCCTGAGGAAAAGGTGCTTTCCGAGATCGATCCGGAAGCCGCAAATGAGGAAGAACACGACCATTCGGAAGCCGATGCACTTTCAAAACTTTCATTGGTGCAGATTCTGAACGAAATGGAAAAACTGGTAAACCGCGAGGATGCCGGTGCGCAGTTCAGAAAATTCAATCAGTACAGAGATCAGGCAAATCATCTTATTCATGATGAAACGGAAGACAGGAAACACGAACATGAAGCTTCTGCCAGTGCTGAGGAAAATTTCAGCTGGGAACATCCGCTACAGGCACGTCTTTCCGGTTTAAACAGTATTTTCCGCGAGAAAAACGATGATTATCATAAAAAGCAGGAAGAGGAACACGGCAAAAACCTTGAAAACCGGCAGAACATCATTGAAAAACTGAAACATCTGTATACCAATACCGAACCCGGAACCAATCTTTTCAAAGCCATACGCGAGATTAAACAGGAATGGCAGAACGCCGGACAGGTGGCAAAAGCAGAATTCAAACTTCTGAACAACAACTACTTCCACCATCTGAACCAGTTTTATGCAATGCTGGATATGAACAAGGAATACATGGAGCAGGAATACGCCCACAACCTTGAGAAAAGACAGCATATTATTGAGCGGGCAAAGGAACTGGAAAACGAACCCGCCGTTCAGAAAGCGCTGAACGAACTTCAGTATCTGCATAAACTCTGGAAAGAAGAAGCAGAACCTGTTGCAGAAGAATTCCGGGAGAAAACATGGGAAGAATTCCGTGAAATATCCAACAGAATCCACGAAAGAAAAACTGAGCTTTCGGCACAGATGGAAGCAGAACAGAACGTAAATCTTGAGAAGAAAAACGAGATTATTGAAGCGATAAAAAAAATTACTTCTCCGGAAAACGCTCCGAATCACAGCTACTGGCAGAACTCCATTAAAAAAGTTGAGGAACTGCGCAGCGAATTTCTGAAAATCGGAAGTGTACCGAGAAAAATTTCAAACCAGAACTGGAATGATTTTAAAGTCAATCTGCGCGCGTTCAACAATGCCAAAAACGAATTTTATAAAGGGCTGAAAAATTCGCAGCAGAAGAATCTGGACGACAAAATGAAACTGATTCAGACTGCGAAGGACAATATGAATTCTGAAGACTGGGAAACTACGGTTCCGCTGTTCAAAAAACTTCAGGAAGAATGGAAAACCATTGGCCATGTACCGAGAAGCATGACAAACAAGGTTTGGGATGAATTCCGCGAAGCATGCAACACTTTCTTCAACAATTACAGAAGCAAAAATGCCGCTGCCGGCGATAACTGGAAAGAAAACTACAAACTGAAAAAAGAACTTCTTGAAGAACTGAAAACAGTTGGAGATGAAGAAGGAAGCGTGGAAAAAATTGAGCACATCAAAAACTCGTGGAATGCTATCGGGAAAGTTCCGCGCGACAAGATGGCCATCAATACCGAATTCAACAAGACACTCAGAGAAAAGCTGAGAGCAAACAAAATGAATGAATTCGAACTGAAAGAAGAAGGCCTTTCTGAAAATCAGCTCACAGACAAAGCCAGAAAGATCAAGAATCAGATTGCCGATCTGGAAGCAGAAATTGCAAAACTGGAAAACAACCTTGGATTCTTCAGCAACCCGACACGTGAAAATCCTTTACTGAAAGACACTTACGCCAATATTGACGAAAAGAAAATGCATCTTGAAAACATGAAGCAGAATCTTCACAACATTATTTCGGGAGAATAATTTTGATACAATAATGAACCGAAGACGCGAAATCCGCGTCTTCTTTTGCTCAATACCGTCCGTGAATCACGAAATTTACATGCAGCGCTGCATTGAACTTGCCCTGAAAGCCAAAGGAAACACGTATCCGAATCCAATGGTTGGAAGCGTCATTGTTCATAACGGAAAAATCATCGGCGAAGGTTATCACCGGAAAGCCGGCGAACCGCATGCAGAAATCAACGCAATAAATTCCGTACACAACAAAGAACTTCTGCCCGACTCCACCATTTACGTTTCGCTGGAACCCTGTTCACACTATGGGAAAACTCCGCCATGTGCGCTGAAGCTGAAGGAAATCGGTTTCAGGGAAGTCGTTATCGGCACGATGGATTCCTACGACGAAGTGAACGGAAAAGGAAAACACATCCTCGAAGAAGCCGGAATTAAGGTAATTACCGGCGTTCTTCAGAAAGAATGCAGGAATCTGAACAAAAGATTTTTCACTTTTCATGAGAAAAAAAGGCCTTTTATTGTTCTGAAATGGGCGGAATCCGGTGACGGATTTATCGATTATGATTTTAAACCGGCTGCAGTTTCAAATGAAATGGTGAATCAGTTGGTGCATCAGATGAGAAACGATGAACACGCTATTCTAATAGGAACCCAAACCGCATTGAACGACAATCCAAGTCTTACAACGCGAAATATTTCCGGGAGAAACCCAGTAAGAATTCTGATTGATTTTGATCTGAAAGTTCCTGCCGGTTCCAGCATTTTCAGTGAGGAAGCGCCCACCATTATCATCAATTCACAGAAAAATGAGAAAAAAGGCCATCTGAAATTCATTAAAACAGAAAGAGAAAATTTCCCTGCAAACTTAATGGCGGTTCTTTACCGGGAAAATATTCAGTCTGTTCTTGTTGAAGGCGGTGCGAAAACGCTGCAAAGCTTTATCAATGAAGGTTTGTGGGATGAAGCAATGGTGATTGTGAATCCAGAACTGAAATTTCATTCCGGTACTAAAGCTCCGGAACTGATGCAAAACACTGCTTCTTCTACAACAAACATCAGAAACAACAGTGTTCGCTGTTTTGAAAATCCCAAAGGTTGAAAATAATGCAGTACGAATTCAAAACGATACAGTCGCCGGTGAGAGATATTCTGCTCAAGGAAAAAGGAAGCAAATTCATCAGCTTTGCCTTTCCGGTTAATTCTGATGAAGAACTGAAATCTGCTTTGGAAAACCTCAGGGCAGAACACCCGAAAGCCACACATCACTGTTATGCATTCAGGATGGGAATGAATGGCGAAAATTACCGCGCAAACGATGACGGTGAACCTTCGGGAAGCGCTGGTTTACCTATTTACAATCAGCTTTTGGCAAATGAACTCACCAATATTTTGGTCGTTGTGGTACGCTATTATGGCGGAACAAAGCTGGGCGTTTCCGGTTTGGTAAAAGCGTATAAAGAAAGTGCAAAGCTGGTTTTGGAAAGCGCCGAATTCATCATCCGGGAACTTGAAACAGAAGTCACCATTTCATTTCCCTTCGACCGGCAGAATCTTATTTTTACACTGCTAAACAAATTCGATACAAAAATTCTGAATTTCGAAACATCTGAACAGTGCTTGATTACAGCATCGGTAAAGTGTTCCCAAAAGGAAGTCTTAACAAGTCAGTTGTCAGAAATGCAGCATATTTCCTACGACTTCACCGGATAAAAAAAAGGATGCAGAAAAACCGCATCCTTCAATTGGATTCTATATTTTTTTTAGATCTAATCTCTCCTGCCTGAAAGCATTGAAGCAAAGTATATCAGTTGCGCAAGCGATCCGAGAGCTGCAACTACATAAGTTCTTGCGGCCCATTTCAGGGAATCTTCTGCTCCGGCATATTCTTCTGTTGTTACTGTTCCCGTCGTTTTAAGCCATTTAAGCGCTCTGTTGCTGGCATCATATTCAACCGGCAGCGTTACAAAGGCAAAAGCGGTGGTTACCGCAAACAGGATAACTCCGATAAGAAGCAGAGTTTTACTTCCGCTGGACGCCATCACCACAATTCCCGCCATCAGTACAAACTGAAGAAGCTTAGAAGAAAAGCTCACAATAGGAACCATTGATGATCTCAGTTTCAGCATTGAATATCCAACGGCATGCTGTACTGCGTGACCGGTTTCGTGCGCTGCAACCGCGGCGGCAGCTGCATTTCTCTGCATGTAAACCTCTTCCGAAAGGTTGATGGTTTTGTTGGCTGGATTATAATGATCGGTCAGTTTTCCCGGAACCGACATTACCTGTACATCATGAATACCATTGTCCGCCAGCATTTTTTCCGCAACTTCCTTGCCCGAAAGCCCGTTGCGCAAACCCACCTGCGAATACTGCGCAAACTTCGACCTTAAACGGTTCTGGACAATCATACTGATAATAAAAATCGCCCCAATAATTAAATAATAACCTCCCATCTGTTTATTTTTTTGATTTTTGTTTCGCTCTTTTTGATGGAAAAAGTATGCCAAATAAATCAGTTCTGCAACTGAATAAGTATCTTTGTAGTTCTATCGTTTCGGAATATGGGTGAAATACAGATCGTTGAAGTAAAAAACAGTACACAGCTAAAGGAATTTGTTCAGTTTACCAATACGCTGTACAGGGATTCTCCACATTTTGTACCGTCGCTTTTTGATGACGAAATGGCATTCTGGGATGCTAAAAAAAATCCCGCTCTGCTCTTCTCTGAAGCCAAACAGTTTCTCGCCTATAAAAACGGTGAAATTGCCGGCAGAATTGCTGTAATGATCAATCATAAAGAAAAAGAAACCGATGCAAAAGTGAGGTTCGGATGGATTGATTTTATTGATGATTTTGAAGTATCGTCCGCTCTGCTGAAGATTGCGGTGGATTACGCAGGACAAAATGGCATTCACAAAATTGAAGGGCCAATGGGATTCACCAATCTGGACAAAGCCGGGATGCTGACAATGGGTTTCGACCGCCTGGCAACGATGATCGGTATCTACAATTACGACTACTACCCTCATCATCTTGAAAAATTCGGGATGAAAAAAGAAAAGGAATGGGTGGAATATGAAATCGTGTTTCCTGAAATTCTGCCCGAAAAAGTAGTGAAATTCAATGAAACGATCCGTGAAAAATACGGTCTGAAAGTGCTTCAGTTTCAGAATAAAAGCGAAATACTGCCGTTGGTGGAACCGATGTTTCAGCTTCTGGACGAAACCTACCGCAGTCTTTCCACATACACGCCAATTACCGACGAACAGATTGAGCATTACAAAACCAAATACTTCGGTTTTCTTGATAAAGATTACATCATCTGCATTGAAGACGCCAATAAAAAACTGGTAGCGTTTGCCATTACAATGCCTTCCTATTCCCAAGCGCTGCAAAAGGCAAAAGGGAAAATGTTCCCGTTCGGATGGTGGCATTTTCTTCAGGCCGGCAAAAAAAACGACCGGGCCAATTTTTATTTGATCGGCATTCATCCCGAATATCAGCGGCGTGGCGTAACTTCCATTATCTTCAAGGAAATTTATGAGGTGTTCCGTAAAAAAGGTGTAAAATACCTCGAAACCAATCCCGAACTGGAAGAAAACAGGAATATTCAGCTTTTATGGCAGGATTACCAGCCGGTGAATCATAAGCGCAGAAGAACCTATTCATTAGAATTTTAAGTCCATGAAAATCCAGCTGTACATCTATATTTCGCTGATAGTCCTATTCATCGCATACAACCAGTTTTTCCGGGTTGAAGACGAACGCACCAATGCCCTCATCAACATTCTTTTTGCGAGCTTTCTTGTGCTTTATATGGGTTATGTTGCCTTCATCACGCTGAAAAAGATGAAAAATGCATCCAAAAAATAGTTATTTATAATTATTCTAAATTATCTTCCCCTCTTGTTGCCAAGCGGCTTTTCTACTTTTTAATTTCACTTTTAGCACATAATTTAGTAAATTTGCAGATTGATAATTTAATGTTAAAATGAGTTTACCAGAAAACTATCTTCCTATACTGATACAAGCCGGAGTTGCTTTAAGTTTCGTGCTTCTTTCCGTTATTGGGACCCATTTCTTAGGTCCGAAACAAAGCAAGGAAAAAAACCGTAAAAATGAAGCTTTCGAATGCGGCGTAGAATCAGAAGGTAATGCCAGAACGCCGTTTTCGGTGAAGTATTTCCTTACTGCAGTTCTGTTCGTGCTTTTTGATGTTGAGATTGTTTTCTTCTACCCTTATGCTGTAAATTTCCGGGAATTCGGAATGGAAGGATTCCTTGCCGTACTCACATTTGTGGCCGTATTTTTCATGGCCTTCTTCTATGTTGTGAAACGCGGCGCGCTGGACTGGGACAGGTAAACTTACTTTCAACACAAACCACTTTAATCAACAATTATGTCAGATACAAAACCGGTAGTAAGAATGGATGGCGAAGCACCTGAAGGATATGAAGGTGAAGGCTTTTTTCTTACAAAACTGAGCAGCGTAATCGGAATGGCCAGAAAATATTCCCTTTGGCCGCTTCCCTTTGCAACTTCATGCTGTGGAATTGAATTCATGGCAGTACTGAACCCAACATATGATGCATCGCGGTTCGGTATGGAAAGAAACTCATTCTCTCCAAGACATGCCGATATGATGATGGTTTGCGGAACGATTTCCAAAAAACTGGCTCCCGTTCTTCAGCAGGTTTATCTGCAGATGGCAGAACCAAGATGGGTAATCTCTGTCGGAGCATGCGCCTGCAGCGGCGGAATTTTCGATACTTATTCGGTTCTTCAGGGAATCGACAAAGTCATTCCTGTAGACGTTTACGTGCCCGGCTGTCCACCAAGACCGGAGCAGATTATTGAAGGCGTAATGCAGCTTCAGACATTGGTAGAGAACGAAAGCATCAGGAGAAGAGATATGCCGGAATACCAGAAACTGCTGGAATCTTACGGAATAAAATAATTTCAGATTCGATATCTTGAATTTTGAACGAACATTATGACAAACGAATTTGTTTTAGAAGCGATAAACAGAGAATTTCCGGAAAGTGTTGTGGCCAGCTCAGAACCTTACGGAATGCTCACCGTGGAAGTTAAGAAAGAAGACATCAAAAAGGTAATTCATCATCTTCGCGATTCTTCGCTTGAATTCGGCTTCCTTACCGATATCTGCGGAATTCATTATCCTGAAGACAAGGAAAAAGAACTAGGAGTAATCTACCACATGCACAACATGAAAGAAAATGCAAGGATTCGTCTTAAAGCATTTTCAACAAGAGATGCTGCAGAATACGAAACACTTACGGATCTGTTTGCCGGTGCCAACTGGATGGAACGTGAAACTTATGATTTCTACGGAATAAAATTCAAAGGTCATCCGGATATGAGACCGATTCTGAATATGGAAGATCTCGGTTACCATCCGATGCTGAAGGAATACAGACTGGAAGACGGAACCAGAACCGACAAGGACGATAAAATGTTCGGACGATAGAATAATTTGAAATTCGAAATTTGACATTTGAGATTCAATAATTTCAAACTTCAAATCTCTAACCTCAAATCAACAATTATGAAAGACAACGCATTATCCAATATACTGAACCAGTACGATGCTAAAGAGCAGATCGACGGCCAGCTGTACACGCTGAACCTTGGACCTACTCACCCTGCAACGCACGGTATTTTCGAAAATGTTCTTACAATGGACGGAGAAAGAATCCTCCATTCAGAACAGACTGTCGGTTATATTCACCGCGCTTTTGAAAAAATTTCGGAAAGAAGAAATTTTGCACAGATTACTACTCTTACTGACAGAATGAATTACTGCTCTGCGCCAATCAATAATATCGGTTGGCACATGACGGTTGAAAAACTGATCGGATGCGAAGTTCCGAAGCGCGTGGACTATATGCGTATCATCATGATGGAACTTGCAAGAATCGCCGATCACATGGTTTGTAACGGAGTTACAGCAATGGATGCCGGCGCTATTACAGGTCTTACCTATCTCTTCCGTGAAAGAGAAGCTATTTATGAAATATACGAGCAGATCTGCGGTGCAAGGATGACCACCAATATGGGAAGAATCGGTGGTTTTGAAAGAGATTTCACACCGAAATTCCACGAACTGCTTCAGAAATTCCTGAAAAATTTCCCAAGAATCTGGGGACAGTTCTGTACCCTGAACGAAAGAAACAGAATCTTTATGGACCGTACCATTCATGCCGGTCCGATATCAGCCGAAAGAGCGTTAAGTTATTCATTTACAGGCCCAAACCTCCGCGCTGCAGGAGTTGACTACGATGTACGGGTTGCACAGCCATACTCTTCTTACGAAGACTTTGATTTTATGATTCCGTTAGGAACTGCCGGTGATACTTACGACCGTTTCATGGTGCGTCAGCAGGAAGTTTGGGAATCACTTAAAATTATTGAACAGGCCTATAAAAATTTACCGGACGGACCTTTCCACGCGGATGTTCCGGAATTCTACCTTCCTGAAAAAGCAGATGTTTACAACAAAATGGAAGCTTTAATTTACCATTTCAAAATTGTAATGGGAGAAACGGATGTTCCGGTTGGTGAAGTATATCATGCTGTAGAAGGCGCAAACGGAGAACTAGGATTTTATCTGGTGAGCGATGGCGGAAGAAGCCCTTACAGACTTCACTTCAGAAGACCTTGTTTCATTTATTATCAGGCTTATCCTGAAATGATTAAAGGAGCCATGATTTCCGATGCTATTCTTACGATGTGTTCGATGAATGTAATCGCTGGAGAGCTTGATGCTTAGGATCTTAAGTAAAGAAACAGTAAAATCTGATGTCTGAAATCCGACATCTGAAATCTAAATAAAATGAGCGAGACCATTGCTTTCAAACCTGAAGCTTTAGAGCAGGTAAATAAAATTATCGCAAGATATCCGGAAGGCAGACAGAAATCTGCCCTGATTCCGATTCTGCATGTTGCGCAGAAAGAATTCGGAGGTTGGCTTGATGTTCCAGTGATGGATTATGTTGCTGATATTCTGAAAATTAAACCGATTGAAGTGTATGAAGTAGCAACTTTCTACACGATGTTCAATATGCAGCCGGTCGGAAAATACGTACTTGAAGTTTGTAGAACCGGACCGTGTATGACCAGAGGTTCAGAAAAAATTCTGAATCATATCCGTACAAAACTCAGCATTAAAGACGGCGAAACTACTGCAGATGGTCTTTTCACGCTGAAACCGGCGGAATGTCTCGGCGCTTGCGGTTACGCACCAATGTTGCAGCTGGGAAAATTTTATCATGAAAATCTAACAGTCGAAAAAGTAGATGAAATCCTTGAACTTTGCCGTCAGGGAGCCATTACTGTCGATTAATTGAATAAAAATGAGTAAAAAACTTTTACTTAAAGACGCACACGTAGAGGGAATCCGTTACTTCGATGTTTACCGCAAACAGGGCGGTTACGAAGCTGCGGAAAAAGCACTGAAAATGACCGCCGAAGAAATTCTGGAGGAAGTAAAAGCTTCAGGACTTCGTGGGCGTGGAGGCGCCGGTTTTCCTACAGGTTTAAAATGGAGCTTTCTCGCTAAGCCTGAAGGAGTTCCGAGACACTTAGTCGTGAATGCGGATGAATCTGAACCGGGAACTTTCAAGGACAGATATCTGATGGAGCATCTTCCTCATCTTCTGATCGAGGGAATGTTAATCGCTTCCTTTACTTTAGGCGCAAATGTTTCCTATATCTACATCCGTGGAGAATACTCGTGGATTCCGGATATTTTGGAAGAAGCTATTGAAGAAGCCAGAAAAGCCGGATTTTTAGGAAAAAATATTTTAGGAACCGGATTCGACTGCGAAATTTATGTGCAGCGTG
>JAEXBA010000003.1 GCA_023457935.1 Bacteroidota bacterium | reverse complement strand
GATAGCAGTTTCAAAGATAATCCATACTATCCTTATGATATGGTTCATTGGCAGGAAAACTAATGATTTTAATAAGATTTTGGAATTAATGGATTTAATTCAATAAATACCTATGCCATCGCAATCATTAGCGATCTGAAATCCCGCTATATTTAATCCTGAAACGAATACGAATATCGTAGCAGACACAGAGTGTATTCCAAATCGTGAAAAATTTAGTCATCCTTTAATGCAACTATCGATAAATAAGCTGCCAGAAAATACTTTGTCTGGTGTTAATGAGGATCTGTTTGAGACAGTTTTGCAAAAATTAAATGATTAAACACTAATATTATTGTAAGTCTCCCCGAACGTTGGACAGAATTAAACCCTCACTTTTTGTAAATGTATAAAATATTTCATTGTTGGTGTTGGTGTTGGAAGGATTTGTTGAAAAGGAGAAAACTCGGTGCTGGAGTTGGCTGTAGGTGAGTTTTCCTTTTTCAACAAATACCGCATTGGAGAAAGGTTTTGTAAACTTTCGTGTGGTCTTTTGTTGTTGTAATGTTCCAGCCATTCCGATGTAATTTCTCTTACCTCAATTAAATTATTAAAAATTCTTGCATCCAAAACTTCCGTTCTGTAACTTCGGTTGAATCTTTCGATAAAAGCATTCTGAACCGGTTTTCCCGGTTGAATGTACCGAATTTCAATTCTGTGTTTATGACACCAATTGGTGAAAACAGAACTGGTAAACTCTGGTCCATTATCTGTTCTGATTGCTTTTGGTTTTCCTCTTTCCTTAATGATCCATTCCAATAAATCAGTCATGTGCACTGCACCAATGGAAAGTCCAACCTCAATCCAAATGGCTTCTCTGTTGTAATCATCAATAATGTTTAGTGTCCGGAATCTTCTCGAGTTGAACAATGCATCGCTCATAAAATCCATGCTCCAAACTTCATTCTGTCCTTTTGGAACTTTCAAACTCTGACGCTCTCTGGAAGCGAGTCTTCTTCTTCGTTTCCTAAGTAAATTTAATCCCAACTTTTTGTAAACACGGTACACTTTCTTGTGATTCCAAGCGTGTCCTTGATTCCGAAGACTATGGAACATTTTCTTAAAGCCATAACTCGGATGTTTTTCGGAAAGTTCATTCAGACAATCGATTAGTGTGGTGTCCTCTTGTCTTTTGGGTTGGTAATAATAACTGCTCCGCTCCAAACTTGCACAACAACACGCCTGTCTGATGTTCAACGAATGTTCCTGAACCAAATAATCCACAATTTCTCTCTTTTTGACAGGCTTTACCACTTTTTTGACAGAACGTCTTTCAGTGCTTCATGTTCTAAACTCAGATTGGCAAACATCTTTTTCAAGCGGTTGTTCTCCGATTCCAATTCCTTGATTTTTTGAAGCTCTTTGGTAGAAGTAATCCCACTAAATTTCTTTTTCCAATCGTGCAAGGTTTGATAATGGAAACCATATTTTCGGGACAATTCCTTTGCTGTTTGACCCAACTCATACTCCTTTAAAATTGCCAAAATCTGGCTGTCTGTAAATTTGCTCTTTCTCATAACCTAAAATTAATTGTTTTTTATTGTTAATCTTAGGGTTATAACGTGTCCAGTTTTTGGGGAGACTTACATTAAAGATAAAAACCGGTTCTCGTAAAGCATGAAAGATTTACGCAGCAGATGCTCTGCCTGGAATTACCGACTGGTGAGTTTGTACGCGTCACTCCCGAACACCGTTTCTTTTGTAATGACGAGTGGATAGAAGCCGGAAATCTGAAAGCCGGCGACGTGCTGCATCCCTTACGACTATGTAAAAGGAGTAAAAAATATCTTTACAATTAACGGTTTTAATCCAATAAAATATGGTTCTTTACCTATCGAACAAATTATTGTAGACTATAAAAAAAGCGGAATTATTTTCGAAAAAAAATTCCATTTGCATTTGACAATGGAGGTAACGTTTTTTTAATATCAGAGAATGGACAAGTACATATCATTGAAGCAGAATTCTTAGAAGAGAAAAATTTATTTTAGTTTCGGAAACTTTTACTGATTTTTTAAATTCTTTCTATAATGAGTAAGTAGTTACCGATGAAAAACAGCAGAACAAATGTATTACAAACTACGGATCAGGATTGAGAAATTCTGATAAACTTTGCTGAAGTTCCTGATGATTCTAAAACCCAAGAATATCTCAGATTTTTTTAATAACTGTCCTAAGTTTTAACCAACTCCCAAAATCCGTAACTTTAAAACAAAAATATGAAGCAGTCTATCCTCGTTTTTTTGTTTTCACTTGTGGTAATTTCCTGTAATAAAACAGCCGAAAGTGCTCATTCAGCCAAGAATTTAACCGATACTTTACTGCAGAAAAACGGTCAGGTCTTAACGTACCGGAAACCAGCGGAAGAACTTGTTTCTCTAAAGCGTGATCAAACGGTGTATAACGGTGATTATCAGGTTCGGATCCGGAAAGTCGCCGAGTATTACATTGCCAGCAGCCAGCAGAATCTGCTCGATTTTCATAAGTCCAAAGCAGACTCGAACCTTGGTTTTTCCTTCGAGGAAAACGATTGGGAAGGGGTCAATTATACTCAGATCGGGATTTTCACCAAGGTAGGAAGCAATATGTCAACATTGCAGTGGCTTTTTTATGAACCGAAATCGCAGAAGCTTTATGAGTTTGATCTCAATACAAAAAAATTACAGGAGTTTCCGCTTCGCTGAAAAAGTTCTTTTTCCGTATTTTTGGCTAAAATAAATTGAAATATGGGAATTATAATCCGTCTTTTGGTAACCGCTGCAGTTGCATTCGGACTAACCTACATTCTGAGTGGAGTTCATATCAACAGCTTCGGTGCCGCTATCGTTTTCGCCATCGTTCTTGGAATCCTTAACCTGATTGTAAAGCCGATTTTAAAATTACTCGGCCTGCCGTTAACCATCATTACGCTCGGTTTGTTTTCGCTCGTAATCAATGCTGCAGTAGTTTATCTTGCAGATTATTTTACCGATGGAATGACCATCGACGGCTTTGGTTGGGCACTGATTTTCAGTATTGCACTTTCGCTGATTACTTCCTTGGTAAACGGCATTTTTACTTCCGACAAGGATTAATTTCCGATGAGATTAAAGGAATTACAGTCCATTCTGGATGCGCAGCCTTCCGTTTCTGGCAGTACTTTTCTGGTCAGCGCACTTTATGTGATCTCGTGGATTCTGGCTGCTGTTTTACTGATTCTCGGAATCGGGCTTTTACTTGAGAGCGCCTTTCATTACCGGATTTTCCTCGACTGGGTTTCGCAGAATCTTCATGTGATGCTCAATGATGAACAGCGCTGGAAAATTGCTACAAGTTTCGGTATTATCAGCATCATTTTAGCGGTAATATTTGCCGGAGTTATTATGCTTTGCCGGATGATTCTGAAACGCAATCATTTTATCATTCAGATGGATGACTGGATTTTCCAGAATATCACCGATGTGAAGCGCCGTAACCGAACCGCGCCAAAAAAATAAAAAAATGGCTGCCTGTTACATTGGGCAGCCATTCTTCTTAAAAACGGTAATTAACGCCGAACGTGTAATTCCGGGGTTTCGTGGTAAAGCCTACTACATCAATATAGGATTTGTTGAAAAGGTTTCCGACATTCAGAAAAACTTCTGCCTTATCGTTCACTTTCTGGTTTACATTCAGATTAAAAAGGTGAAACGCTGGGTTTTCCGTATACTCGGTCGCAAAGCTGTTCATATCGAAATAAGCGTCGGCTCTTTTTCCGGTGAACTGATGGCTGAGGTTGATTCGGGTTGTCCGGAAAGGCAGTAATTCAAGATAGGAATTGATGCGCTGTTTGGGCTGCCGCAGCAATACGCCGCTGGCTTCGTTTTCTACAAATGAGAAGTTTCCGCCAAATTTTACCATTTCATTCAGCTTGTAATCCGCTCCGATTTCAAAACCCTGAGCTTTGTTTGAAAGCAGATTGACGAATTTTCCCTGATACGTCACCATGTCAACAACCTCATAAACCATCACATCTTTTTCCTTGCGGTTGAAATAGGTGGCGTAGAAATTGAAAGTTCTGTCTTTTGTTCCGAAATTAATGTCGGCCTCAAAAGACTGATTGGTTTCCGGTTTCAGTTCAAAATTGGGAAAAATATAGGGCATCGCCCCGAAGTTTTGGTACAGCGTGGGCGCAACAAATGCCGTAGCGTAAGAAACTCCGGCCTTGAAATAAAGCGTTTCGATTTCTTTCAGGAAATAAGGATTGATGCTGTAAACCCAATGGCTGCCGAATTTGGAATGGTTCGTCATCCTCGTTCCGGCATCAAGATGTAAATTTTTATAACTGAAATGGACCTTTGCAAATGCATCGTAATTGACCACATTTGTATCAGCAAATTTCAGTACTTCCTGCAGGGAAGACTGTCCCCATGGTTTTTCCGAATACGCCATCGACTGTTTTTCATACTGAAAGCCCGCCGTAATATCCAGAAACGGACTGATCCGGTAACTGTTCAGGATTTCCGTGAAAAAATTGTCGCCTTCAAATTTGTACTGGTCAGCATAACCGGCGTTTCCCAAACTTTGGATGATTCGCTCATTCGTAGAATGTCTTGCATTTACTGTCAGTTTTCCATTTGTGTAAGTGTAGCCGATATTTCCGCCAACCTGAAACTGTTGGTCGTTGGAGCGGTCGGTTCCGTCTGCAAAGGCGCCGGAATCAAAATGAAAAAAGTGATGGTTCCAGCCCGAAGAAACATGCAAGTCGAATTTTCCTTTACTGAAACCGAAATTGGCGAGTAAATTCTGTTTCTCAAAACCGTCTTTTTCAAAATCTGTCCCTTCTGCGGCTGAAAGTCCGTCTGATTTTTCGTTGAATCCGGAAAGCTGGTAATTAAAATGATTCAGCTTACCTTTAATCAGTGCATTCTGGGCAAAAGTTGAAAAAGATCCTGCTCTAGCTCCAAGAATTCCTTCAATTTTCTTCTGCGACGCTTTTCGTGTTTTGATGTTGATGACAGAAACAGTGGCATTGGAACCGTAAAGAACTGATGAAGAACCGTTGAGAATTTCTACCGACTCTACGTTTTCCAGTGCAAGAAGTCTCAGATCTGAAACGGTATAATCATTTCCGGTGACATCTTTCATCGGAATACCGTCAATCAGAATCAGAATATTGGCGCTTTTTCCGCCTCGGATTTTCATGGATTTCGGCTCACTCGCGTTGTTGAAATTTCCGACAATCTGAAAACCTGCGGCCTGGTTCAGAACTTCATTTAAAGTCTGTCCTTTGTACTTCTCCAGATCTTTGGCAGAAATAAGTTTTACGTTTTTTCCGGTTTCGTACAGCTGCTGGGGCATTTTCCCTGCGATAGTCACAGTGTCAATCCGGATTTCTCGTTCTTCCTGTTGGGCGGAAACTTGGGTGTTTACGACAAGCAGCGCACCAACCAAAATCATCTTTTTCTTCATAAAAAAATAATAAAAGTTAATGGGGCTTACCGGAAAAATAAAGCTAAAATTACCGAACAGAAAGTTCAGCATCATCAGGCTTTTCCTCCGAAAGCGTTAATTGGTTTATGCTTCAGCAAGGTCTCCTGACTTTCACCATTTCTGCGCCTTCCCGAAAAATCAGTGGCACTGTGCAGAAAATTATTAAGTGATTTACAGTTGCGGGGACAGTCCGCGGATTTCACGCGATTCCCTTTTCTGAAAGCATTGCAAAGATAGCTAAATAAAGCCAATGCTGACATTTTTTTTGTTCAGAATGGCCGACTAAAACAGGTTTTATAAAAAAGATGCGTCAAAAGAGAATGGCAGCAAATCACGGACGGATTTGGTTTTGAAGATTTCGCCGGTAAGCGACGCAAAATAAATTTCAATATTCTGCTGCTGTTTCACTTCATACTCCAGAATGCTCTGCCGGCAGCTTCCGCAGGGTGGAATTGGAGCTGAACTCAGTGCATTTTCAGGCGCACCTACAACAAAAAGTTTAATGATTTTCATATCAGGATAATTCGCTGATGTCCAGAAAATAGTAGTTCTTTCTGCACAAAGGCCGGAAGGATAAGCCGCGTTTTCCTGATTGCTTCCGGTGATGATTTCTCCGTTTTCCAGAAGAAGCGCACATCCCACACTGAAATGCGAATACTGCGCATAAGCTTTGCTTCTGGCTTCAAAAGCGGCGTCGCAAAGCTTTTTTTCCGTTTCATTAAGATTTTCTTTCGATGCTATAACCTCAAAGGAGATTTTGATTTCTTTTTCCATTTACAAAAATCGGGGAATAAAGATAATTAAAATTAATGAAAACAGCAGCGGTAGAAAGGTTAATATAAACTGTTCTGCCAATAAATCAGGTTCTGTTATCTTTGTAAAATCACTGCTTAAAATGTTACTGTATTTATGAAAGTCTATTCACCTGTAAAATTCCGTAATCTCGAACTCAAAAACCGGTTTGTAATGTCGCCGATGTGCATGTATTCCTGCGAGGATGGCATTGCTTCCGAATTTCACAAAGTACATTACGGCAGCCGTGCCCAGGGCGGTGTCGGCCTGATTATGGTGGAGGCCACAGGAATTGAACCGCGGGGAAGAATTACCAACCGCTGCATGGGAATCTGGAATGATGAACAGGCAAAAGCACTTTCAGAAATTGTTCAGTTTGTTCATAGTCATTCTGAATCAAAAATCGGAATTCAGCTTGCCCACGCTGGCCGTAAAGCTTCCACATGGAACGGCGTTCAGATTTCTGAGGAAGAAGGCTGGGAAACGGTTGCGCCTTCAGAAATTCCTTATAAAGATGGTGAAAGAATACCGCATCAGCTGACGGTTTCTGAAATCCGGGAAATTATCACGAATTTCCGGCAGGCAGCAGAAAGGGCACTTTCAGCAGGTTTTGATGTAATTGAAATTCATGCGGCTCATGGATATCTTATTCATCAGTTTCTTTCACCACTCAGCAATACGCGGACCGACGAATATGGCGGAAGTTTCGCGAACAGAATACGTTTTCTCATAGAAACTGTAGAGAGCATAAACGGAATTCTGGATGCCAACCATCCGCTTTTTGTAAGAATTTCCGCAGACGAATATGCCGAAAACGGATGGAATGCAGATGAAAGTGTTCAGCTGAGCAAAATTCTGAAAGAAAAAGGTGTTGATTTAATTGATGTTTCCAGCGGCGGAAATATTCAGGGTGCCAAAATTACTTTATTTGACGGCTATCAGGTTCCGTTTGCTGAAAGAATCCGGAAAGAATCCGGCATTGCAACAGGAGCCGTTGGCCTTATCAAAACAGTGGAACAGGCAGAAGAAATACTTCAGAACGGTGGCGCAGATCTTATTTTCATGGCGAGGGAACTGTTGCGGAATCCTTATCTGCCTGTACAGGGTACCTTTGGACGTCAAGACGCATGTTTCTTTCCTCATCAGTATGAAAGGGCAAAAATATAATTTTGCCATTCAAACTTTTTTTGTATAATTGAAACTATAAAAACAGATGATGAGCGCCGACGATTTCATGATGCCCTGCCTTACGAAAAAGTATTTCGGAATTGACTGTTTCGGATGCGGAACCCAGCGTGCTTTTGTGATGCTGACGGAAGGCGATTTCAAGGGCGCTTTCGAAATGTATCCGGCAATATATTCGCTGCTGGTTCTTGCTTTTTTTGTGGTATTGAGTATTTTTGACCGTGCCCGGAATTACAGCAAGATTCTGATATTTCTTGGTATTGCCAACGCCGTCATCATTGTGGTTTCTTATTTTCTTAAGCATCCGCTTCCATTCTGAACAAACCTTAAAAATAAATAATTATGAATCAACAAAAATTACCAAATGCTACCGCGGCACTGATCCTCGGTATCCTGTCTATCATTACCTGCTGGTGTTACGGAATCGTAGGCCTTATTCTGGGCGGTGTAGGTTTAATGCTGGCCAACAAAGACACGAAACTTTATCAGCAGAATCCTTCGCTGTACGATAATTACGGAAATGTAAAAGCGGGTAAAATCCTGTCGATTATCGGAATTGTATTAGGACTTCTGTTCCTGGCGTACATGGTTTGGCTGTTCTCTGTAGTAGGGATGGATGCGCTTTCAAACCCTGAACTGATGCAGGAAAGAATGAAAGATGCTTTAGGACAGTAACCGTAAATACACAAAAAAAGACCGCAGAATGCGGTCTTTTTTTATTTTTAAAGAAATTTTATCGCTGCGGAGGATAATTTTTCATGATTTCTGCAACGATCGCAGGAATCTGTTTTTGTTTTGATTTTGGTGAATCCACGCTGATTCCGCTACCGATTCCCTGCCAAACCAGTTTCTGCGTTCTCGCATCAATCAGGTCAAGAATCAGGGCGCCTTCATTGTAGTTGGAAGTCCAGGTTCTGTTCATGCCGACACCCCAACCGAAAGGTCCGCCCCAGCCATACATTCCGTAAGGATTGGTGCTTTGGATATCTCTGATTTTCTTGTGGTTGGCTTTTACATTTACGATAAGATCCGGCGTATCGGATACCGAAAGGCCTTTGGTCTGAAGATGTTTTGAAACTTCATTCAGAACTCTGTCTTTGTCGATGTCGTTCAGTTTAAGGTCGTCAATCCGAAGTTTATAGGTTCTGTAGCTGCTGAAGTTTGCCGTTTCAGCATAATCGCTTCTCACGTTAAAAGGTGAGCAGGAAGTTAGCCCAAGAGTTGCCGCTGCAAGAGCCATTAATAAGTATTTTTTCATTACAGATTTATTTTTTTACAGGTTTCTTAAAAGTGTCCGTCTTTTTATCATAACCGTAAGGGCAGTGCCTGCATCCGCTTTTACAGCAGTATCCGCGCTTAAGGTGATACTTTTCCGTAAACACCTTATAACCCTGTTCATTATAATAATAATCCTCATTTTCTTTGATGTCGTAATTGGCCATAGGTTAAATTCCAATTAAAAGTTTTTTACATTTGCTTTTATGATAATAGTGTGCCAAAAGCTTCTCAAAAATACAAAAATAAACGGCATTACACTTTTTCCGTTCATCCTGCTCCGCAAACCTTCCGACAGGGAGAATCCGGTGCTCATTAATCATGAAAAAATTCACCTAAGACAGCAGCTGGAACTCTTCATTTTTTTCTTTTATCTGTGGTATGTTTTAGAATATCTGTACTGGTATCTGCGGTTGCGCGACAGTTTTCTTGCTTACAAATACATCAGTTTTGAGCGGGAAGCATTTGCGATGGAAGATGATTTAAACTATTTGGATGAACGCCGCTTTTTCAGTTTCTGGAAATATCTCGGAAACTGATAACGAATCTTTTTAAAATGCTCATAATACCTGATTTTCCGGCTCCAATTATTGAAATACCTTTAGAACACAAAGGCGTTACGCTTTTTCTGAAAAGAGAAGATCTTATTGATTCCGAAATATCCGGAAACAAATACTGGAAGCTTTTTTATAATGTCAATCAGTATCTCGAGCGAAATGATACCCATCCAATGCTGATCACATTCGGTGGAGCTTTTTCCAACCATATTGCTGCAACAGCTGCCCTTGGAAATAAATTAAATGTGAAAACCCTTGGGATTATCCGCGGTGAAGAATTGGCGGTGAAATATGCTCAGAATGCTACTTTGCGTTTTACTGAATCAAAAGGAATGCGCTTTCGCTTTGTTAGCCGTTCGGATTACAGAGACAAACAGAAACTTACGGAAATTTTAACCAATGAGTTTCCGGATGCTCTAACAGTACCGGAAGGCGGCACCAACAGTGAGGCTGTGAAAGGAATACAGCATATGCTGACAGAGCAAACCAAAGATTTTGATTATCTTTGCAGTGCAGTAGGAACCGGTGGGACACTGGCTGGTCTTTCAAAGTATTGTGAAGGCAACCAGAAAGTTATGGGTTTCGTTGTGGTGAACGACGCTTCACTTGCAGAGAAAATATCGGATTTGTCCGGAAAAAATAATTTTGAACTGTTTGAAGCGCATGAAGGCGGTTATGGAAAAATGTCTGATGAGTTGATTCGGTTCATCAATTCATTTGGAAAAGATTATGGAATTCCGCTGGATCCTGTTTATACAGGCAAAATGATGAGGAAGTTGCTTTTGATGATTGATGACGGCTGCTTTCCGGAAGGTTCAAGAATTCTTGCTTTTCATACAGGTGGGCTGCAGGGCATTGTAGGAGCCAATGAGATGCTGAGAAAGCAAAACAGAAAAACAATAGATAGATATTGAAAAACAGTAAAATATGAAAAGACTTTTAGCGATAACAAGCCTTTTAATTTTATCGAAATTCAGTGCGCAAAACTGGAAAACGGATGACCAGTACATCCAGAAATTCGCACAGTATGCAGTGGAAGAAATGGAAAAGTACAAGATTCCTGCTTCTATTACCCTTGCGCAGGGACTGCTGGAAACCGGCGGCGGACAGAGCCGTCTCGCTCAGGAAGGGAAAAACCATTTCGGCATTAAATGTAAGGAAGACTGGAAGGGCAAAACGATGAAACATACCGATGATGCTCCTAATGAGTGCTTCCGCGTTTACGACGACCCGAGACAGAGCTACGAAGACCATTCTATTTTCCTGGCAACAAGAAAGTATTACGTTAATCTGTTCAAACTTGATCCTAAGGATTACCGAGGTTGGGCGCACGGACTGAAAAAAGCAGGTTACGCCACCAATCCGAGATATGCGTACATTCTTCTTGACAAAATAGAAAAATATAAACTCTATGAGTTCGACAGAACTTCTTCCAAAGATGTGCTGTATACCGTTATGAAGCTTTATCCAGGGCTTAAAGACGACAAGATCTTCATGGCGCAGCTGAATCAGGAGAAAGTGACGCCGGAATCCAAGAAAGCCATTAAAGTTCCGTATAAGCAGGAATCTTATGCGAAATCCCAGGCAAGAGTTGAAAAAATACAGGCCAGAACCAGAACTGATATTCTTAATGCAATTCTGGTGAAAAACCATCCTAACGGCGGAATAAAATTCTTTGTGGTTCCGGATGAGATTGAACTTTCACTCGTGGCAAAGAAATTCGGCATCGGTATGGACAGATTATTAAAATACAACGATCTGCGCAGTTCTATTCTTAAGAAAAACGATATCATTTTCCTTGAGCCAAAAAATTCCGACGGGAATGTTGCGGCCTATAAAGTGGAAGTGGGAGAGGACATGCACGATATTTCACAGAAATTTGGCGTGAAACTCAACAAACTCTATGCGAAAAACCGTATGGATGAAGGGCAGCAGCCACGTGTTGGAGAGCTTATTTATCTCCAGGGAAGGAAGCCAAGAAATTAATTATTCGTAAATTTGTAGGAACGCGCCAAGAGGCGCGTTCTAATTTTTTTCTCATAACATAATGCAGTATCAAAGAAGTTCAGCTTTGTTTAGCGAAGCGCAGCAGTACATTCCGGGTGGAGTAAATTCTCCGGTTCGTGCCTTTAAATCGGTCGGCGGAGTACCGGTTTTCATGAAATCCGCCAAAGGTGCCTACATGACAGATGTGGACGACAATACCTATATTGATTACGTGAATTCCTGGGGACCGGCAATTTTAGGGCATACACATCCCGAAGTTCTGGTAGCTGTTAAAGAACAGGCAGAAAAAGGTTTTTCTTTCGGAACTCCTACTGAACTGGAAACGGAGATTGCGAAATTCATCATCGGAAATGTTCCGAATATCGACCAGATCAGAATGGTTTCCTCCGGCACTGAAGCGTGCTTGAGCGCTGTCCGTTTAGCGAGAGGTTTTACGGGAAGAGATAAAATTATCAAGTTTGAAGGTTGCTATCACGGTCATTCCGATTCGTTTCTGATTAAGGCCGGAAGCGGCGCTGCAACATTCGGAAACCCTAATTCTCCGGGTGTTACTCAGGGAACAGCAAAGGATACGCTGCTGGCACATTATAACGATTTTGAGCAGGTTCTGGATTTGTTTAAAAACAATGAAGGGGAAATTGCAGCGATTATTATAGAACCTGTAGCCGGAAATATGGGCTGCGTTCTGCCGGAAAATAATTTCCTTCAGAATCTCCGGAAAATATGTGATGAAAACGGTGCGCTTCTGATTTTTGATGAAGTGATGACCGGTTTCCGTCTGGCTTTTGGCGGCGCACAGGAAGTATTCGGCGTGAAAGCGGATCTTGTAACTTACGGAAAAGTAATCGGTGGAGGAATGCCGGTGGGCGCTTTTGCGGGAAGAAATGAAATAATGGATTATCTTGCGCCAAAAGGTGCAGTGTACCAGGCCGGAACACTAAGCGGAAATCCTTTGGCGATGCGTGCCGGACTGAAAACGCTGGAACTGATTAAGAACGATGTGGATTTTTATACCAGTATCAATAAAGCGACGGAAACCCTCGATTTTGAAATCGGAAAAATCCTGAACGAAAAGGGTATCCAGCACAGAATAAACAGAAAAGGTTCAATGATGAGTATTTTCTTTCATATTGCATCCGTATCAAATTTTGATGATGCACGAAATGCGAACCATCCTCTGTTCAACAATTTCTTTCATCAGCTGCTGAAAAACGGGGTTTACCTGCCGCCAAGCGGATATGAAACATGGTTCATTTCAAATGCAATTAAGGAAGCGGAAATCGACCGCACTCTTGAAACAGTAAGAAAATTTGAGTATTCTTAAATAAAAAACGGGTTCAGCACTGGCTGAACCCGTTTTACTTTTATATACAAAAGATTATCTCGCTGCAATGGCCACTTCAACAGGCATAACATAAGTAAAAGGCAATTCTTTTCCCTTCTCAAATTTGTAGGTAAGATCCGAAAGAACTGTTTCCAATTCCTCGCTTACATATTTGCATCTGCCTTCTGCATGCACATTGGTGATTTTTCCTTCTTTGGAAACATCAAATTTGATTACACTTTTGCTGATTCCTTCTGATAGATTAGGATTGGTGTAATCGAAATTGTCAACAATCAGCTGTCTCAGTTTACCGAAGCCGTCCGTATTATTAAGTTTCACCTCTTCAATCATATTGCTCTGCTGTGCGCTTAACTGTGAGGTAAAGCCTGCAATTAAAAGGAAAGCGAAAGTTCCGGCTGCTTTTTTAAGTATATTTTTCATGATAAAATTTCAGTTAATTAATATTCCGTTAATAAATAATGGAATCAAAGTAACAAAATTTAAACCAAATTAACAAAGAGTTAATATTAAATTAATATATAAATAATCAAAATATGATTTTTATCTTGTATAGAAGTAACGTGAACTGGCTGAAAAATAAAAAACCACCGCAAAAGCAGTGGTTCCATTTGATATGAAAAGTGTTTTTAGAATAGTCCTGACCATCCTGTTGCCCAGGTAGGAAGCGAAGTTCCGTTTCCTGCGCCGGTTGCAGAAGCGTTTTCAGTAAATGTATTCACAAGAGTCATTACTGCAGTTCCTGCTGAGTTCTTTGCAGAAATGTTTGTCTGTACTCCTACGAAGTTAACATTAGTGATTTTTCCTGCTCCGTTAAAGTAGTTTACAGTTGCATCATGCTCAAGGTTGATACCTGTTTTCCATCCTGAAAGAACTACGTTGTCGATTGTAGCGTAAGTTCCAACTCTCAGTTTCAGACCGTCTGCTTCACCGGTTTGTGCTCCGATGAAAGTAGCGTTTTTGATGGTTGGGTTTGATCTTGGATCTGCATCGTTGTTATTGGAGTTGTTGTCACCTTCAATACCTCTGTTTCCAGTATTGTCAGCTCTTCTTTTTGTGTAAACTCCTGTAGCAGTACCGTTCCATCCTTCAGTCCAGTCGAAAGCATCGTCTTCGTTACCAACAGAAAGAATGTTGTTTACGTTTACTGTTCCACCGAAGAATTCGATACCGTCGTCAGAACCGTTAACAATTGCAATGTTGTTGATCTGAGTTCCGTTACCCACTCCGAAAAGAGAAAGTCCGTTGAATTCTTTATCAGCGTTGAAAACTGCACCTGCATACTCAATACGAACATAGTTAAGTGTTCCTGAGTTATCGTTAGCAACAGTTCCTCCGTAAGTTGCGTTTCCTACTTCAGCAGAAGCGGTAGTTCCTTTGTTGATTGGCGCTTTTCCACAGATAACCAGTCCACCCCAAGCTCCTGGAATTGCACTTGTAGAAGTGAATACAACCGGTGCAGAAGCAGTTCCGTTAGCCATAATCTGTCCACCCTGCTCAACAGTGATGAAAGATGATGTACCGCCTGTAGCTTCGATTCTTGTTCCTGCAGGGATAATCAGTTTACCACCGTTCTTTACCATGATTGCTCCTGTAAGTTTGTATACTTTAGTAGCATCCAAAGTAACTGTAGTTGAAATATCACCTTTGAAATCTGATGGATTCAGTGATCCGCCTGGAGTTGTAGGTACAATTGGATCATCTCCGTTGTCTGAACACGAAGTAACTGCGAATGTTGTAGAAGTCAGCATAAGTGCTGCTGCCAATACTTTTAAATGATTCTTTTTCATAATAACTTTTTAGATTTTATTTTAGATTAATTTGATATTTTAAAACTGATAGGATAATCCCAGACCTGCATTAAGGCCTTTCTGGTAGTCTCTCACAATAATTTCTCCGTTGGCGTTATCCTGAACTCTTCTGAAATTTGGGTTAAGAAGGTTTTTCGCGCTTGCTGAAATTCCCAGACCGTTATCCAGTTTGAATCTCAGTGTAGCATCAAGAAGATTGATGGCTTTGTCCACAAGATTTCCTTTGCTGTCGTATCCCAGTGCATAGATGTTATCGGAAATATGCGAGTAGGAAACTACAAAGTCCATCGTGTTTTTGTTCCATTTCTGTTCCCAGCCAAGGTTTATGTTGGCAAGAAAGTCTGACGCGCCCTGCATTTTGTCCTTATCCTTGATAAAAGAAACAGCAACCTGAGAATTCGGATTTTCACGAACCACTTTCTCGTTGTCCAGTTCCTGGCTTGTATTCAGATAGGTGGCGTTCATAAACGTGTAGAATCTTGCATTGCCGGCTGAGAAAAGGTCTTTTCTGATTTCCGCTTCAACACCGTAAACAGATCCTTTGTCACCTACATTCACCCATGAAGTTGTGTTACCGGACGAGTTGATGGTTACTCTTGAAATCGGATTCATGATATGCTTTCCGAAAAGTGTTAAGGAAACCAGTTCATTTCTTTTCGGGAACCATTCCCATTTCAGGTCTGCATTATAGTTGTCGGCCAGAGTAAGGTCGGTATTACCATAGCTGGACTCGTCAATATCTTCATATTCAAACGGTGCAAGTTCAATAAGAATTGGCGTTGTATACGTTTTGGAAGCAGAGAATCTTAAATTATTGTTGTCGTTGATGCTGTACTTCATGTTCAGGGCAGGAAGGAATTTTGAGTAGTTTTTCTCAAAAGCTCCCGCTCTCAGGTTCGTATCGTAAATCATGCTCTGGTTCAGAACATCATAACGCCCGCCTAGCTGCGCAGTGAATTTTTCTCCTATTCTGTAGTCTAAGTTAAGGTAACCGGCGTGGTTCTGAACTTCTGACGTATAGTAAGCCGGAATAAGAGCATTGTCGCTTTCCCCAAGAATACCGCGGAATGTTTGGATGTAGAAGAACTGTCCGCTCTGAAAGTTTTCGTAATTGAAGTAAGTTCCGTAATCGTCCGGCGTTACATAGTAATTGCCCGGAGCCAGTTTCACTTTGAAGTTATACTGTGTCGATTTGAAATCGGAATCCTTGAATCTTCCCTGATAACCTACAGTTGCCTTCAGGTTTTCGGTGATCTTATAATCGGCATGGATATCTCCGTTGTAGTCGTTTTCAAGCAGACGGTCGAAATAACGGTGGTTCGCACTTGCGTTACTGAACGGGAAATAATGAATTCCGGTTACGTTGTTATAGATAGAAATATTCTGCTGTCTGTCCGGTCTGCGGCTGTCAAGTCTGTTGTAACCAACATTCCAGAAAACCGTAAGTGGCTCTGTAATCGTATGTTCACCGGAAATCTGGTTCAGCCAAAGATCATTCGTCTTGTACAGTGATCTTCTCATATAGGCCGTTTCATTTTCCCTGTCTTCGTTGGTGTCTCTGATGTAGCCTTCGTAGAAACCAAGTTTCTGATCTGTAGTATGGATGAAGTTGGTCGTCGCCTTTACAGTATGATTCGAATTGATACGGTAGTTCAAATTGAGCAATCCAGTAGTGTTCGTTTCATAAGTATATTCCTTGGCAAAAAGATCTTTCAGAGCAACACCGGTATTGTCTACCGCTCTCAAAGGACCTTCAAGGTAATTGTAATCGTTGTCAAAGTTTCCGAAACCGAAAATGCTCAGTTTCCCTGTATCTCCGATATTGAATGTTCTACCGAAATCTACACCCAGCGATGAGTTGATCGGTGTGTTAACTTCCTGATTTCTCCAGTTGGTAGTGAATGCATAACCGTAATTGGCAATTCTTGCATTGTTGGGTTTAACAATCTGCTTTGAACCCAAATAGTTCGGGCCGTCCTGAAGAAAGAAATTGTAGTTTTTAAATGCGTTGAAGTTAACAGATGAACCGAGGTTAACTTTAAAATAAGGTCTGCCTGCATGTACTTTTGAAACAATATCCACGTTCGCACCGGACATGTCGCCCCAAAGTTTCGGGTTGTACACTTTTTCAAGTCCTACAAATTCGATCATGTCGGTTTTGATGATTCCAAGATCGATGTTCTTCATCAGTGGATCGTTGGACGGAATCGGCAGGCCGTTCATGGTAGTGGAGTTGTTTCTGTCGCCAAGCCCGCGGATAAAAACCTGTCCGCTTCCTTCCTGTTTCTGTGCTCCGGTGGCTTTTGTAACCGCTACCGAAACATCACCAACACCCTGTTTTTCAAGCTGAACAGAACCAACTCTTTCAATCACTTCTACAGATTTTTTCTGAAGGTTGATGATGTTGCTTTCTGCTCCTTTATTGGTAGTACCTCTCAGGATTACACCTTCGATTCTCTTCTCGTTCCGTATGGTGTCTCCTTGCGTTTGCTGTGAATAAAGTACTGTGTTTGCTCCTAATAAGAACAGTACACCAATACTTAATCTACTTACTTTCATCGTTAATTTTTACTATTTTTATTCCACTGCAAAGAAACTCAGAAGTCGTGTGAAGTTTGGTTTAAGGTGTTTTAATTATGTTTTAAATAATCCTTAATAAAAACCTTCATATATTAATAAATTGTAAACTTTGGAACGGCAGTTTACACTCTGTTTAAATTTGCCTAATTTTGAAAGGATAAAAAGTAAAGATGAGTCAGAGAAAAATTCTTTTAATCGATGATGAGCAGGATATTCTTGAAATCCTGTCGTACAATCTGGAGAAAGAAGGATATCAGGTTTTTACCGCCAACAACGGTAACGAAGGCATTGATAAGGCCAAGGAAATTATTCCGGACCTTATTCTGCTTGATGTAATGATGCCTGAAAAAGACGGTATTGAAACCTGCCAGGAACTGCGCCAGATAAAGGAACTGCAGAAAACCCTCATAGTATTTCTCTCTGCCCGCAGCGAGGAATTTTCTCAGCTTGCCGGATTCAACGCCGGGGCCAACGATTATATCGTAAAGCTGATTAAGCCCAAAGTACTCATCTCCAAAGTGAATGCACTTCTTCAGCTTACCAGTCAGGTTGCTGAAACCAATAAGCTCATCGAAATCGGAGACCTTATTATAGACCGTGACAATTTCAAGGTTTCCAAAAGCGGTACTCCGTTCCTGCTACCGAAAAAAGAGTTTGATCTTCTGTATCTTCTTGCTTCCAATACCGACAAGGTTTTTAAGCGCGAGGAAATTCTGGAGAAAGTTTGGGGTAATGACGTTATTGTGGGCGAAAGAACCATTGATGTACACATCCGCAGACTTCGTGAAAAACTGGGTATCGATTCCATTCAAACATTAAAAGGTATTGGTTACAAATTAGTTGTGTAAATTTGTAACATGAAGTTTCACCGGCTTACAGTAATTGCGGCCCTGATTATTACAGTGGTAATGGTTGTGGTGGCTTTTGTGTTTGATTATTCTAAGGACAACCTTTACAGTTCCAGTTTCCTTGTTCCTTTTCTCATCAGTGTTGTTATTATGCTGCTGTTCAATTATCTTGTGGTTGATTATCTTTTCAACTACTACGGTAAAAGGCAGATCCGACGAATTTCAACCATTCTTCCGCAGGAATTCGCAGGCGGAGACGATCAGGAAATGAATTTCAAGACGCTTGGAGAAAAAGTATCGGAAATGCAGGAAAAATCCGCCACCGAAATTGATACGATGAAAGCGATGGAACTCTACCGTAAAGAATACGTAGGAAACGTTTCCCATGAACTTAAAACACCGCTTTTTTCCATTCAGGGCTATGTTGAAACACTGATGGACGGCGGAATCGAAAATCTCGCCATCCGTGATAAATATCTGGAACGCATTGACAAATCGGTTGAACGGCTTCTGAATATTGTTAAGGATCTCGACAGTATCAACCAGTATGAATCCGGAGAAATCACACTGAATATATCAAATTTCGACATAAACGCCGCTATCCGTGAAATTTTTGATCTTCTCGAAATGGAAGCACAGAGGAAACTGGCGCATCTCAGTTTGCAGGCTTCGCAGCCACAGCTTTTTGTGGCCGCAGACAAACAGAAGATCTTTCAGGTTCTGCTCAATCTGATTTCCAATGCCATCCATTATTCCAACCGTGAGCAGGCGCAGATAATCGTAAGAACCAATGTGCTGAAAAACAAGGTTCTCATCGAGGTTCAGGATAACGGAATGGGCATTAAACCGGAAGTTCTGCCGCGTATTTTCGAGCGTTTTTACCGTGTGGAAACCAGCCGAAACAGGCGCGATGGCGGCTCAGGTCTCGGACTTGCCATTGTAAAGCATATTCTGGAGGCTCACCACGAAAATATATCGGTGGAAAGTGTATATCTGCAGGGAACAAAATTCAGTTTTCTGCTCGATAAAGCAACCTGATGCCGGCAGGAATTTAGCAAAATATTTTTTGAAAAAAAGTCTCAAAATGTTTTTTGGTCGTTTTTCAATTGTTTTATATTTGTAACCGTAATCAAACTAATTTAATCAGCAGTAATAATGGTTTATAAGATCCGTGTAATTCTGGATGCCAAGGAGGATATTTTCCGTGATGTGGAAATCAAGGGACTTCAGACGCTTTGGAATCTTCATTTGGGGATTATCAGTGCTTTTAGTTTACAGGGTGAGGAAATGTCTTTGTTTAATTTGCTTGAAGACGACGGTACCGTAATCAAGCAGGTTCCGCTGGAAGATATGAGCGATGAGGGCGATGGCGAAATTATGTCGGATGTCTATATCAGCGAGGCGTTTGAAAATGTGGGCGACAAAGCTCAGTTTCAGTTCGGTTTTATGGATCTGTGGGAATTTTACTGTGAACTCGTGGAGATTGTGGAGGAGAAGCCTGCAGTAAACTATCCGATTACCGTTTTCAGGTTTGGAAAAGTTCCTTTGAAAGCGCCAGGAAAAAGTACCGGCGGAAAAAGCAGAAAGTCTGCAATGCCTTTGATGGACGATGATGATGACGGCTTCGGTTTTGATGATTTCGGTAACGAAAGCTTCGAAGATGAAGACGACGATGTTTTTGATGATGAGGAAGAAGCAGGTTATGATGATGAAGTTTTTGAAGACGATGATGACATATAGCATTTATAATGTCTGAAATACATAGAGGCTGTCTCAAAAGGACAGTCTTTTTTTTTCGCTTTGTTTAAAAATCCGATTTTTGAAGTTTTCTATTTTTGATTTTTCGAAAAACAAAGCTAAAAAAGTCAAAAAACAGTCTATTTCAGGCTGCTTTTGCCATTTTTTTGAGATTATGGGCAATGGCTAGGATGCCGATTTCTACCTCGACCTTGGTTTTTCCTCGAAGCATAAAGCGTTTAAAGTTTTTGTTGTGTTTGAGCTCTGCAAAAACAGGT
>JAEXBA010000002.1 GCA_023457935.1 Bacteroidota bacterium | reverse complement strand
AAAACTGAATTCGGGATTATCAGCAATTTCTGCTTTGGCAAAAATTCCTTCCAGTAAAATTTTCAGATTTTCGGGAGAGAAAAAAGTAGGTGTTCCGCCTCCCAAATGAAGTTCTTTAATTCTCGGTTTCTCACCGTTAAACAGATTCAGATATAAATCCCATTCTTTCAAAACACTTTCCAAATAAGGGGTTTCCACAGAATGCTGTTTGGTAATTCTTTTATGACACGCGCAAAACGTACACAGCGCTTCGCAAAAAGGCAAATGAATATAAATAGATATTCCTTCCTCTTCGTTACTTTCGTTAAAAGCTTTGACAACCGAACTTTTCCACTTCTCTGCAGTAAAATTGGTTTCGTCCCAAAAAGGAACCGTTGGATAAGATGTGTAACGCGGACCTGGAATATTGTATTTGTTGATGAGTGACTGATTCATCCTGCAAAAATACGGATAATAATCAATTGAAGCTATCCGATTAATTTACACCAACTCAGACAATTAGAAAATCTTCATCTTGGCAATTTTGTCTTTTCCAGCCAGAATTACAGTATTTCTATTAATCCATTCTGCTACATAAAATCCTTTTTCCTCAGAAAGAATTTTCCATGTTTTTCCAAAATCCTCCGAATACGAAATATGCTGATCGCCGACAGCAATAATTTCTTTCCCTTTGGAACCGGGACGGATTTTCACGCAGGTTGAATAACCCGCATTTTTTCCTGAGGCCTGAATCTGCCACGTTTTTCCCGCATCAAAAGTTGTTGCGATATTGTTGATATTTTCTTTCTGTTTGGTATAATCTCCGCCGACGGCAATTCCGAAGCGGTCTTTAAAAAAATCAATAGAATAAATTCCCTGAGAAGAAGTTCCCTGAACAAAAGGCGTTTCGAAAACTTCCATTTGTCTTGAATTTCTGGTGAGCCGGAATATTCTGGAACTTTTACCGCCAGTTGCAAGCCAGATATATTTCCGAGAAGCTGCAATATTGGTATTGCTGGCTGCGAAAGCCGCTTCACCTTCATTAAGTTTCGGCTGAGTGTACCGTTTTGAAACAAATTTTCCGTTCAGAAAATTAAATTCTTCAAATTTCAAATGGAGGTCTTCATTGGGATCACTGAAGGTGTAAAGCATTCCGTTACTGAATTTCAAAGTGTCGTAAAATGCATTTTTATCATCATCGGTATGAATAATTTCGAATGCAAGATTCTTCTTTCTGATTCTGAAAAACTGCGCCGGACTTTCAATATTAATGGCATAAAAAGCATTTCTGTCCTGCGCCAAACTTCTGAACTGAAGCTTTTTGTCCGAAAGCAGAATCTGTTTTTGGTCTGCTGGATTTTTAAGATCAACGTAACCGAATTTTGAATCGGTGCCTGCATAAAAAACTTTTCCTTTCCAGATTTCAATAGCGCGAATGCTGATTTTATCTTCCAGAATGGTTTTGAACTGAACAGTTTGTGCATTCAATCCCAAACTGATCATCAACAGAATTACGAAATATCTCATTTTCAAATTTTTTCTAAAAATAAAAAATCCGCTTCATTCTCTGAAACGGATTTGTTATCATAAAGTACTGATTAATCCTGGAGTTTACTGTTTTTCTTTCCGTAAAGAAAATAAATCAGAAGTCCCAAACCAAGCCAGATTCCAAGACGCTCCCAGCTTTCAATCGGTAATCCGGCCATCAAAGCAACGCAGACAATTACACCTAAAATCGGAATAAAAGGAACCAACGGAACTCTGAAACCACGCTTCGCTTCCGGATGTTTTTTTCTCATCACAATTACACCGATACAAACCAGCGAGAACGCGAACAAAGTACCAATACTAACCATATGTCCCAAATCGGCAACGGGAACAAATCCCGCGAAAATACTCACGAAAAACATGAAAATGATATTGGTAATGTACGGCGTTCTGTTCTTGTCGTGAAGTTTGCTGAAGAATTTCGGCAGAAGCCCGTCGATACTCATCGAATAAAAAACGCGGCTTTGTCCCATCAACATCACCAACATTACAGAAGTGTAACCCGCGATAATTGCAATGGTTAATGCGGAATTCAGAAAGTGATAACCTGTTTTCGCAAACGCTGTATTTACGGGACTTGCATCTCCTTTAAAGTTGATATAATTTTCCAGACCGGTTAAAACGTAGGAAAACAAAACGTAAAGAATAGTACAGACAATCAAAGAACCGATAATACCAATCGGCATATTTCTCTGCGGATTTTTGGCTTCCTGTGCAGCAGTACTTACCGCATCAAAACCGATGAATGCAAAGAAAACAACTCCGGCTGCACGCAGAATTCCGCTCCAACCGTAATGCCCGAAATAATCACTGTTAAAGAAATCAAAGAAACCGATGCTTCCGTTTTTCAGCATTTCTTCACCCTGATTTACCGGAATAAACGGATCGTGATTCGCCGGGTTGATGAAACTCCAGCCCAAAGCTATAAAGATCAGTACAACGGCAACTTTCAAAACTACAAGAATATTGTTGGCTACTGCAGATTCGCGCATACCACGGATCAGCAGCAGTGAAAGAGCGAAAACGATAAGAATGGCCGGAAGGTTTACAACACCGCCTTCCCACGGACCGTAGAGTATTTCTTTGGGTAAATTAATGCCGAATCCTGCCAGAAATTTTGCGACATACTGTGACCAGCTTGCTGCAACCGTTGCAGCACCAAGCGCATATTCAAGAACCAAATCCCAACCGATAATCCAGGCAATAAATTCGCCCATTGTTGCATAAGAATAAGTATAAGCACTTCCTGCAACCGGAATCATTGAGGCAAATTCCGCATAACAGAGTCCGGCAAAAGCACAGCCTAAAGCGGCAAGAATAAACGAGTAAACAACAGCGGGACCTGCATTATCTGCAGCGGCAATTCCGGTAAGCGAAAACAATCCTGCTCCGATAATTGCACCGATTCCCAACGCTACCAAAGCCGGAGCTCCGAGCGTTTTTTTCAAACCTTTTTCATCATCACTTGCTTCAGCAATAAGCCTTTCGAGAGGTTTGGTTTTCCAAATATTCGACATGTTTAATTTTTTAAAGTTCTCCAAAAATATAAATTTTTATGAGTTCTTAACATTTTTCATCTCTCATAATCGTGAAAACAGCAATGAAAAAGAAATAATGCCATTATTTTTCTGCATGAAAATGAAATTGACAGCTAAGTGGAATTATCTTAAATTTGACCGAAACGAGCTGAACTATGAATTTTAACGATATTTTTCATTCGGAACTGAGGGAAGAAATTGCAAAGTCGGGAAACACCAAAACCTTTGCGGCCGGAAGCGTAATCCTGGACATGCATTCCTATGCACGGAGCATTCCGGTGGTTCTTTCAGGAAGCATCCGTGTAATCAGAACCGATGAAGAAGGAAAAGAACTGCTTCTGTACTACATTAAACCGGGAGAAAGCTGCATCATGTCGATTCTTGCCGCAATGAACAACGACACTTCCAAAATCCGCGCTGAAGTGGAAGAAGATGCCGAGATCGCTTTAATACCGGCCAACAAAGCCAAAGAATGGGTTAGAATTTATCCGGAATGGACGGATTTTATATTTAATCTTTATCAGAAACGGTTTGAAGAACTTCTGAATGTTGTAAACGCAGTGGCTTTCCAGAAAATTGATGCAAGGATTCTTCATCTTCTGCAGCAGAAATCTCAGCTGTACGATTCCAAAGAGATTTCGGTTACACACCAGCAAATCGCTGATGAACTGGGAATTACGCGTGAAGCAACGAGCCGTGTACTGAAACAGCTTGAAAAAGAAGGCGAAATAATGCTCTCAAGAAATAAAATTACGCTTCTGTAACTTTTGTTACTGTAGCAGTATGCTTTTGACTTTATTTTTGCATCATTAATTTAAAACTTATTAAAATGTTTGACGCAATAAAAAGCATGTTCGGACTTGAAAAAACCGACTTCGCGCAGCTCGTAAAAGACGGAGCTATTATTTTGGATGTACGTTCCAAAGGTGAATTTCAGGGTGGCCACATTAAAGGCGCTATGAATATTCCGGTAAGCGATCTTTCCAACAACCTTTCCAAACTGAAAGACAAAAACAAACCTGTTATTACCTGTTGTGCATCCGGAATGAGAAGCGCTTCAGCAAAAGGGATTCTTCAGAATGCCGGTTACAAAGAAGTGTACAATGGCGGCGGCTGGGCCAGTCTGAACAGTAAGATCTGATTAATTCTTACAGAAAACATAACGCCGGATATTTTCCGGCGTTTTTTTATTGATGATTTCAGTTTCTCAACGCATTTTAACACGAAGCAAACCTCTGAGTTCATTTTCCTTATAACCTGTTGCTTTGTCGTCAGGATAAAGTTTAGTCAGTTTGTGGGCCACTTCAGGTTTGAGGTCTTTTCTCACATCGCCATGGCACTGTAGACACATCCTATTCGTTACCAAAGGTGAATAAAAATAATCACCGTGAACTTTGCCTTCCAGTTCCTTATTTTCCAGTAACTGCTTTTTGTACTGCTCAATAATCTGCATTTCTTCTGCGCTGGCCGTATTGTCCGGATTCCGGTTTCTTTCCGACACCCGTTTGATTTCCAGACCGAATTTTTCTTCAGCAGATTTTGTGAGTGGTATGGCTTCAGTACTGCAGAATTCCATGGCCGCAACGGTTCCGCTGTCGCTGATTTTCTTCGTAAGGTTGGAAACAAGAAGCATCTTGGTCTGGTTTGCCACACTTTTTACGGAATCAAGGCTCACAGTCTGTGGCATAGTTTCGGAAGGCAGTTTACCCGTCACCTTACTCTCTTTTGCACAGCCCGCGAGAACCGCTAAAGCCACAATTGCCGGTATTTTGAATTTCATAAAAATGCAGTTTACACAAAATAAACCATTATTTATCAGATAATCTGTGATTTTGATTACAATAGCTGTGAGCGCTGTGTTGTTTTTCAGGGATCAGTTTCGTTATCTTTGAACAATGAACCTGTACGACCTCTTCATAAAACCTTATGAAACCTACGAAACTTATCAGATTGTTCTGGAGGCTGTCGCGATGATTTTCGGAATCCTCAGTGTCTATTTTTCTGTAAAGAAAAATATCTGGGTATATCCAACCGGAATTATTTCTACAGCGCTTTACGTTTATATTCTCTGGAAGTTCGGGCTTTTGGGCGATATGATGATTAATTTTTACTATACGGTGATGAGCGTCTACGGATGGATTCTTTGGGCGAAGAGTTCGGAAGATCATATTCACGTTAATGTCAGCTGGGCAACCAGAAAAGAATGGATTACAGGAAGTTTTCTGTTTTTTTTAAGTCTGATTTTAGTGACAGTTGTTTATTATTATAAACCTTTTATCGACAACAGTTTTTCAATGTCCGGCGCAGAACTGGGCCTTCATCATCTTGACTGGGCAAACTGGCTGGATGTTTTTACAACTGCAATTTTTCTTGTAGGAATGTGGTTTATGGCAAAACGCAGAATCGAAAACTGGATTTTCTGGATTATCGGCGACATTATCTGTATTCCGATGATGGTGTACAAAGGTCTGGGAATAACTTCTGTGCAGTATCTGGTTTTCACAGTTATGGCAATCATCGGTTATATGGAATGGAAAAGAA
>JAEXBA010000001.1 GCA_023457935.1 Bacteroidota bacterium | reverse complement strand
GTTTATAAACTGCATTGGAAAAGCGCACGATCATAAGGGGACAGCGACCGAAGACGATTTTTATTTTGCCAATTATGAATTAGTGATGGTTATTTTTGAAGAATTTCTGAAATCCAATGCTCAACTTTTTATTCATATCAGTTCCATTGCAGCAGTAGAGGAGAACGAAAGAAAGGAAGTTCTCACCGAAGATTCAGTTGGAAATCCCCAATCTCACTATGGAAAGTCTAAAAAAGCAGCGGAAGAATATTTACTCAAACAAAGCCTTCCGTCCGGGAAAAAGCTTTTTATCCTCCGTCCAACCATGATTCATGGTGAAGGTGATAAAGGAAATCTCACTTTATTGTACAAAATTATTTCCAAAGGAATTCCTTATCCATTAGGTGCGTTTGATAATTCCCGAACGTTTGTTTCAGTGGATAATCTTGTGTTTTTAATTAATAAAATATTTGAAAATAGAGATTCAATTAATAGCGGTATCTACAATGTTGCCGATGATGAACCTGTTTCCACATCAAATCTAATCAGGATTATGGCTCAAGTCAACCAGAAAAATCCATTAATTGTTTCTGTACCCAAAGTAGTGGTTACTTTTCTTGCAAAGATTGGTGATACTTTTAAATTACCCTTCAATAGCAAGAGACTATCAAAAATGACGACGACGCTTTTGGTCTCCAACCAAAAAATTAAGACAGCCTTAAAATTGAAAGAGTTACCTTTGTCTGCTGAAGAAGGCCTCATAAAAACCGTCAAATCTTTTAAAAGCAAAAGTTGATTTAAGGGTTCAATCCTTATAAATGCTTTGCTCTTGATCTTTAAGCCATAAAAATAACCTTAGACAAGATTAATAATGGATGATAATAGTGCTTCTTTGAAAAAAATGGTGAAAGAATACCCCCAGTAACCTCCTCACCCCATAACCTTATAACCTCATAACCTCAAGATGATCCGCTTTTTCGATTTCATATTCTCATTTTTCGGTCTGCTTTTTCTTTTGCCGGTTGGCATCATACTCTTTATTATTGGTCTGTTCGACACAGGCTCACCAATATTTGTTCAGGAAAGGGTAGGGAAGAACAAAAAACCTTTTAATCTGTACAAATTCCGCACAATGCACAAAGACACCAAGTCCGTGGCCTCGCATTTGGCGAGCAAATCATCCATAACGAAATTTGGAAATTTCTTAAGAAAAACCAAATTGGACGAACTTCCGCAGTTGGTAAACGTTTTGATTGGAGATATGAGTTTGGTAGGTGCACGTCCCAATCTTTTTAATCAGACCGAATTGATTGAAGAACGCGATACAAGAGGGGTGTACAGTCACGTTCCGGGCATTACAGGATTGGCACAGATTAACGAAGTGGATATGTCCACTCCTAAAAAGCTGGCAGAAATGGATGCGGAAATGCTGAAATCTCTTTCGGTTTCAGATTATTTCAAGTATATTTTTGCAACAGTTGGTGGTAAAGGTCAGGGAGATCGGGTTAAATAATTTTTTGTTTGGATTTGTTTTATCTGGAGTATATAATTGTTGCAGTCGGTCTTTTCTTTTTTTTGCTGATGTACTTCCGCATTGCCGAAAAGTTTAAAATCATTGATGTTCCCAATCACCGCAGCCAGCATTCCGAAATAACGCTGAGAGGCGGTGGTGTCGTTTATGCTGCTGCTTTTCTTTTTTTTACGGTCAGCTTAATTTTTCAGCCACCTTCGACTGCTCAGAACTTTTTGATTTTTGGTATAGGCTTATTGGTTATTTGTATCATTAGTTTTATCGATGATGTCCGTAATCTTTCAAATAAAATAAGACTCGTCTTTCATTTTTTTTCCGTCCTGCTGCTCCTTTACTTTGTGAATGCTTTTGCTGGCCTCCCTTTGTGGTCGGTACCTTTGATTTTTGTAGTCATCATCGGTATTCTGAACGCCTACAATTTTATGGATGGCATCAATGGAATGACGGGGCTGTACAGTCTGCTGTCTTTGGCATCGTTGTACTTCGTCAATGAAAATGTTGCACATTTTACCGATTCGCGGTTTATCATATATCCTCTCTTAGCAAGTGTAGTATTTTTGTTTTTTAATTTCCGCAAAAAAGCAAAGTGCTTTATGGGCGATGTGGGAAGTATAGGGGTCGCTTTTTGGGTGTTATCTTTGCTAGGGCTTTTAATGTTTAAAACTGGAGATGTAAAGTGGATCCTGTTTCTTACGGTGTATGGCGTGGAAACAGTTCTTACAATTATAGAGCGTTTAAAACTCAAAGAAAATATTTTTGATGCCCATCGCCGCCACCTTTACCAGCTCTTGGCCAACGAGAAAAAGATTGACCACAGACTGATCAGCGTGTCTTACGCCGCCTTGCAGCTGCTGATAAATGGCTTGGTTGTAAAACTGACTGCTGAAAGCTGGCTTGTTTTTGCAGTCATAATAATCAGTACTATAGCTTCTTATCTGATTATAAAAAATACCCTTAAAGAAGATCTCAAAGTGTAAATGGAATAGTTGAGAATTTTGGTATCCTTTGCATTCGGACTGAATAAATCCACTTTAAACTTTATGGAAATGAAATTTTCCTTAGACGGGCAACTTTTAAAATACCATCCTTAAGCGTGGAAGAAATTTTCCACCCTTTAGGGCTGGGGCAAGAAAATTTCCGGTCTCTCCCTTGCGTACTCATCCACTCATTCACGACTGCGAAGCAACCTTACTCCACTCAACAGTCATACCGCTGTTTAAACAGAAAGTTTTTCACGGTGCAGGTTCGAATCAGAAGAAATGTTACACAATTTAGGGCGGATGAGCAGGAAAATTTCATGAAAAAAAGTGCTGACCTCTAAGAAATCAGCACTTCTAAAAAAAGAGAATAAATTTACACCACTTTCACAATATTTAAACAGTTAAACTGATTATTGTTAAGAGGATATTGAGTACCGTTGATTTCCTGAAGAAACTCAATCAGAACTGCAAAAATTTTCACGGCTCCGGTTGGAATTGCCGCTCCTGGATCTACGCTCAGCATTGTAGGAACTGCATCTGCAGCGCTGTTCAACATGGGGCTATAGATTGTTTCCGAAGTTTTCAAACCTGCATCAAGTGCTGAAATCGCAATACCGATTTGGACATGGGTTGCTTCTTTCGGCAGCAAGAGACTGTTTCGGGGCGAAAAATTCTCAATACTAAGAATGCCGGTAGTTTCGTCAATTTGGAAAGGCACCGTCAGCAGAGTTTTCAGCTGTGAGTTGGCGTTGAAATCAAAACCTTCCAGTAATAACTTTCCTTCAGGTGTGGAAATTCCGGCAGAAGGAGTCCGTTCACCACGCACAGCTGCTTCATCCAGATATTTTATCTTGGTGAGTACACTGGTCATACGGTTACTGGCCTTCGAATCTGAAATTTTCCTGATATAATTAGATAGCGATCCCCGGATCACTTTACCGGTTTGGGCAATAATACCGAATTCGTTCATGTTTTCTCTCGTTCTGGCGAACTTGGGATCGTTGAGGATCTTACTGCGCTCAACGCCGCCTTTCATACGTACCATACTTCCGTCTTTTGTTTTGTAAAAGGAGAAGTTTCCGATGTTGCCCTGCAACATCAAAATTGAGTTTT